>JASJEE010000141.1 GCA_030064835.1 Microcoleaceae cyanobacterium MO_207.B10 | reverse complement strand
TGCCTGAATCCAAAAGTTCGGGAAATTTCAATCCCAATTGTCGGGCTTGATTAAATACAGGTGGAACAATAGTTAGACCGATAATTACTACTATTAAAGCGGCCGTTAAATAGACTAAACCTGCTGCTAAACTTCGGGGCACAAATCTTTGCAGTCTCGCCACTGGATAGTTAAGCAAAAAAGATACTAATCCTGCTGTGATTAAAATACTAACTATTTCACCTACATAAGTGATTGCTCCAATGGTGAACCATCCTGCTACTAATAACAGTAACCATGTAATTAAAAACTGTTGAACAGGTGAAAATCTGACATTCATAATTAAGTTTATTTTTGACTGTTTTTCAGCTTTTGCTAATTTATATCAATATTGATCCCAATTTTTTTATTGATGGTTAAACAGCAACATTTTTGCTATCATCATGTTCCACTACAAATACATTTGAGTAGAGATTAGCAATTATTTGCTTACCTTCCTGGGTTAATGATAAATAATACAGAGCATTTTTTACATAAGGATGAATCCCTTTCCAGAAAAATTGAGGATAGTTATCACGCAGGTCGCTAGGATTTTCGTATCCTACTTTTTTATTAAAACCTGTCTCCTCAAATTCATAAAATAAACAACTAATTTTCTTGAGATAGCGGGGGTCACTTAACTGACCAATTAAATCCGCAGCCCGAACTAAACCAGGATAGTTGATAGTATCTTGATGATCTGATGCTTTTGGAACTGGAAAGCGGGTCAATTCAATATTATGCTTAATAATTTGTACATCAATTAGTCTATGACCGCCAAATCTTTCATCAATAAATAATTTTGCCCGATCTACATGATAAGGAGTCAGACTAGCATCAGTAGAACCTAATGGTAAATTCACCACTTCATCATCGTTCCCCGTAGCATAACATCCCTTTCTATCTTGCAGACAAACTCCTTTGACATACCCAATGTCATGGCAAACTAGGGAGATGATATAATGGAGCCAATCTTCACAGGTAACCTTACCCTCACGGATATGTTTTCCCCGTAAAATTTCTTGGCCTACAAGAGTCACCAAAACAGTATGTTCTACGTTATGGTATAGGGCATCACTATTGGCAATATTTTCTAATGCCATACTTCCTGCCCAAGCAATAATATCTTCATAATCTGACTTATAACCGCCGTAAGTCCGACGATAACCTTCCCGAATTTTTTCTACGAATGAATTAATTAATATTTCAGTAGCATTGAACATATTTGATACTTAAGTAATATTAACTCTGATTTTGTTTGATGCTTTATTAAAATTTTAATGTTTTTTTGTTGTTGTTTACTAAAACTTTAGTTAAATCTTGGTTTAATTTTGCATAATTTAATTATAGATAACTAGCTCTGCCAGGAAATAGCAAAAATCTCAGCAACAGATATTTATCTTCAGAAATGACTTTCTCTTTTAAAGAATTATAACAAAACAGTAATTTTTCTTTACAATATAATAAATATGTTAAAGATAGATATTTTTAAATGATTAAGGAGAAAGTAAATTGAGTCGGAATATTATACCAGAAGAAGAAATAAAAATGCAAGAAAGTAAAAATATCACAAATGATGACCAAGTAAATATTCAAGATTTAGATGGCCTGAGTCTCTATTCTCGAATAGAAAAGGACGAAGATATAATTAGAGACACCAAGAAGTCTCATGGAGGGGGATGGCGGGGACTGATTATGGGTATTGGCATTGGGGTAGTAGGTACTATCGTAAGTATCCAATTTTTTCCCAAAACTGGGGAAAATACGGAGACTAATACTACCTCCACACAAACAATGACAAATACTGGTGAGACTAACTTAACTCCGACTATGAGCGTTACAGTAGCACCAGTTGAGTTAGCAACGGTGGAGCGCACTCTAACTGCTACAGGTAATGTTGTTGCTTTTGACTTATTACCAATTTTACCCCAGGCAAATGGGCTGCAAATTCAGCAAGTCTTGGTAGAAGAAGGAGACAAAATTAGTCGGGGTCAGGTGATGGCAGTTTTAGATGACTCTATTTTGAAATCACAAATTAACCAAGCAAAATCTCAACTGCTATCTGCTCGCAGTGAAGTAGATCAGAAGAAAGCTGCTTATAGTAGAACCAAAGCAGGAGTAGAGCAAGCTATTGCCGGTCGCCAACAAGCTGAAGCCGAGCGAGAGCAAGTTAAAGCTGCCATTACTCAAGCTGAAGCTGGTAGGGATGAAGCGATCGCTGCCATGAAACAAGCCCAAGCAAGTCGTAATGATGCAGTTGCTGCCATGAAACAAGCCCAAGCAAGTCGTAATGATGCAGTTGCTGCCATGAAACAAGCCCAAGCAGGTCGTAATGACTCCCTATCCTCTGTAGCTCAGGCGGAGGCTAAGTTAGCAGAAGCTAAAGCTAATCTTGCACAAGCAAATAGGGAGTTGGAAAGATATCAAACCTTGCAGTCAGAGGGAGTTATTAGTTCTCAAGAATTAGAAACCCGTGCTACTTCTGTGATCACTGCGCAGGAGGGAGTGCGAGTTGCTGATGCTGCCATTGATAGTGCTAAAGCTAAAGTCGAAATTGCAGATGCTAACATTGATAGTGCTAAGGCTAAAGTCGAAATTGCAGATGCTAACGTTGAGAGTGCCAAAGCTAAAGTCGAAATTGCTAGTTCAAATGTGAGTAGTGCTATAGCTAGGGTAGAGAGTGCAGAAGCTAATGTTAGTAGTACAACAGCTCAACTAAGGAGTGCGGAAGCAAAAATTAGTAGTGCCAATGCTAGTGTTAGCAGCGCTCAAGCAGAAGTTGATAGTGCATTGTCAAATATTGACAGTGCCATCGCAAATGTTAGTAGTAATGAATCTCGTTTGGAACAGGCACAAACTCAGTTAGAGCAAACTTTAGTCAAAGCACCAGCCGATGGTATACTTGCCGAACGGGTAGCCCGTTTGGGTGATGTTACTTCCGGTAGTAAAATGTTGTTTTCGATTATTAAAGATAATCAACTGGAACTACAATTAAAAGTACCAGAAACTCAGTTAGCACAAGTCAAGGTTGGTAAAAAAGTTCAAATAACTTCTGATGCAGATAGTCGCATCAAAGTGTTAGGAGTAGTAAGAGAAATAGCGCCAATTGTTGACCAAGAAAGTCGTGAAGCTACAGTCAAAATTGACTTACCTCAAAGTAATTTCTTACGACCAGGAATGTTTTTACGAGCAACAATTACAACAGCAACTAGTCAAGGGTTAAAAATTCCAGCAAAAGCAGTATTACCTCAAGCAGATGGCACATCTATTGTTTATGTTTTGGGAGATAATAATAAAGTTAAATCTGTGCCTGTAGAAGTTGGGGAAGTTCTTAGTAAAGACAGGGATTTAGCCAATGCCAAAATTGAAATAAAACAGGGTTTAGAATTAAGAGATAGCGTAGTTGTTTCAGGTGCAGGTTATCTAAAAGATGGAGATATAGTTAAAGTAATTAATTAAAATTAATCTGTTTCCCATGGGAAAGTAAATATTTAAGAATAACTAATTTTTCTTGATAAAATTCTCTGAGTCAAAATTAAATAAAAGCAGCCATTGTCAACTCAATAGTTCTCGTTCTTAATTTTATTTTGTAAATTAACTATGTCATTTCACGTATCAGCTTGGTCAATCAAAAAGCCAGTTCCTACTCTGGTTATGTTTCTAGTTTTAACAGTAGTAGGATTAATGTCTTTTTTTCAGTTAGGAATAGATAATCTACCAAATATTGATATTCCTATAGTATCAGTCACCGTAACTCAATCAGGTTCAGGTCCCACAGAATTAGAAACTCAAGTAACAAAAAAAGTTGAAGATGCTGTAGCAGGTTTAGGAAATATTGACCAACTAAGCTCAACAGTAACCGATGGAGTTTCCACAACTACAATTGCCTTTGACTTAGAAGTAGATCACGACCGCGCAACGAATGATGTGCGCAATGCTGTTGCTGAAATTAGGCAAGACTTACCCTTAGATGCTAATGACCCTATCGTTAAAAGACTAAACTTTGCTGGAGGCGGACCAATAATGACTTACGCCGTCACCTCGGACAAACGTTCAGTCGAAGAGTTAAGTGAATTAGTTGACAAAGAAATTAGTCGTGCTATCCTCAACGTTACAGGTGTCTCTCAAATCAACCGTATTGGCGGAGTTGACCGCGAAATTCTGATCGAACTCAGTCCCGAAAGATTAGAAAGTCTGGGAATTACTGCGACACAAGTCAACGATCAAATCCGCGCCCTCAATGCTAATATACCTGGAGGACGTTCTCGAACAGGAGGTACGGAAAAAAGTATTCGGACTTTAGGGAGTGCTGATACAGTAGAAGCATTGAAAGAATATCAAATTATTCTGCCTTCCGGTGGTGCAGTTCCCCTTTCGAGTGTAGGAAAAGTCATTGATGGTTTTGGGGAAATTAGACAAACAGCTTGGTTATTAGAAAAAAATAGTTCTAACCAAGACTCAGAAACAAATAATATCGGTAAACCTGTTGTTGCTTTCGGGGTACTTCGCAGCACAGGTAGTACCCTAGTTACTGTAGAAAAAAACGTGCGGGAAGCAGTTTCCCAACTTGAAAAAACATTGCCAACAGATGTAGACTTGCAACTCATTTTCACTCGCGCAACAAACATTGAAGAATCATATCAAGCATCTGTAGACGCTTTGGTTATTGGTTCCATACTCACTGTGGTAGTTGTAAGTATATTTTTACGAGATTGGCGACCTACCTTAGTTACAGCATTAGCATTGCCTTTATCAATATTACCTACTTTTTTGGTAATGAAAATTCTCAATTACACCTTAGATTGGATGACCTTGTTAGCGCTAGCATTAGCAATGGGGAACTTAGTAGATGATGCTATCTGTATGATCGAGAATATTGACCAACATATTGAGAAGGGAAAAAAACCATTTCAAGCAGCTTTGGATGGATCGGCAGAAATTGGTTTGGCGGTGGTGGCAACAACAGCAACTATTGTGGCAGTGTTTTTACCCGTAGCATTTATGGGTGGGATACCAGGGAAATTTTTTAAACCTTTCGGGATTACGGTAGCAGTCGCAACTATGTTTTCCACATTAGTTGCTACTACAATGACACCAATGTTGGGGGCGCGGTTATTGAAGCAGAGAAGAGTAAAAACATCTGCTTGTTTTCCAGAAAAAAATCAGAAACAAAAAAAAATTCGTCCTTACAGTCAGTTATTAACTTGGGCGTTGCGTCATAAAATTATCACTTTAGGTATTGCTCTGCTTTTCTTTATTGGTAGCTTGCAATTGGTGCCACTACTACCGAAAGGATTAACGGGTGCTGAGGATCAGGGGGTGAGTATCGTTTCCCTAGAATTACCTCCTGGTTCAACATTAGTAGAAACAGAACAAGTCGCCCAACAAACAATGCAACTACTAAAGGAAAATCCACTTGTTACCAGTGTGTTTGCTGATATTGGTAGTAGAGGCGATAGTGAGGTTGTGAATACAGGTAAAGTATACGTTAACATCTTACCAAGGGAAGAGCGGGATATTTCTCAACAAGAATTTGAACAACAGATACGACCGTTGTTTCAAAATATTCCAGGAGCGCGAATAAATTTTACTAGTCAAGGTCCTGGTGGTGGTGATAAAGATTTAACAATTATTCTGAAGAGCGAAAATGCACTTGTTTTACAACAGACATCGGATACTTTGGAAAGACAAATGCGAGAAATTCCGGGGTTGGTGGATGTGACTTCTAGTGCTAGTTTAGTGAAACCGGAGATTTTAATTAAACCATTACCTGCTAGAGCAGGAGATTTAGGAGTTTCAGTACAATCGATCGCCCGTACTGCTTCTTTAGCAACTCTGGGAGATAATGAGACTAATTTAGCTAAGTTTGATTTATCAGATCGTCAAATTCCGATTCGGGTAAAGTTAGCAGAGGAATATAGAAATGACTTAGATGCAATTAAAAATTTACGCATTCCTAGTCAAAATGGTGGGTTAGTACCATTGTCAGCGGTGGCTGAAATTACCATTGGTAGCGGACCAGCGGAAATTAATCGTTTTAACCGTTATCGCCAGGTTTCCTTTGAGGCAAATTTAGAGGGTATTTCTCTAGGAGATGCAGTAACAGCAGTGAAATCATTACCAGCAATGAACCCACTGCCACCTGATGTCACCGAACAGTCTGATGGGAGTGCCAAAATTATGATGGATGTGTTTAATGGATTTTTGGGTGCGTTAGGTTTGGCAGTATTGTGTATTTATGCAATTTTAGTGTTGTTATACAATAACTTCCTTTATCCAATGGTGATTTTGGTGGCGTTACCTTTATCTATTGGTGGTGCTTTATTAGGGTTGATGATCTTCCAGAAGGAGTTAGGTTTGTTTGCTTTAATTGGAATTGTACTGCTGATGGGTTTGGTGACAAAAAATGCAATTTTGTTAGTAGACTCCTCCTTAGCAAATGAAAAAAAAGGAATGAGTCAGTTTCATGCAGTTCGGGAAGCTGGTATTTCCAGGTTACGACCAATTTTGATGACAACTCTTTCGACTATTGCTGGAATGTTACCCATCGCTCTGGAATTAGGTGCAGGGGGTCAGGTGAGAAGCCCGATGGCGATCGCTGTTATTGGTGGGTTAACTACTTCTACTTTGTTAACATTGGTGGTAGTCCCTGTGTGGTTTACTTACATTGATAATTTTCTCTATTGGTTGCAGAAATTGTTCGGTGGTAAGGAGAGTCGCCCGCAGTTGAATGTATCTGTTAATGGTAATGGTAAAGGTGTGAATGTATTGAAAAAGGATTCTGTTACTAGGGTTTAGTTTTGTGTTGGTTTTGCTAACTTATAGCAGTTTTGATTTTTTTTCATTACAGTAGGGACGTTCTATGGAACGTCCCTACAAGCTTTGAGAAAAAGAATCAGGACTTACGCAAATTCACCTTGAAAACGTTATATGTAGGGACGAATGGCATTCGCCCCTACTGGATCAGGTCTGTTCACGCCATCGTAAATAAACAGGTGATAGTTTCATAAGTAACTCCTGCTCATCTTCATGTCTATTTTCTCTGAATTGAATTATGACGTGCCAGTTTGCCAGAAGCTCCGTTAGATTTTCTCTACAGCGCTTTTCGCTCTTGATGAACCACCGGAACCATAACCAAAACCTTGTAGGGACGTTGGATGCAACTTCCCTACTGTGGTCTACTGAAATGAAAACCGCTGTAAGTGGGTTGCCTCACGGGAACCCACCAAACTGGACACTTTAGAGAATTGCTATACCATTACCATGCAGGACTACCACAAAATCAAATCAATTATCGCCTATAAATCATCAATTATTTCCCCCTACTCCCCTACCCAGTCCTACTCCCTCTTTTCCGGAGAGCAATTATAAAAATCCATTAACTGAAGATTTGTATCATATACAATCCGGTTATATGATATCTGCTGATAACTGATAAATATATATAGTAAATAATTTAGTCAAAATTTATGGATGAGAGAAAAATGATAAACATCATGAAAATCTTGCCTCTATTCAGATTTTCCGATTAATCGCTGTTCTGTTTTGCCCAAACAATGCCCACATAATATTTAGACATCTCAGATAATTAACCTCAAAGTTTTGTAAAATATTTGTTACATTTTAGCTTCTGGATAACTCTATTTTCTAAATAACTCTAATTAGGGTTGTAATTATGTATCTGTGCTATTCTAGAACATGAGAATAAATTCGGTTGTAATGTTTGTTTATATGAGGATTACTTTCCTGTCGGTATTGACAAGCTTCTCTCCGAAATCTAAATCTCTACACATAATTTGATTTGGGAGAAAATCAATGTCAATTTACGTAGGCAACTTATCTTACGACGTAACACAAGAAGACCTATCTGAAGTGTTTAAGGAATATGGAAGTGTCAAGCGCGTTCAGTTACCAACTGACCGTGAAACAGGTCGTCCCCGTGGTTTTGGATTCGTAGAAATGGATTCAGAAGCAGAAGAAGAAGCGGCAATTACAGCACTTGATGGTGCTGAATGGATGGGTCGCGATATGAAAGTGAACAAGGCAAAGCCTCGTGAAGACAGAAGGTCTGGTGGAGGTTATAATAATCGCCGAGGTGGTGGCGGTCGCTACTAAATCATCACAATTAGCTTGTAACTTGTGATGGCTCATTGGGGACTAAACTTGCTCCTATTAATTGTTAGAAATCTCCGATAATTTATCTGAAACGCCGATCAAAAGGTTGTTAAATCTTAATTTCCGGAGATATCTATTAGCGTTGTCAGAAGTGGGTTGAAAAATAAATTATGGGTTTTAACCTGAATTTATTTAGAAAACTTACTTCTGCTTTATACTGTCATAGACAGAAGTTGTCTATCCAGCATAATCAAATAATCCCGACCATACGGACCATTTTCTAATAATACTTTCAGGTTCTCTGGTAAATCTTGAACTATTTCGCGACTACAAGAACCCGCACCTAAAGCTATAGTTGCGACTGTATCTACATCTCCACTAAAATTAATACAATCCATCAATAAACTGCTCATTCTGTGGTTTCTTTCCACTGCGGTAATAGCAGCTCTCACACTCATCCAACCTTTAGAACCAACTTTTTGTTCCCAAGGTTCAGACCAAGGTTTCCCAGGAACATGAGTTTCAATAAATTTTCCTAGTTCGCTTTTTTTGCCCAAGTTATAAATACAATAGTGACTCATTAATGCAGAGGCGATCGCTGCATCAATTCCATCTGGGCTATTATGAGTAATAGCTGCTTGAATAGTTGCTTTTTTTTTGACTTCTTTAATAGTCGGAAAAATTCCAATGGGAGTTGCTCGCATTGCAGCGCCACTCTTATCGCTCGTACCACCTATTTCTGCTAAAAATTGTTGACCAGTTTCTACCCGTTTTAAAAACTCATAAAACTTTCTAGGATATCCTTCTCGTTCATCTCGTTTAAAAGCTTCCACAAATTTATCAGCTAAATTTTGTCGTGTCCAAGGTTTGGGAGAAATTATCATTTCGGCAATTCCAATACTCATTTGAGTATCATCAGTATAGGAACCAGGAATTAATTTATGGCGGGGGAGCTTCACATAAGTAAAAAGATTATTGTGTTGTTTAATTAACTCAATATCTGCATATTCAAAACCAGCGCCATAAGCATCACCAATAGCAAGTTCTAGTAACATAATTAATTAAAAAATCAGGTATGACTGGGATTTTTGACAGCAATGTAATAATTATTAGACCCAATTAGTAATAAAATAGCTACCTCAATAAATTAAATTATTCTCAAACATTACTTTTCATAAAATATCGGGTAGACAAAAATCACAAAATTTACCATTAATATCGGTATCTGAATATTCGCCTACCTTTATACTATTATGTTTAATTTTCTGCTGAAATTTTTAGCACGCTAGAAATATCCTAGCCACAACTTCAACAAATAAAAAATAACCTCATTAAGTTATTAATTAAACCTCTCCAATAATTCCTCCCTTGAAGCATTTAATAACAAAGAAGCCAACTCCTCTGGAGACAACTGTAACATTGGTTCAATAATGGCCAATAGTTCTGGGTCTAGGGAACCAAACCGAGCATTGAGAAAATTTTGAATCATTTGTTGCTTTGTCCTTTGTTCCCCTTGCTGGAAACCTTGTTGAAGACCTTCTTGGCGACCTTCCTGAAGACCTTCTTGGCGACCTTCCTCCAAGGTCTCTTCTCGCCAACGTAAATAAACAGGTGATAGTCTCATAAGTAACTCCTGGTCATCTTCATCCATATTTTTATTTTCTCTAAATTGAATTGTGATGTGCCAACTTGCTAGAAGTTCTGTTAGATTTTCCCGAAGTTGGTTGCCTTTTGGTAAAGCTTCCAATTCTAAAATGGCTTGCTCTTGTGTCTTACCTTTACCCAACACCCGCAACGACAGAGTTCCCTCATTAATGGGTAGTTGATTAATTGCCACTAACCCTGTGTTTAGAAACTCTGCCAAAAAATAAACGCCAGTCGGCCATTTACCACTTGAGTCTGATTGAGCGCCAAAACCATTAATTAACCTCGTCGAACAGGATGGACATAAAATCCAGAGGAAAGGCCATTCGGTTTCAGAATAGGAAGTATTTTCCCGTCTAGATTTACGTTTTTGTTGGTTAATGACAAAGTTGAGTTTTGCTTGACAGTCTAGAATTTCCAGTCGTTGTGGTTGATTTCTAAATGGTTCGTAAACAGAAGCGGTAGCTGCCATTTTGCCTAATAACCCTAAAATTTTAGGGTCGTTTGGTGGTGGAACTACAGGGATAAAATATACGTCTATTTCGCGCACTTCACTGGCAACATCGCGACTGGTTTCAACTTTACCTAATAGAGTTAGTAATTCTTCTAAATATTGTTTGGCAAATTGGTCGTGGGGAGTTCGCGTCATTTCAGTTATCAGTTATCAGTTTTTTACAGGAAGTTTTATGGGTAATTAAGAGTATAGTTGAGGATATAAAATTATTGTAAGCATTCAGGTATTAAATAGACGCTTTTGTTTTTTAATTAATGAAGTAGATTAGCTAATCTACTTTGAGAGTAACTTTTAATCTTTTTCAATCTTTCAATTTTACTTCCTCTTTCAAAGATAATAAATTAATAGCCGACAGCGAAGAGCTGATGGCTGATAGCTGATGGCTGAATGCTTACAAATTATTTGTAATTAATCGGAAAATTCTGATTGAGGAAATTAGGAATAGGTAAAATGTCATATAGTGATTTTGACTTAAAAAAAATCTAAGCTGAGTTTAACTTAAAAATTATAGAAACAGAAGACTTATTTTCTCAAGTTGAAGCTGTAGAAATTAGTAATCTCTTGGCTGAAACGTTAAAGCAAAATGTACCTATTGCTTTAGCGATCGCTACGGAAAAGGCAAGTTCTGAGCTAATAATTATTAATATTTTGCTGGAGATTAAGAGACAACTTCAAATCAGTTTTTTTTCGGGTATAGATTTCTCGGTTGATAGGGATAAGGGATTGAATGGATTTTGTGATTTTATTATTAGTGAATCTCCCGAACAATTATATTTGGAAACTCCTGTAGTTGTTCTTGTAGAAGCTAAAAATGAAAAGATAGTTAGTGGTTTAGGACAATGTATTGCAGAAATGGTTGGGGCGGAAATATATAATCAACAAGATGGTAAAGATGTTCCGTTTGTTTATGGTGTAGTGACGACAGGTCATGTCTGGAAATTTTTGAAATTGGAAAAGAATGTAGTGTTTATTGATGTAGAGAATTA
>JASJEE010000152.1 GCA_030064835.1 Microcoleaceae cyanobacterium MO_207.B10 | reverse complement strand
AACAAACGTAAAGCCAAGTACCAAAGTCATCTCAAAGGCAACAGAAAAACCAGTCGTAAGATTGAAGCATTAAGTTATCATAGAAATCGTTTTGTCGAGAATTACCTGCATAACACCAGCAAGTTAGTTGTTAATTATTTAGTGAAGAGTAATATTGGTACTGTAGTAATTGGAAAAAATGATAATTGGAAACAGGGTGCAAACATCGGTAAAAAAAACAATCAAAACTTTACCCAAATACCCCACTCCAAGCTAATTCAACAGATAACTTATAAATGTCAACTGGCAGGAATCAAGGTAATTGAAACTGAAGAAAGTTACACCAGTAAAACATCTGCTATTGACTTAGAAAAACCAATATGCTATTGAATTCTATGTAGGCAAGCGAGTCAAACGCGGTTTATTTTTGAGTGCAACTGGTCAGGTGATTAATGCGGATATCAATGGCAGTCTTCGTGCGACTCGTTCCTATTAGGAGCTTCTAGAAACTAGAAGGGTATGAATAGGGTTCATAGGGCTAAAGCCTAATGAATAACTGAGTTAAGGATGTGGGTGCAAGTCCCACCCGCTGAGGGACAGCGGACTCCCGACCAGGCCACATCGAGCTAGACTTACCACGCTTCAGAGTGAAGCTGGCATCAGGCCCCAACCAGAGCGTATAGTGATAGGCACACTGGGGGTAATGGGGAGGCGACATGGGTACCAGGGCGGAATGTCCTGAAAAAGCGTCTTAGCCGTCGGCAGGAGTCACTCTCAAACACTCCTGACCGCACACGATTATTCCCGCGTCAAAAGAAGACGTTAGACGCATCCCTGGGAATCGTGTAGGCGAAAAGGAAGGCCCTAAACCGCCGTAACAATCTGTAACTCGGAACTCCGAAAAACGGCAAGTGAGTCTAACTAAAATAGGTCCTGTTAGTTAGTAAGAGGGAAGCTCAGAACTCTCACTTGACGGGTAGGATGGGGGAACGAAATTACCCCCTGCGGCCCTTGAAGCTGTACAGGATGGGAGATGATGCTTGGACACCAAGAGTGAAGCTCATCGAAACTATGCGTACAGAGCCAAAACCTTTAGCCTGTAATTGCCCTGCTCGTTAGTCGAATGCAAAGCGACACAGAGGTTAAAGCTCCAAGGCGGTAGGAGTAGACACTCCCTGAATATAACAGTGAAAGGTTAGGAATCACTGTACTTTGACCCAGTTCAGTCCCAATCAAAGGATTTTGTATCTTATAGATACGTTGCCAGAGACTGCTAGGAGCCGTGTGCGGTGAAAGTCGCACGCACGGCGCGTGAAGTAGAGGTGCGGGCGGTAATACGCCACATCGACTATAACTGTGCCAGAATTTTTCATGGGAAAATATCTAGTCACTCAAGCGCAGTGGGAAGCGGTTATGGGAAATAATCCTTCTAGGTTTAAAGGTGGGAGTCGCCCTGTAGAATATGTAAGTTGGAACGACGCGACAGAATTTTGTCAGAAACTCTCAGAAATAACGGGTAAAAAATATAGTTTACCCAGTGAGAGTCAGTGGGAATATGCGCGCCCGTGCTGGAACAACCACGCCATTTTATTTTGGGGAAACTATAACGTCTGAGTTAGCTAACTATCGTGGCACTTCTACTTATGCTGATGAACCGAAAGGAAAATATCGAGAACAAACAACGGATGTGGGAATTTTTTCACCCAATAGTTTTGGTTTGTACGATATGCACGGGAATATCTCGGAATGGTGCGCTGATGATTGGCATGAGAATTATAATGGTGCGCCTACAGATGGAAGTGTTTGGTTAGATGGAAATAAAAATCTTTCACCGCTGCGTGGCGGCTCCTGGACCTACAATCCTAATTACTGCCGTTCCGCGTGTCGCAACGACACCTCTTGGCGCGACGTCTACAGCAACTATGTTGGTTTTCGTCTTGTGTGTTCAGGCGGGAGAACTCTTTAACCCTTTTCTCTTTTCTCCTTTTGCCCTTTTCCCTCTTTTTCTTTTTCCTTTCCCTCCCGCGAAGCGGAAAAATTTTTTTCAGTCAGTTTAGTGCAAAATTGTAGTGGACTGTTTCACCTTAAATGTTGCAATAGATGTAGGTTGGGTTGAGGAACGAAACCCAACAACAATCTTTCTCCCCTACTCCCCTACTCCCCTACTCCCCTACTCCCCTACTCCCTAATGCACTATTTTAGTTGAAACAGTCTAGCAATAGATGTAGGTTGGGTTGAGGAACGAAACCCAACAACAATCTTTCTCCCCTACTCCCCTACTCCCCTACTCCCTAATGCACTATTTTAGTTGAAACAATCCAATAGGGTGTGTTAGACGGCTTAAATTGAGACTATGAGAGAGATTTAACAATCCGTCGTAACGCACCATTTTAGATGTGTCTATCTACTACTTACTTATCAATAAATAATCAAATGTTACCAAAAGAAGAATTACTTAAAGGAATCGAAAATCGTGAAACTATTACTCGCATAATAGACTTAGCTGAACAAGCTATTAAAACTTGGGAAATTGCTCAAAGTGACTTTTTATCTCCACCAGAAATATTTGAAGCACAGGCAATTTTTCAAAAGTTAACTGAAGTAGAAATAGTTTCATGGGGTGGTTATCCTCAAGCTGAACGAAAAAGATTGGCGATCGCTCGTTCGGATTTACCTATTGATACTTCTAATGTGGAGTTAGCAGCTATTAATATTGAGGGAAATTTTCTGTTTGATACTGCTACTCACCGAGACTTTTTAGGAGCAATGTTAGGAACAGGAATTGTTAGGGAAAAAACGGGAGATATTATTGTGATTGGAGAGCGGGGCGCTCAGGCAATTGTTGTTCCAGAAATGGTGGCATATTTGGAAATGAGCTTGCAACAAGTTCGGTCTGTTCCTGTTAAAATTAAACCTCTGGAATTGAGTGATTTAAGAATAAGAGAACCGAAAAAGAAAGAGTTAACAACTGTGGAAGCTTCGATGAGATTAGACGCAGTTGCTTCGGCTGGTTTTGGAATGTCTCGGAGTAAAATGGTTGATTTTATTGAAGGGGGAGATGTAAGAGTTAATTGGAAAGAAATTAGTCAGGCAAGTTATCAAGTTAAGTCAGGAGATTTAATTGCAATTCGAGGAAAAGGGCGGTTAGAAATAGGGGATGTTGCTATTACAAAAAAAGAACGTTATCGGGTAAATTTGACACGATATGTTTAGTCAGTTATCAGTTATTCAGTTATCAGACATAGGGTGGGTTAGGCGGAAATAATTTCATACTCATCAAATAATATCTCCCTGACCGCCGTAACCCACCAAATAGTTAGCATTTGAGGCATTTTTTATATTTATTTTACCGAATAATTATGGTTGAAAGCCTCCCAGGACTAAGGAGAAACAATGAATTAATTTTTATGATTATTCAATCCAATCTGTTTTAGGGATAGGTAATTATCAATTATCCATTATCCATTATCCATTATTAATTATTGAAAGATACCTTCTTAAGCCTAATAATTAGAAGTATTTTTTTACGAACTCTTGATAAATAGATACTTTTTCTACTGCCTCTGATACAGAGATATTATAGATTATTGCCATCGTAGCTATTAGCTGTCTATAAACACCTTCAACAAACTTCAGATTTTCCTCAAACTCACTAGCTGCCGACAACCAAAATTCCTCACGAGCTTTGAATAAAACTTCAGAATCATAGTCCTCTTCCTCATAAATAAATTGAACGAATTCTACTGCAGGAATAATAATAAATCTATCTCTAATATCAGCAAAGTTTGCATCCTTCCAAATATATTCCTTGGTAGATAAAATTTTTGGACATCCTACATCATACTCATCCTTTTTCTTAGGCGTGAAAACCTTTCCTGTAGAGGTAACACCGACCTTTAGCATTTCAAATAACTCTTCTTTTTTTTTCTTTTCAACTCCCCTTGTTTCTACATCAGGCACGGGAATAAGAATATCCCGTTTTTTAGCAATATTCTTAGCAATATCATTTCGGATGCTTACATAAGTAGAGTTAGATAGAAGCCAAGTAACATTATATAATTTTGAAGCCAGCAAAGTTATATTATTTGTCGCATTAGAGTCTCTTCCATAAACAACTGTAATTAGATAATTTGTAGTTAATGTAGAAGGTATCATCATGCTAGAAATTAGTATAGGAAGTGTCACTTCTTCATTTTCTAGCTTAGTTGTTTGTTTTACTAACTGTTCAAGTTGTTGCGTTAAATACATTTTTGCTGCCATTATTCGTTTCCTTCCATACTATACTACAATAAATAAAAGTTTATACTTTGAAGGTTTTAATCAATCAAACCTTTGTCTAGAAATACTTTCATTTTTAGATTGCCCCTCATACCAGCTTCGCTATATTTTATCCTAAAACAAAGGTATCCCTCGGACAAATTATTTTACCTTTTTTGATAAAGAAAATCGTTTTTATAGAAATTCTAGCTATTGCGGAAAGGGCGATAAATTTTATCAAAGCAAACCGTTATTCTTAATTATTATGTGGAGTAGTAGAGATATTTTTAGGTTGGGTTGAGGAACACTAGCGGTAGCTTATCCGTAGGATAAACCCAACCAGAATAAGGTGTGGTTTATATAAAATAAATTAATTCTTCCATACTCCCTAATACCTCTTTTTACGACACAGCAAAAACTGTATATTTTCGTTTATAAGGTGCATGAAAAGCCAGAACAATATCTGATGAAGGTACTCCTAAGTCTACTAATTCACCAGCAATACCAATTTCTGTACCATCATGTTGTATCCAGATTTTTTCATTTTTAATATCTATTTGCAAAACACAACCTCGAATTCTTTCATTGCCATCCCAACCAACATTTAAAAGTTGATAATGGTCGCGTTCCCTGTCGAAAATTGTTTGTACTTCTACCTCTCCGTAGGATGGTTTGTATTGCCCGTATTCTTTAATTATTTGCTCAATATAATCTCTGTATTTTTCTAATTTTTCCATTCTATAATTACCTCTTGCTCTACATTATAAATAATTAATTTAAGGCGTTGTTATGCAATTACTCATTGAGTAAATAGTAACCTAAAAAAAGTTTTATAAGTGTCTTCAGGAACAGCTAAATATAAAATTCGCTCCGGGTCTTTTTGATTAAGAATAAAACGGTAATTCAAATACTGACTTAATGGGGTATGAAATTCATAAGTTATTAATTTTTGAATGAAACTTTTAACTTCTACAGCAATTTTTTTTCCATCTTTTTCTGCTCCAACAAGTTTTTCAGCACCCAGATCGACATACATATTAACTCCACCAAATTTAAAAAAAAAGGGGGTCATCGGTAATAATCTAATTTTCTTTGATTAAGGCATTTTTGACAGCATCATGGAAAATGTCTTTGGCAGCCATAATTTTACATCACATTTTATACTAATTTGTTCTTATATCTATTATCTATAAATAAAAAAAAATTTGCACTTTTAGGTACATCTGCGATTACATTAATTACTGCATTGATGGATTTTTATTAATATAATAGTAAGTAATAAATCTAGAGGCTAGAAGTAAAATGTCACGATTATATAATCGAGCCTATGAAATTCTCAAGACAGAGGTTGATAAATGTGCCCAAGAAGATTTAGTGGGGGAAGTAGGAAAAAATATAGTAATGAGAAGATTAGATAAGTTACTATCCCAACCAGGAGAACCTCTCACAGAAGCAGAATTAAATGACACAATAAAAGACCAATTTCCTAATTTTAGTAACACAGTTATTAAGAAAGCAGCAAAGGCAAATCAACCTCCAGGAATTTGGAGTCAAATTGCTTGGATACCTGCTGCTTTAGTTGGCGTAGTGGGAATAGTTTGGGTGGCAAATTTACCCTATCCAATGATTCGTAAACCAGTCTCAAAAATAGCACCAATAATTTTGCTACCTAGTTATATAAATATGGATTATAACTATCGGGAGGCGATCGCTAATGTTGAACAAGCAGACCAATTAGTGAATAAGGCAACTTCGGCAGCAGATATTGATTTAGGGGCGGAAAAAGTTACCCAGGCACAAACACATTTGGATTCTTTGCCAGTTTGGTTTCTCGGTTATTATCCTCAAAGATATTGTAGTTTGTTCAGTTGTTCTTGGAAGTTTACCTATGATGAATTTGAACGGGCTAGAAAACAAATAGGGCGAATGGAGGCGGTAGTTTTTCAAGAAAAAAATGCCTTGACATTATTGAGTGAAGCTGAAACAAAAATTGAGACTATTAAACAACAATATCCGGAGACAGAAGATAAGAAAAAGGCAATTGTTGAGTGGCAAGCAGCAATAGATAAGTTAGAGCAAATTCCCCCGACAACTTTTGCTGGAAAAACAGTTAAACCGAAGTTAGTAGCAACAAAGCGAGACTTTCAAAAAGAAGTAGGTTTAGTACAGGATAATCGACGCAGTTATGTAATAATTGAAGCTGCAAAAAAGTTCGGTATGCAAGCAGCTATAGCTTCGCAAAATTCACCTCACCCAGAACAAAAATGGCAACTTGTAGCAACTTTATGGGAACAAGCAATTAAGCAACTTCAGAAAGTATCTATAGATAATCCTAGTTATTTAGAAGCGCAAGGTAAATTAGCAGAATATCAGGTTAATTTTGCTAAGGCAAAAATGCGATTACAAGAGGAGAAAGAGTCAACAAAAGCTTTTAAACAGGCAAAGGATTTAATTGCAGATTTACAAAAATATGCTGTGGGTGAGAATGTGAATCGCGGTTTAGTGGGGAGTAAGTTACAGGGGATTATTAATCAATTGGAAAATGTGAAACCAGGCACAACTAATTATGAGGAGGCTCAAGAGTTGTGGCAGTTTGCTAAGGATAAACAGAAAAATTTATAAGTTAGTTTTAATTGAAAATTGATTCAAAATTAGGTGAGGAAAAAGTTGGGATTTTCTCACCTATTAAAATTTTATTAGGTGTTATACTAACTTGATAAATATTTGCTACAAATAGCCACGAATGTAGGATGTTTTTTTGATTTTAATACTATAGCAATCCCAAATAGGTTGTGACAAATTAAAAAGTAAATAAAAAACCTGTTCCCTGTTCCCTGTTCCCTGTTCCCTGTTCCCTGTTCCCTGTTCCCTGTTCCCTGTTCCCTGTTCCCTAAAAAGCAGTAGAAATTTTACCACGAATAAAATAGGATTGCTATAATAATTTACCGAATAGTTAATAATTAATAGTTAATAATTAATAATTAATAATTAAGAATTGATAGTCAATAATTATTCATTCAACACCTTGGTTTAAAGGCTCCCCTTTTAAGGGGATAAATCAAATTTTTTTCTTTTAGTCAATTCGCTGCTTTTAAGAATGGGTAATATCATGTCCGTTGCTATCGTTTGTGTAAAAGCTGGAGAAATATTTACCATATTTAAGGTTCTTCCCTCTCTTAAAGCTTCTTCCTTCTTGCTTCTTACTTCTTCCTTACCTTTCTATACAATACCGATGCTACCGGACATGATAAAAAAACTTTCTCCTTTTCCTCCTCTTTATTCTTTCTTCTTCTTCCTTCCCTCCGGGATTCTGGATTCTGAATTCTGACTCCTCTATAGTTGTTTATTTATAACTATTCAACCGGACATAATATTATTGCTGAACAATAGCGATCGCCACATAAAAAAATAAATTATCCTCCTCAAAATTAGATAAATTTGCCACATTTATGATCGCCTCTACATCCACATCCAAAGTTTGGGCAATTTGTTCTATAGAGAAAAATTTCTGCAAAAAAACGAGCATAAAATTTAGTATCTAGTTGAAATTGAACTTCCACAAAATATATGGGAGATTCTGGAATATTAGGCTTAGATAAAAATATTCCATCAATCCGAAAAGCAGTTTCTTTGATTTACCCAGATCAAAACTCATAGTTATTTACTATGGCTGGTGGTTGATTAACTAATTCAAAAAAAATACTCGGAAAACATTGAAATAATCTATATAAATTGTATCTGTCTTCACGGAATTGTGTTGTTTTTATTATCCTTATGTCTGCTGTTAATTCTCTTCCGCTACTTGCTCAATTTCTTCTAATTCTTCAATTGTTTGTTCTGGTTTTCTCTCCTTAGAACTTCGGATATAATTTAACTTCATTTCTTCTAATAAATCTGACAATAAAGACTGAAGTTCATGCAATGTTTTTTCATCCTTAAGTTCTTCCTTTAAAGCATCCTGAAACTGTTTAGTCAAACTGTCAAAAAGTACCCGTCCTTCCATATCAGAATAAGAAGCGGAGATGACATCATAAGTAGCATCCGTAATAAAATTTGAAAGTTGTTTTATGGCTGTATCTGGTAACTGACCAAAAGTAGAAATTTGACGGAAAGTTTCATAAAAATTAGATTGTTTAATTGCACTTTCTAATGAGTGATGTAATAAAGCTTCCATTTGAGGTTGAATCTGTGGCAAAACCTTATAAATGATTAAATCTAATAAACGGTCAGTTATTGCTTCTACTTCATTAACATCATTAACTTTAATTCCCGGTTGAGGCGATAATAAAGACCGGGCAAAATCTCCTTTTTGAATTGATTCTTGAGTTTGATTAATTAACCTTAATGTGAAAAAACTATTTCACACGGTCAGCCAAATAAGCAGCAGGTTCGTGAGTTACTTGAGCTAAAATTCCCTCTAAATTGATAATTTTAGCTTTATGTAAACGGATAGTAACTGGTAAAATTATCAGCCACCGCAAAACCGGAAGTAATAAAAAAATATCGTACCAACGTCGCAACATTCCATCCCACCAACTCAGACGAGAATGTTTACGAGAAATGACTAAACTCCTGATGAGAAAATCTCCAGCAAAAAAGACAATAAACAATAAATCTACCCGCCAAAAATCATCTACAAATTGACCTGTAGCATCAGTATTCCGAAAATAGTTTGTGTGGATTAAGGGACTAATTTGAGTCTGAAAAAAGTTAATTTCTTGATTAAGATTTTGTGATAGTAAATAATCACTACTCCAAAATGTTAAAAATGCTTGTTTTACCGATTCAGCTCCCACTCTTTCCCCCATTCGGCGTTGAATTTTGGCAAAAGTGGCAAATTTATTAGCGACCATAAATGGGTCTTCTTCTATTAGGGACACACTCTGACTGCGTAAGGAAGCTAGCAAGTCTTTAGTAGTGGGGTCCATTAATCCTTTTTTGGGCAATTGTTCCACCAGTTTATCCACAGTAAGGAGGTAATTTTCGGTTTGGGGGTGGGGTTCGATACCTTTTATGGGGTCGTAGACTCGGACAACTTCAGGTAAATAGTGTAAATAAATGTCGCGTAACGGTACATAAATGATGTTAAATAGCCCTAAAATTAGATTGAGTAGAGCTAAGATGGCGATCGCTTTCGCTCACAATGGTACTCGGTTAGAGGATGAGGTGACTTTATAATTTTCGGTTAAATTTACATCTGACATAATTATTAGCTATTAGCTATTAGTTATTGGTTAAACTTTCCTAAACCTATGTTGCAATTTTCAGAGATTCAAAGTCAATACTACTGAGGTAAGAAAGGAAATTCTGGGGAAGGTTAATTGCCGAGAATAAATAATCAATGATTTAAGTAATGAATGATTTTTTTGAGTCTTCTCATCGAATTATTAGCTTGATAATAAAATTTATCCTAATACGGAAACAAATTTTTAATGAAAGAATAATTTTATGTTAAAAATGCCTGGAGAAAGTTATCTTGGCTTTTTACCACCACTGACAGAAGCAGAGGTTGCTTTGAAATCTTCACTAGAACAAGATTTGTATAAACTAGCAGTTTAAATTGGCGAACGAAATTATTTAAAATATTCTCAACTGATAGATACTGCTAATTTTATTGCAGATAAATTTAGCGAATTTGGTTATCAAGTTCTACGACAAAATTATGAAGTTGACAAGCAAACATTTGAAAATTTAGAAGTATAAATTAAAGGCTCCTATCAACCAGAACAAATTGTTGTAATTGTAGGTGACTATGATTCAGTTTGAAATTGTCCTGAAGCTAATGATAATGGAACAGGAACTGCCGCCGTATTAGAATTAGCAAAACTATTTGCCGGGAAAAAAATATCTAGAACCTTACGTTTTGTCGATTTTGTCAATGAAGAACCACCTTTTTTTATGACTCCTAATATGGGGAGCGTGGTTTATGCGAAAAAATGTCGGCAAAACCAAGAAAATATTGTAGCAATGCTTAGTCTAGAAACTATTGCTTATTATTCGGATAAATTAGGCAGTCAAAAGTTTCCGTCTGGTCTGGATAGTTTTTATTCTTCTACAGGAAATTACATTACTTTTATCAGTAATATGAAGAATAGAAAATTAGTCTGTGATGTTATTGGTTCTTTTGGCAGCCATACTAAATTTCCCTCAGAAGGTGCAGCACTTCCCCAATTATTTAGTGGGGGAGATTTATCAGACCATTGGGAATTTTGGCAGGAGAATTATCCGGTTTTAATGGTAACTGATACGGCTTTTTTTCGTTATCCTTATTATCATCAACCAGAGGATACTCTGGATAAAGTAGACTTTGATAGATTTACAAGAGTTGTGGCTGGTTTGGAAAGAGTAATTGCTGATTTGGTGGGAGTAATTAATACTAATCAATAAATTTTTTGATAATTACTAGTCAGTTAGTATAGCAATTCCCATACTGATGAAGTACAAAATTCTTAAGTTCGAGGTAGTAGGTTTGAGGTGGTAGGCGAACATTATTTGTTTCTATAACAATTCCTATGCTGGTTTTGTTACGCTCATTCGTTGGTTTTCGGGAAGACTTTACTAGAATAGAATAGAAATTAAGGCGTTGCACAGTGACGAATGATTCTGGATTTTGGATGCCTGAATTTGGGATTGGGAAATTACTAAAATTATTAGTTACAGCACTGTTTAGGATGGTGAGTTACACCTGAATACTAATCTCTCTTCCCTATTTATTAAAGCGATAAAACTCCGTACCTCACTAACTCTGAAACTGCTGTAATAGTTTTTTCTCAGTCAAAGTCCGAGTCAATTTTTTTGCAGTATCATTCCATAATGTGCAACCCCGAAATTAAAGATAGTTGTATCTCACTAATATCGTGTCTCTTTGGATAACCACAATAAAAAATTTAGGGAGTAGGAAACAAGGAAAAAATATTCTCTTAAGAGAAAAGAAAATTTTTATTATGGCTAATGAATGAGACTTCATATAATATCATGTCCGGTTGAATACTTATGATTAAGATAGTAAGGGAGCGGGGGAGTAGGGGAGTAGGGGAGTAGGGG
>JASJEE010000151.1 GCA_030064835.1 Microcoleaceae cyanobacterium MO_207.B10 | reverse complement strand
GTTCCCAGTTAAGTGTTCCCTAAAAAGCAGTAAGATTTTGGCCACGAATAAAATAGGATTGCTATAGTGTTTGATCTAAAGTACCATATACCACAAAATGTAATATTTTGCTATACGCAATAGTCAACTCTATATCAAAATAGTGTTTTACCTGAAGCACTCTTGACAATTGAATATTACAGTTTGTATCATTTGTAATGTTCTGCTATACGCAATAGTAAAAATTATGTTTGTTGGTACTACTGAAGCAGCTTCTCTGTTAAGTATTTCTGCTCAACGAGTCCGAGTTTTACTCCAACAAGGTCGAATTCAAGGAGCTAGGAAAATCAATGGTCGTACTTGGGTGATTCCCCTATATAAAGGTATGCCGAAAATCTCTGGTAGAAGCCGTGGGCCTAAACCTCGTTGGCATCCCCGTCGGTATTGTGGTAAAAATACCGTTCATTTTAATCGTAACCATATTGGTATTAATAAAAAGAATCAAAATACTGATTTGCACGTTGTTTCGGCTAAAAGAGGCTCTGATAATTTGGCTAAAGGTCACGAAATTGAGATTCATGGTCCTTGTCGAATTGTGTATCGACCACAGAAACCTCATAGTTGTGGAGCAACTGTTTGGATTGAAACTTTGGCAACAGTGAGTGTGTTTAATTTTGATGGCACAGTTAGTCGGGTTGATAGTAGATGGATTTGGGAAGAAGAGGAAATGTGGAAAATTAATAAGATTAATATTGATCAGCTAGTTGCATCTTCTTAAAGTTGATTTTAACCAAAAGGCATTAAAGGCAAAGTTATATTTTTGTCCTTGATTTCCTGTTCCCTGTTCCCTCAAACAAACGAATGAGCCTACCTCACGCTTTTTGGGAATTGCTATAGCATTGACAAATTAATTGCTCAAATAACTAAGAAAGTTCTAGATAGTACCAAAAATGAAAATTGACCCCCGTGAATCTTTAATTTCTGCTGCTACTCACTTTTATCAAAAAGGTTGGATGGTAGGTACTGCTGGAAACCTTTCGGCTCGTCTTTCTGATGGTAGTTTTTGGATTACTGCTAGTGGTCGCCCAAAAGGAGAATTAACGTCTCAGGATTTTGTTAGAGTAGACGTAGAAGGTAAAGTTTTAGAAAAACCAAATCCTAACTTTCTACCTTCGGCTGAAACTATTATTCATCAAGCTATTTATCAATGTTTTCCAAAGGTAAAAGCTTGTTATCATGTACATTCGATAGAAGCAAATTTAGTCTCTAATTTTACTGAGGGAAATGGGTTGCTTTTACCGCCACTAGAAATGTTGAAAGGTTTGGGAATTTGGGAAGAAAATCCTTGGGTAGAAATGCCTGTATTTGTGAATCATTTAGAAGTATCAAAAATAGCTGTAGAGATTGGCGATCGCTTCCTAGATTCTCCACCAAAAGTTCCAGCTTTATTAATTCGTAATCACGGAGTTACTGTTTGGGCTGACTCCCCAGAATCCGCTTATCATTATATAGAATTAGTAGAATATATTTTCCGTTATATGATGGCGGTTCGGCAAGTTAGTATGTGAAGCTTAACAAAGAAGGAAGAGAAGCTAATAGCTGGCAAAGAGAGTAGTCAGGAGTCAGGAGTCAGGTTTTCAATAAAAATTAACTGTTATAAAAATTGTCACAAGCAATAGACATCTGGTGATCATCAAAAATAAAATCAATTATCGCCTATAAATCATCAATTATTTCCCCCTACTCCCTACTCCCTACTCCCTACTCCCTACTCCCTACTCCCTACTCCCTACTCCCTCTTTTCCACCAGAGGTCTAATATGCGGATTGCTACATATAGCAATATGATTTACAGCAGTTTTTATATGAGTAAACCACAGTTAAAAATCTAGGTGGTAGGTGGTAGGTGGTAGGTGGTAGGTGGTAGGTGGTAGGTGGTAGGTGGTAGGTGGTAGGTGGTAGGTGGTAGGTGAAACGAGGGCTGCGAATCCCAAGAAGGCTGAACTGATGGTCTACTTGGGTGAAAAGCGCTGTATGGCGATCTGGATCATCAAGAGCGAAAAGCGGTCTAAGTTGTGAGATATTGGAAATTTTAGGGAATATAGAACAGGGAATATAGAACAGCGAATATAGAACAGGGAATATAGAACAGGGAACAGGGAACAGGGAACAGGGAACAGGGAACAGATAAGAAGCAAAAAATATATAAAAATGAATATGATAACTGCCAGATTTTACATTTTTAAGCAACACCTCAATTGTCACATCTGATTCCTGATTGCTATAGCAATTCTCGCTCTTGGTATGATACACAAAATTTTTTAAATTTCTTTCCTACTCCCAGACTTCCCACACTTTCCACACTCCCCTATTCCTATTGCTCCACTAGTACCAAAAAGCCATAATCATATTGGTAACTTTGAGGATTTCCCAAAATGGCAGAAGTTAATGGCGTAATCATGCAATATTTCCACTGGTATATTGACCCCAATCTCATTCTGTGGAATCAAGTAGCCAGTAAAGCCCAAGAATTAGCAGAAGCAGATTTTACTGCCTTATGGGTACCACCTGCTTATAAAGGTATAGGGGGTATTTATGATGTGGGATATGGAGTTTATGATATGTATGATTTGGGGGAGTTTGACCAAAAAGGTACAGTTCGGACGAAATATGGCGATCGCCAACAATATCTAGATGCGATTGAAGCTCTACACAATGTAGGAATTCAAGTCTATGCAGATGCAGTTCTAAATCATCGCATGGGTGCTGAGGGTACGGAAGTTATTAAAGCAACTCCTTTTTCCCCCAATGACCGCCTTCATCCCCGAGGCGAAATGCGTGAAATTAAAGCTTATACTCATTTCCAGTTTCCGGGTCGGCAAAAACAGTATTCTGATTTTGAGTGGCATTGGTGGCATTTTGATGCGGTTGACTATGATGACTACACCAAGGAGGAGAATAGTATCTATCTATTTGAGAGGACAAGATTTGATGATTTTGTAGCTTTGGAGAATGGTAATTATGCTTATCAGATGGGATGTGATATTGATTTCCAGAGTAAGGAAGTTCGCGATGAGGTGATGCGCTGGAGTAAATGGTATTTAAAAACGACGGGAGTAGATGGTTTTTGCCTGGATGAGATTAAACATATTTCGTCTTGGTTTTTCCCTCTATGGATTGATGTGTTGGAACATCATTTTCAGAAAGATTTATTCATGGTGGGTGAATATTGGTACAACGATATTAGTACGCTTCATAGGTATATCAATTCAGTGGCTGGCAAAATGTCTGTGTTTGACGTTCCTCTGCATTACAACTTTTACTATGCGAGTAAGTCGGGCGGACATTATGATATGCGTTATCTTCTCAAGGGTACTTTGATCCAGGAACGTCCTATTAATGCAGTGACTTTTGTGGAAAATCACAACTCCCAACCGTTACAACCATTGGAAACTCCTGTTGAACCTTGGTTTAAGCCTTTAGCTTATGCGATTATATTGTTGCGCCGTGAAGGATATCCTTGTGTTTTTTATGCTGACTATTATGGTGCGGAATATGAAGATTATGGCAAAGGTGGTAATCGTTATAAGATTTTTTTACCATCCCATCGTTGGATAATTGATAAGTTTTTGTTTGCCCGGAAATATTATGCTCATGGGGAACAATATGATTATTTCGATCATTATAATATTGTTGGTTGGACTCGTTTGGGCGATGGGGAACATCCGAAAACTATGGCAGTAATTATGAGTGATAGTGTTCCAGGTTACAAGTTGATGGATGTAGGTAAGCCGAATACTAAGTTTTACGACCTCACAGAAAATATTCACAGAACCATTTATACTAATGAGTCTGGTTGGGCTGAGTTTTGTTGTAATGGTGGGTCGGTTTCTGTTTGGTTAGAAGAATAAATAATTAATTAGGGCTTGCTGATTAAATATCAAAGCATTGACTGATATTGGTTTTAGCTATTTTATATCGTGAAAAAGTACCAGCTTTTCGATTGAAATTGCTCAAAAAGTGAGCCTGAATGGGGTAAAGCGAGGCAGCAAAATCTCCGAACAATTCTTCCTCCGATTTTCTTTGTCTTCCCACTCTCCCGACACTTCCCACACTTCCCACTCTCCCCACCCTTCCTACACTCTGCTTTTTAATGCAAACCCTAATTAGTTATATAGCATTTCCCAGTAAGCGTGAGGTACAGTTATTTCGATCCCCCCTAACCCCCGTTGAACAAAAAGCGCAGCATCCTCTGGCTTCCCCTCCTTCAAAAGCGAAGCATCCTTTGGCCTCCCCCTTTCTCAGGGGGACAGGAGGGGGATTCCCAAGGGGGACGGGAGGGGGATGTGCGGGGGGAACTGGAAGTCCCCCTTACAAAGGGGGATGCGCGGGGGATCATTTGTGTACCTCACCAGGTTGAAAACTGCTATAACAAATACTATATAACTGTAAAAATTTACCTCCTAAATCATTTAGGAACAGCCAAAATATTCTCCTAATTACTAGTGGCTACTGACTACCTACTCCTACACTTTATTTTTCTTAATCATTAGAGTGAATCAAGAGACTTATGATCTAAATACCAACATATTGTCTGAATAGAAATAGGTATTTATGTCAGATTCTTTATTTGCTGATGCTAGTCGTAGGTTAGAAAGAGCATTAAAATATGTATCTCTTTCAGAAGATACAAAAGAACGCCTGAAATATCCTAAAGCTAGTTTAATTGTTTCAATTCCAGTCCGTATGGATGATGGTTCTTTACGAGTTTTTCAAGGTTATCGAGTTCGTTATGATGATACTAGAGGACCAACAAAAGGTGGTATTCGTTATCATCCTAATGTGTCTATTGATGAGGTAAAATCTTTAGCTTTTTGGATGACTTTTAAATGTGCAGTTGTGAGTTTACCTTTTGGTGGAGCAAAGGGTGGAATTACTGTTAATCCTAAAGAATTATCTCGGATGGAGTTAGAACGCTTAAGTAGAGGATATATTGACGCGATAGCTGATTTTATCGGTCCTGATATGGATATTCCTGCACCTGATATGTACACTAACCCTATGATTATGGGTTGGATGATGGATGAATATAGTATTATTAAAAGGCAGTTAAGTCCGGCAGTTATTACAGGTAAACCTGTTACTATTGGTGGTAGTTTGGGGAGAAGTACGGCAACGGCAATGGGTGCTTTTTTTGCCATTGAAACTATCATGCCGAAATTTGAATATATCCCACAAACAACTACAGTAGCAGTACAAGGATTTGGTAATGTAGGAGCGGTTTTGGCAGAATTACTTTGTAAAGCTGGTTATAAGGTGGTTGCTGTTAGTGATTCTCAGGGTGGTATTTATTCTCGACAGGGGTTAGATATTCCGAGTATTCGACAATATAAAGAGTCTAATAAGGGTATTCAAGCTGTTTATTGTCAGGGTACTCTTTGTAATATTGTTGAGCATAACATTTTAACGAATGAAGAACTTTTAGCTTTGGATGTTGATATTTTAATTCCTGCTGCTTTGGAGAATCAAATTACTGAGGAAAATGTCAAAAATATTCAGGCAAAATTTATCTTTGAAGCAGCAAATGGTCCGACTACTTCTGCCGCAGATGTAGTTTTAGAAGAGCGAGGAATTCATGTATTTCCTGATATTTTGATTAATGCTGGTGGGGTGACTGTAAGTTATTTTGAATGGGTGCAAAATCGGAGTGGTTTATATTGGACTGTGGATGAGGTTAATCAACGATTAAAAGAAAAAATAGTCACAGAAACGGAGCATATTTGGCAAATATCTCAAGAGTTATCTATTTCAATGCGAACTGCTGCTTATGTGCATGGGTTAAATAGATTGGGAGAGGCAATTAATGCGAAAGGAACGAGAGCTTTTTATGCGAAAAGTTAGTGTTATTTAAAACTTGCTATTACTTTTGAATAACTAGAAGATAATTTAGTTGCATCTTCAATAATTTGTAAACTGATAATTCAGGTAACGAAACTATAATAGCAAAGCAATCTCTAACAACTTTTCTGATTTAAGATTTTGGGTGAAACATTTGAAGAGCTTCATCAATTATTCAATGGCAATCATCCTTTGATAAAATTGTCTCAATATAAGTAATATAATCTCCAGTTGTGATTGATTGAATTTCCGTTTCGCTAATTAACTATAAAGATCAAAATTTGAGGATTTGGAGTCGACAAGGGCCGAAAAATATCAGATAATTATTCCCCTTATTTCTTATTTCTTCTATAATTTCCATCCCTCCTGTACGGGCGATTTCCTACGGAATGCTCCGCTTGGTATTGGTAAATAGTAGGAAAAATTTAGGCGATTGCTCTTTTTAATTTGAGGCGATCGCCTGAATCAATAATAGTTATATCTAATACTTTTTATCATAAAAAGCAACTATCTTGCCCCGGCTTCAATGGCAGAATTAGCCATTTTTGCTAAATTTTCTCCCTCAATTTCTGGACTTTGACCGACTCCTTTAAAAGCCATGCGATAAAATACTCCTTTGTACTCCCACCCAATTATAGGAGGCGCACAAGATGCACCACAAGTGAAGGGTCGAAAATATCCTTTAATATCTTGTACTAAACTTACTTGTCTACTAAATTCATCTTCTAAAGGTTTGCCCCCTTTTTCTGCACTTATATAACCAATTGAACAAGCATTAGCTGTACAATTTGGTTCAAAAGCTAAAGTTATTTCATAGCCGACACTTGTACCTTTACCATCTACATGAATCTTATTATCCGTACCTGTAATTAACAATTTGCTAGGCAGTAAAATAGGTACTTGGGTTTGTTGTTGAATTTTTGGCAAAATCTCCTGTAATTCTGCTGCAACCGGGGCAGAATTTTGCGCTACTAACTCATCATTTGCAAGATAAATTTGACGTTCAAATGCTTTAACCATCGGCTGCAAACTGCCAAATAATACGATGAAACTTGCGAGCAAAACTGTTTTTTCTAGACGAACGACGATAGACATGATTAACATCTTACCGAAAGATTGAATTGAATAATAATATTAAGCTTTTCATCCTGATGAATTACATTAACTAACTGGGGAAGCAAAAATGGTAAACTCAAAAAATTGTTAGAGATAAAACTTCAAAAATTATTTGCGCTTGCTAGCAGCCTTTTCTTTCTCTTTTTGTTTTTTCTTGGCAGCCTTTTCAGCTTTTTTAGCAGCTTTTTCAGCAGCAATTTTAGCTAACCTTTCTGCTTCTCTTGCTTCCTCAAGTTTATCAAGATAGTAATGATAATCTCCCAAATAAGTATGAAATTCACCATCGCGAATTTCTACAATTTTATTAGCAACTTGAGAAATAAAATAACGGTCGTGGGAAACAATAATTACAGTTCCATCATAATTTTGTAGTGCTGATTCCAACATTTCTTTAGCTGGAATATCTAGATGGTTTGTCGGCTCATCTAATAACATAAAGTTACCTGGTTTCAGCAACATTTTTGCTAAAGCTAAACGTGCTTTTTCTCCTCCACTCAGAGCCACTACTTTTTTGAATACCGTATCGCCACTAAATAAGAAATTACCAAGCAAAGTTCTTACTTCTTCATTTTTCCAATCTGGCACTTCATCATGGATAGTTTCCATAACTGTTTTGGTTAAATTTAAAGCTTCTGCTTGGTTTTGTTCAAAATAACTAGGAATAACATTATGTTTGCCTAAATTGACTGTACCTTCTGTGGGCGATTCTAATCCCATAATCATCCGCAATATGGTAGATTTACCACAACCGTTAGGCCCTAAAAAGGCAATTCTATCTCCTCTTTCTACTTCTAAATTTGCTCCTAAAAAGAGAATTTTATCGTCATAAGTATGAACTAAATCTTTAATTGTTACGACTTCTCTACCACTCCTTGGAGCTGGGGGAAATTTAAAACTTAAAGTTTTTAATCCTGCCGTTGGTGCTGCGATAACCTCTATTTTTTCTAATTGTTTTTCCCTACTTTTAGCTTGGGTACTACGAGTGGCACTAGCACGAAAACGTTCGACAAAAGCTTGTTGCTTTTCTATTTCTTTTTGTTGTCGTTCGTAGGTCGTAAGTTGTGCAGCTTGATTTTCTAATTTTTGTTGTAAATAAGCTGAATAATTACCTAAATAAGTAGTAGAAACTCCTCGCTCTGTTTCCACAGTTTGAGTGCAGAGGCGGTCAAGAAATTCCCGGTCATGGGAAACTATTACCATGGGAGTTGTTAATTTTTTCAAGTAATCTTCTAACCATTCAATTGTTTCTAAATCAAGATGGTTTGTCGGTTCGTCTAATAGTAAGATATCTGGATTTTGCAGCAGAATTTTTCCCAAACTCATGCGCATTTGCCAGCCTCCACTAAAAGCACTAACTAGGCGATCGCCATCGTCTGCTTCAAAACCCATTTCTGGTAAAATTTTCTCAATTTCTGCATCTAAAGCATAACCATTTAAAGCTTCAAATTGTCGTTGTAAACGGTCTAATTTATGAATAAGTTCATCTAACTTTTCTGGAGTAGAAGTTTCCATTTCTCGCTGTACTTTTTGCAGAGATTCGTGAGTTTGGTTAGCCTCTGCAAATACCTGCCAAAATTCTTCCCTAACAGTGCGGTTAGGGTCTACTTCAAATTCTTGATTTAGGTAAGAAATATGTAAATTTGCCGGACGAATTATTTCGCCTGCTGTAGGTTCTATTTCCCCAGTAATAATTTTTAATTGAGTTGATTTTCCCGCCCCATTAACACCTACTAAACCAATACGATCGCCTGGTTTAACTTCCCAATTAACATCTTTGAGAACAACACCTGTTGGATAAATTTTACTTATATTTTCTAGTCTTAGCATTAATAATTAATCTCCAATTTAGGTTAACAGCAAGTTTACCAAGGCCAAATTATTAATCATCAAATTATAAACTTAGATATGGGTAGAGACAGGCAGTAATTAGTAGGGAGTGTGAAACTTGACTTTAATATTTCCAACCCTTAACTTTACAGCAGATTCTATGTAAATTTGGCACAGTAGTACAGAGTCTAAATAATAAAGGCTTATTTAAAATCTGGGTTAGAAAAACTAGATTATTTTTTTCCTACTAAATTCCTGCTGTAGTTCATAAACATAGAATAAGCTGTAGTCTCACTTCCTAAGTTTGATTAATATCAGCACTTAAGTCTTGTTTATCTTAACAATTTTTAATTATATTTTCTATATCAATATTGAGCAGAGGTTTCTTTGTATAAGTGATTACTTTTTTATTTAAACTTTTAGAAAATAATATGATCAGGAATTTTCAAATGAGATGTAAATCTAGATTAAGTTTTTTACCCAGAAAAAATATTGTCTTTAGTTCCGACTAACCTTTGTGGAAAGCTAGTATTAAATGCTGTTTTCCCCTACTTTACTATTCCCTGTTCCATTTTTAATATAACTAGGTTTCCGCATTTAAAATTAAAATTCTATACTAACTAAATACTTTTTTTTTATAAACAACCAGACTATTTAGTTATCAATTGAAGTATTTTAGCTAAGATTTTTACCTTTATTAACTTGATAAACTTGCACAGATTCTTGAACTATTGCTTTTAGTTCTTGAGGCGAACAAGGTTTAGTCACACATTTCCAAATATTAGCCTTTTTCATCTCATCAGTTGCACAATTTATTTGGTCTTCAGTATAGCCACTTAAAAGTATACGAATAGTATCAGGAAAATTATCTGTTGTTTTTCTCAGAAATTGAATACCTGTCATGTCTGGCATACTTTGATCAGAAATAATCACAGCCATTTCTCCTTCAGTATCTAGCATTTCTAGAGCAATAGTAGCGCTTTCTGCTTTAAATACTTTAAATTGACGTCGAAAAGTCCTATATAGTAAATCTAAATTATTAGGCTCATCATCGACTACCATTAATTTAAGTTTTTCTGACATTGCTAGATTTAGAGTAATTTTCAGCTAAGGGACAAATGTATAAAAGTTAGGAAACTTAGGAACTTAGCAATTTTTGAGAGCTATACTTAATTAATTTTCATAGGTCTAAAAATTTTCAGTCCTACTGATTTTTATTTGTATTATTATACCTTTGTATCAAAAATTCCTCTGAAATATTATGTTCTTGAATAGAAATAAATAACACAATATCTTCATATAAGATGATAAACTAAGCGAGATATTCCCATACAAATATTTAAGATAACCTATTCCTGACGTTGATCGGAATTTTGGCGACCAGATACATTTTTAATGGCCTCCAGGGCTGCTTGAGAACCTGCCAAAATATCTCGTTCCTCTCCTCCCAAATAAAGTCGTCCAAAACTACCCACAGCTTGAATTTGTAAAATATTAATCAGGGCAGCTTTTTCTGCTTCATTAGCTGCCAAAGCTGCATAAGCAGCAGGTTGAACTTCTAATACATACAAAGTCTGTCCACCCAAGAGCATCTGGCCCCGACGATTACGATTAATCAACTGTGCTTGGTGAGAGTCAATATTACGAATAATCTGGCTAGACACAATACGAGGTTTAAGGCGATCGCGTTCCTTGGCCCCTAAAGCTTGTAAAATTGCCTGACCTGCAGCCTTCGTATCTCCCTGACGACTCGAATGAATTTCGAGTAAACCATAAAGTCTTTCTACAAACTGTACCCCAGGCCGAACCGAATTCGATTTCAGGGCCACATCTGTAATCCGATTAATTTCAATACCTGGAGAAATTTCGACCCAGAGGGAAGTATCCCCTGGTAATGGTAAAAAGCCAAGGGCCACTGTGCCAATATAAGCGGCGTGCTGAGGTTGCAAGTTGTCTATAAATACATAGCTGCGCAGTTCTATGCCCAAAAGTTAAATCTCCGTATAGAGGGGATAAAATTACATCCATAATCCTAGTTATTATATGTCAACTGGTTCCCCTAATTCAAAAGTCAAATTTCAAAAGTCAGAAGCAATTTGATTTGGATTCATATTTGGATTAATAAATCTAATTTTTTACTATCTAATATGAAATCCTGTTTACTGATATTACTAATAATATTAAAGGCAGGAATAAGAAAGAGGGAAGAGTTATAAATCTAATAATATAAATCTAATCAATCTAATTTTACGAAGCCGACTTTGTTTAATCTATTTGCACAGAAAAACCATGTTTTTTTGACAGTTATTACGAGGTTAGTAGGGGTGGGTTGTCTCATGTCTCCTACCCCTACTAAAAGACTTATTCAGCAAGCCCTAATTAGGGTTTGCTGAAAAAAGCAGAGTGTGGGGAGGGTGGGGAGTGTGGGAAGGGTGGGAAGTGTCGGGAGAGTGGGAAGACAGAGAAAATTGGAGGAATAATTGTTCGGAGATTTT
>JASJEE010000150.1 GCA_030064835.1 Microcoleaceae cyanobacterium MO_207.B10 | reverse complement strand
CTGGTCAGTAATAGGTGATGATTTTAGTTTAATTTAGCTTTTACAGAATCAGGACTTACCCATGAGGTACGAAAAACACGGCCAGTTTATTGTCGCCATTGGGTCAGGACCATCTATCAAACAGTTTATAATTGACCACAAACTGAGTAATATCAATAAAAAAAAAGCTGGTCCTCGCGAAGGCGGGGGAATGTGATGCTTGAGCCAACTTCAACTATTAACTAATTCATAAAGTTTTTCGACTTTATTCCTTTGATAACCAGCTTTTTTATTTGTTTTTCCTATGATTTGACCACACCCTACACCCTAAACCCTAGATTGATAATCTTTGTAGGAAACATTTATCAATTTGGTATAATATCATATTGTTCCTCTTTTAAAAAAGTAAGTATTTCCTACGGAATATTGCGCCAAGAGCAGTTAGGACTTCAGCCGTCAGCAAAAAGCAAATACAGAGCTCTATTAGGTAGCTCAAATACTTCTGTTAAAAATTAAGTGAAACTAATCAATTTTATTAGTAATTAACCCGGTTTATATTAGAAGTAGAAAGGCTGAAAAAGCTGATAGCTGAGTGCTAAATGCTTATTTAAAAAATTAGCTTCTAAATAATCTAGTATACTGGGTTTCGTGAGCCATGCTTGCTAAAGATAATCCCCAACTACAACTGTTAAGTTCATCATCTTTTAATTTGATAACTTCTTGTGAGGTAAATACGATTTGGTCTTGCATTTCTAATAGTAACTTTTGTCCTACTGTTTGACCTAGAGGAATTAACTTAACTCCAGCGTTAACTAGATTAGTCATCCAACTGTACAGATAGCCTAAAATAGCAGCTTCTGGTTCAATTTGCCAGTGGGATGCAATGATGCCAAAAGCGATCGCAAAGTTACAAAAATCTGCATCTGTTTTTAGCTTTTCTTGGAGCCAACTAACTAGTGGGACTTGTAAATTTGGCTCCACATTTATATTTATAAATAAACGCATCAAAGTTCGACCCATTTGTAAACTTTGTAGGCGTAACTCCTCTGTTTCTCTAGTTGCAGTTAACCAATAATTCCAATTATTTAAACCCTGTAAATTTGCTGACTTAGTTGCCCAATAAGCTCTAATCATTAGTGCAGTTTCTAAACGAATTGAGCCAAACTTTAGGCAATTTTCCAGCCAAATTTTGAGGGTTTTAATATCATAAATTTTGCCCCTAGCTACCAATAATTCTAAACCTTCAGAATAACTATATGCTCCTACAGGTAATGTAGAACTTGCTAACTGTAGAAGAGATAAAAGTTGATTGGCGCTTAGGTTTTGATAACTCATTATTTATGATTATTTATGAATTATAAAATTTGATAATTCCTTAGTTAATGATTGTGAACATACGCTCCTATTTCTGGTTGAAATGGTGATACTTCTTCTATAATTTCCAAGCCTAATTGTTCTAGCATAGCTTGTAATACTGGGTCTGGAGATAACTTTAAATTAGTAGGATTAACTTCTAGAGGTATATGGCGATTACCTAAATGATATGCCGCTCTCAGTAAATCTAAAGAAGTTTTCCCAATTACTTTAATAGTAGGTTCTGGTTTAGCAATAATTTGTACTATAAATTCACCTGTATCATTTGCCAGTAAGTCGCGATCGCGCATTACAGTACCTCTAGGTAAACGCAAATGAAAAATTTCCCCGGTTTCTGCCTCAAAACGATAGCGACTCCGGGTACGTTGTGCTGCTGTCAGAGCCAAAGTTAAGGAAACTACTGCATTTTTGTCAGCAGGTAAAAATTGATTTAAAACTACCATTCCCATAACTAGTTTATTAACTACCAGTTATCGAGCTTTTTGAATGCGAATTAATTCATCCTGAATTTTTTTGCGCAAGATTTGATCGTCTTTTTGAGTCATTGTAATTTCATTAAACTGAGCAACAGTCAAATCATTACTTTCAATAAATCTTTTAGCTTGGTCACAATAATTAACAGCAATTACTTGAATATTTTGTGGTAAGTCACTAACAGTTTTTTTATCATTACAAATAATTTCGGGAATTTCCCCTCTAGGAGTTTGTTTTTGATATTCATTTTGAACTTCTTGATAAGCTCCTACTCTCAACTTCTCAATTTGTAATACTGCATTAGCATACTTATTTATCTCTTGATTAGTGAATTGTTTTTGAGCATAAGCTGCTGTTTCAAAAATAGGAATTAAAGATTGGTCAGACAACTTAGGTATTACACCAATCATTACACCCATTGTAGACAGAGTTGCTACTAATAAAGACCGGGATATCAGTCGATGGTGAAGCAAAGTTTGAATAGTCCGAGATAAAATTTTCATGTTCATGGCGGTGATAACGAATAAAATATGAAACTACCCAATCTTTTAGAATTATTTTAGCCTCAGAAAGTTCCTGCCTATTTAGGACTATATAACTAAACCAGACTAAATTAAAGTTATTCTCGATACAACAGACTCCTTATCTAGTTTGTAAGCATTTTTAATTTATCGCAGCTATTTATTGCATCAAGTCAATGAATGCTTGACATTTAGTTCTTCAAATATCTACTTTCTTGCGGAGAATCATTTAGTAATATATTTTACAATTCCTAATTATAAATACTGACAACTGATAAATGATATGAACCAAAAAATTAAAGGTGTGATAGCTGCGGGCCATCAAAAAACGGCTGAGGTGGGCATAGAAATTTTACGATCCGGAGGAAATGCTTTTGATTATGATTTTTTTACCGAAACACCTTTTCAAAAAAAATATCTAGGAAATCTTGACTTTTATCCCGTTAATGTAGAGTTTGGTGGTGTGATACAAGAGTTTCATATCGGTCTAGGTTCTATGGCAATTCCAGGTAATATTGCCGGAGTTTTTCATATTCATATAATAAATAATCGGATAATCTGCTTGAATAGCTTTGTATAATAGTTGTAGTTCTTCCTCAACTTGTTTGCGTTTGGCAACTGCTTGTTTCAGTTGAGTATTTTGTTTTATTAGCTGCTGTTTTTGCCTTTGAATTATCAGTTTATTTTCAACACTAGCTAATACTTATTCGAGCTGAAGTGGTTTAGTAAGATAGTCTACTACCCCAAAGAAAATGCTTTTACTTTATCTAAAGTTTCGTTGAGGGCGCTGACAAAAATTACAGGAATATCTTTGGTCTGAGGATTGGCTTTCAGATGTTGAAAAACTTCATAACCATTCATTTCCGCCATCATAATGTCTAATAAAATTAAATCTGGGGGCTTTGCTTTACTTGTATTTAATGCCATTGCGCCATTAATAGCTTTTCTGAATTTATACCTATTTTCTAATAGCATACCTGATAAAACTTGCAGGTTATTAGGCTAATCTTCTACTATTAATATCTTTGCTAAATACTTGTTGAATGTGTGACTACTCATACTTAAACTAGCAATTTTAACAAAACCTCATTAATTTGACTATATCTGTATTTAAGTATTTCCTTTCCTGCGGAATGCTACGCAAAGAGATATTAGCGGGTTATCTCTCAGGTATGATGGAAATAAAACAACTGGTAAAATTAACAATTTATTTCCGATCCATACTTTCAATTATTCCTCAATAATATCAATACTAATTCCACTTATAGCTGACAGTAAGTTAATAGCTAATGGCTAATTGCTAACCGCTGTTTGTGCAGCATCCCGCAAGAAATGCTGACATCAGTATTCTGATTTAGTAAATTAGTAACTAGAGAGTATTTTACTGTATAATAAAAACAATTGACAAATAGATAAAATTGTTATAAAATACATAAATTTAAGCTCTAAATAAAGTTAAGATTGAGTTTTTAATTTCTAAATTCTATGACTAATAATATTGTATTAGATGTTCGTAACCTGAAGATTCAATTTCCCACTGATGAAAAACTAGTTAAAGCTGTTGATGATATATCATTTAACCTTCAACGAGGGCAAACTCTGGGAATAGTTGGAGAATCAGGGTCAGGAAAATCTGTTACTTCTTTAGGAATAATGGGTTTACTTCCAACTTCTGGTTGCCAAATTAGCGGTGAAATTTGGTTTAGTGGTGAAAGTGAAACTGAAAAAAATACTAAACCAGTAAATTTTTTGGAGTTGCCAGAATCCCAAAAACAACAATACCGGGGTGGGAAAATTGCGATGATTTTCCAAGAACCCATGAGTTCCCTAAACCCTGTTTTTACAATTGGATTTCAATTAACCGAGGCAATTAAATTACATACAAACGTTTCAGCAGCAGAAGCAAGACGTCAAGCAGCATCCCTTTTGCAAGAAGTAAAACTACTTCCCAGTGATGAAGTTTTGCGCGAAAAAACTATAGAAGAAGCAACCCTTTATGCGACTTCAGCAAAGGTAAAAACAACTGGAAAACTGACTAAAGAAGGAATTAGTGAACCACCAAAAGACAAAGGTATGAGCGATCGCGAAATTATGCTGCAAGTCAATCAGCAAAAATTAGCGATGCTAGAGCGCTATCCCCACGAACTTTCAGGCGGTCAAATTCAACGGGTAATGATTGCTATGGCGATTTCTTGCGACCCCACTCTTTTAATTGCTGACGAACCCACAACTGCTCTAGATGTGACAGTGCAAGCAAATATTCTGCAATTGTTGCGGGAGTTGGGAAAGCGTAGGGGAATGTCGATCATATTTATCTCCCATGACTTAGGCGTAATTGCAGAAATAGCCGATACTGTAGCAGTAATGTATCAAGGCAAAATAGTTGAGTCTGGCAACATCAAACAAATATTTTCTCAGCCACAGCACCCCTACACAAAAGGTTTATTAGCTTGTCGCCCTCCTCTACATGGGAAAGTTTTACGTCTGCCAACAGTTTCTGATTTTATGGAAGCAGTTGCTAACTCTAATGGGGAAATTGAAATTAGGGAAAAAACCACAGCAGTAACGACAAAACAAAATATCAATTTTACCAAACAAACAGCTGATTTAACTCCTACTAACGAAACCCCAATTTTACAAGTCAACAATTTGCGAGTCGGGTTCCCAGTTACAGGAATGTTTGGTCAAACCAAACGGCTGTTGATGGCAGTTAATGACGTTTCTTTTACCGTTGCTTCTGGTGAAACTCTGGGTTTGGTGGGAGAGTCTGGTTGTGGTAAAAGTACCTTAGCAAGAGCAATACTACAATTAATTCCAATTACAAGTGGGCAGGTGTTTTTTGAGGGTCAGGAAATTACAGACCCCAATTTTGGCAAATCTGGAATTCACAAATTAATAGAGTGGGTAAAACCCTACCAACCAAACAGTGCAAAAAATCAAAATCAAGAAAGATATCAAAGAATGCTCCGTAGGTTGCGACGAGATATGCAAATTATTTTTCAAGATCCCTTTAGTTCTCTTGACCCCCGTTTAACTGTTGGCGCAGCAGTGATGGAACCAATGTTTATTCATAGTGTGGGTAATGGTTATAAAGTTAGACGCGATCGCGCAGCTCATTTATTGGAAAGAGTAGGGTTAAGTGCTGACTCATTAAATCGTTATCCTTACGCTTTTTCTGGAGGTCAACGTCAACGAATTTGTATTGCTCGTGCTTTGGCTTTGAATCCTAAATTGATTATCTGCGACGAGTCGGTTTCTGCTTTAGATGTGTCGGTGCAAGCGCAAGTTTTGAATTTATTAAAAGAATTGCAGGATGAGTTTGGATTGACTTATGTATTTATTTCCCATGATTTGAGTGTGGTTAAGTTTATGAGCGATCGAATTATGGTAATGAATCAGGGTAAAATTGAAGAAATCGGTCCTGCCGAACAAATTTATAATCAACCCCAACAGGAATATACGCGCAAACTAATTGCTTCTATTCCTACTGGTATGTTAGAGGAAATTCAGGTTTCCTAGTTGGAGAATTTGTCTACATTAAGATTTGGCGTTTTAGCTAACTAGCCGATAATAACCGGATTTAGTATAACTATCTTTTTTAAATATAATAGAATCTATAATTTTGAGAGTTTATCACCCATCTAAATTGGTTTTACAGACCACTATATGGAAAAAATGTGGGGTAATTAGTGATGAAAAACCTTCATAAAATATCCTCGTTTTTTCTCAGAGGAAAAAGAAACCTAATAGATATTTTCAATAAGAAAAAATCAAGTCAATTATCATATAGAAAACATCAATTATTTCTCCATGACCCCGGCTCCCTATTTTCCATAGAGGTCTAATGTATCTCAAATTACTTCCCTACTGTTCATCGGCATAAAAACGATAGAAAATATACTCATTTTTAAAACCATGTTTATCGTGTACATGATGAATTAACCCGCGGTCAATTAATAATTGACCAATAGAAACAGCTTCATTTAAGGTAACTTTTTGAGTGTGCATTAACCATTCTACTGCCTCAGAACCAATAAAACATTTTGAGTATAAATCCCATCGATGTCGGCGGTCTCTAATTGATACTCCATTAATACTCCGCATTTCTTCAATTAAGGAATCTAAATCTATCTTTTTGTTTATTTTATCGTTGAAAGAATCTGTAATATTTACTTTGCTGTAATCATCTTCATCTAGAGATATATTAGAAATTTTTTGAGCACATTTAGCCCTAACATTGTCAGGATAATAAAGTTCTACAGGTGGGGGAGAATTTTGCCTCATCCAAGTATGAATCATGTCTTCTATTTCTGGAGATTTTAAATGTAAATCTCGTTGAGGAAAAGGAATACTAATATTATATTTTCTCAAATTTGCTTCCATGCGATAGTTTAGTTCACTTCTAAGTTTATATTGTTTCTGTGGTTCCCTAGTCCAAACAAACAATTCAAAATTTAGAGAACTATCAGCAAATTCTTGAAACCAAAGTTGTGGTGATGGATGTAATAATACTTCAGGATGAGTTTTTGCTACCTCTAAAATTGCTTTTCTTACTAACTGAATATTAGAACCATAGGCAACTCCTATTGGGACTCGAATCCGAGAAATTGGGTTGCCATGACTCCAGTTTAAAACTTCATTTTCGAGAAAGCGAGAATTAGGAACAATTAAGGAAACTTGGTCTAAAGTTGTAATGTGAGTGCTACGCAAACCTATTCTTTCTACAACACCTACTAAATCTGCTACCTGAATAAAATCACCTACTTGAATAGGTCGTTCAAAAACAATAATAATACCACTGACAAAATTGTTAGCAACATTTTGTAGACCAAAACCAATACCTACACCAAGCGCACTAGCAATAATTGCTAAGGAACTAATATCTACACCCCAAAGTTGTAAAATAATTAGTATGCCTAAGAAAATTAATCCATATTGAGTTAAGAAACTAATTGTATCTTGTACACTTCTTTCTGCTCCTGTTAGACCAACAATTCTTGTTCGGAAAATAATGATAAAAGACCTAACACTTGTCCATAATCCTACAGTTAATCCGATTAATAGCAATAAATCTAAAATGGAAAAGCCTTTGTTACCTAGTTCAAAAATATTAGAGGTAAAACTAGCAGTAAAAATACTGACGAACTCATTCCGAATTTGACGGGTTGAAGCTGCTAAATCAGTTAGGATAAAGGCAATTAATATAGAAATTCCTATTCTACAGAGAATGGCAATTAAGGGGTAAAATTTTTGCAAATACTCTATTTTACGGGGGAATTTTTCCTGCCAGTCATGGTTGATTTTTACTCCGCACCATCTCAATAAAAACTCCATAGTAATTGCTAGAGCAATTGTCATCCCAATAATTATTAATGCTTGAATAATATAATCAGGTTGACTTTCTTTTAGTGCCGAAATTAGAGCTTTTTCTACTTTGTCTCTCCATAGGGTTTTTTGTTTTTCTTTGGTAATTCCGGGTAGAAAATCTGCATCAGTGATTGTCAAGAGATCGTTTCCATTAACTTTCAGGGTTGTCTCTTGATTGTTATCAACTATTTCTACATTTATTGATTCTGCTGATTGTAATATTTTTTCTAATCGGGAATTGATTACATTTGCTCGTTCAGTAGCTGTTAAGTTGTCTAAGTTACTGACTCTAAATAAAGTCTGACCATTTACCTGAATGGGAGCTGTTTCAATATTATTATTATTAACAGATTGTGCCCCAGCAGGTAAATTTAACAACAGCAAGAGTAGTAAAACAGAAATTATCAGTATTTTAAATATTTTTCTGTTTTGTGGTTTTCTCCTCTCTGGAAAATTTGCAAAATTCAAAAAATTATTGAGATTCTGAGAATGACTAACTATTACTAAATTTCTCAGCTTCCTCCAAATAGACTTATACCACTTGAGCATTACTACTAACCTCAACTAAAAATTTATGCACTCACCAATATTATTTTGCACAGATAGCAATATGATTTAAGTTGTGACATATTGGAGACTTTTAGGGAACGGGGAACGTGGAACAGGGAACAGATAATAAGAAAGAAAAAATCTATCATTTGAATATGATAGCTATATTCTCTTCTTTTCAGAAAAACCTCAATTCTCACATCTGATTCCTGATTGCTATAGTTGAAAAATATGCCTATAATGGTTTTAAATTATGGCTTTTGATATCTTCTCTCTCTTTAGATTAATTACTACTAAAGTTTATGTAATTTCCTAGTTCAGATTAACAGCAATTAATCAATTAGTAATTATACCCAATTCAAAAATTAAGGCGACTCACCTTACCTCCTTACTAGTGACTACTCTAAATCTAAGTAGCTTAAATTTATGAAATTGGGATGAAATTATTATTTTTAATTAGTCAAAATTTTCTGTACTAAACTTGCTAATTGATTCGCACTATCATCCACAGCTATTTTTTTTGTTCCTTGAGTCATTTTATCTAGTTTTTCTGGTGAATTTAATAACTCTAAAACTGTTGTTTGAAGTTGATCTACTGTCAACTCACTTTGAGGAAAAACTAGGGCAGCATTGTGTTGATTAAATACTTCAGCATTGTAAGCTTGATGATTTTCTGCTGCGTAGGGATAAGGAATTAAAATTGACGGTGTGTGGGTGACGGCTAACTCCGTTAAAGTACCCGCTCCAGCTCGACTAATAACTAAATTTGACCTTTGAAATAAACCTGCCATATTATCATAAAATGACATGGGAAAATATTGGGGATGTTCTACACTAAAAGCATCTGGATCATTTTCTCCAGTTTGATGAATAATCCAAGCACCAGCTTCAACCCATGTCGGAACACATTCTCTGACTAGTTCGTTAATGGCCACTGCCCCTTGGGAACCTCCTACAACTGCGATGACAGGGACATTTTCTGGAATGAGTAAATCTAAGGGTTGCCGACACAAAAATTGTTCTCTAACCGGAGTCCCCACATAAACCGTTTTGCCAGTAGGGAAATATTTTGCCCCTTCCTCAAACCCCACTGCCACAACATTACATAAACGACTAAACCATCGAGTTACTTTCCCTGGCAATACATTAGACTCATGGAGAATAACTGGTAAGCCAAGGGAACGAGCCGCAATAATCGCCGGGGCCGCAATATAACCTCCAGTGCTAAATAATCCTTGAAAGTTTCCTTGCTTAAGTATACGTCTGACTTGCAAAATTGAGCCAATAAGTCCAGTGAGAATTTTCAAACTCCCAAGGCCCAATTTCTGCTGGAAACCTTCAACTGATATAGTATGGAGAGGATACTGGGATGGGACTAACTTAGTTTCTAGCCGATTAGGGACTCCTAACCATTCGATATGATAATTATTTAATTGTTGGGCTGTAGCGATCGCTGGAAATAAATGTCCGCCGGTGCCACTTGCTGCGATTAATAATCTAACTGGTGAATTGGTCAAAGTTTTTATCTCCCTGGTATTACAAATTAAGTCAAAAGCTTGTCCCCGGAGGCGGGGGTGAAAAGTCAGAAGTCAAAAACAATAAAAATTATCCATCTCGTATTTTATTTGGGACGAATTTAAGTAATGGCCATAAAATTTGGCTCTCACAGCTAATAAATTTTCAACTAACAACTTTTATAAGTTAAAAATGATTATTTCTCAAATTTTATTTCCTCAACTCAAAAGCTTAAAGTACCAATACCATCTATTACTGACAGGTAAAAAAGAAAATTTGGCAAGACAGTCAACAGTAAAAAGGGATTATTCTCAAAACAACTTTTTGATTAAATATAATAAATTATTAACTGGATTATCTACTTCTTTATTGCTGAGTTTAACCGTTGTTTCTGGAGTAGTTTTATCGCCTAATTTAACTTGGGCTCAAGGCAGGTATAAAGCACCAGATGAACTGACAGATCTCTTAGAAAAAATTGACCGAGCAGCTAGTCGTCAGAAAATAGATGATGTCATGGATTTTTATAGTAATGATTTTACTAACTCTGATGGCTTAAATCGGGAAAGTTTAGAACAAGCTTTAACAAAATTTTGGGAACTCTATAAATCTGTTAAATATCGAACAGAAGTTAAATCTTGGGAAACAGATGGTGATGCAATTGTTGCTGAAACTATTACCTATATTACTGGTGTTCAGGAAATGAAAAATAGAGATATGAATTTAACAGCTACTATTACTTCTAAACAACGTTATGAAGGAAATAAAATTGTTGAACAAGAAATTTTAGCCGAGCGGAATCAACTAAAAAGTGGAAAAGAACCACCTACTGTTAATGTCAATTTACCAGTAGAGATAGAAGCAGGTGAAAAATATAATTTTGATGTAATTGTTGAAGAACCTTTGGGTAATCAGATTATGTTAGGAGCTGCCTGGGAAGAACCAATTAATGAAGATTCTTATAATCTTGATGCTGCTAGTTTTAAATTAGAAGTGTTGCCTTCTGGGGGAATTTTTAAAATAGGTGAGGCACCAGAAAATGCTGATGACCAATGGTTATCAGCAGTTCTGATGCGAAAAGGAGGTATTACTATTAGTACCTATCGTTTACGAGTTTTGGATTAGTAATGGTTTTAAATTGATAGGTCTTTAGGTAAATATTAGGTAAATCAAATTTTTCACAAACATCACAAAATCACAAACAATTACAAACACACTTTTTACTTGAATAATTATCAACTACAATATTTTTATCAACTAGATTTATCGGACACAGGTTAAGTTAGTTAAGTTAGAAAAAACCTTTTTAAAATACAAACTGGCAAATTTATAGATTAAGAATAAAAAATGATTTCTGTTGCGGATAAAATTGTTTTAATTACAGGTGCAAGTAGCGGTATAGGAGAATCTTGCGCTAATATTTTTGCTGAAGCAGGAGCTAAATTAATTTTAGTTGCCCGTAGACAAGAAAAGCTAGAAAAATTGGCAGATGAATTGACGAAAAAATTCAAGAGTAAAATTCATTTGTTAAAGTTAGATGTACG
>JASJEE010000149.1 GCA_030064835.1 Microcoleaceae cyanobacterium MO_207.B10 | reverse complement strand
AAACAACAATTAAAAAATCCCACTCTCTTAAACGATCGCGACTTACTATCTGCAATTAAACAGTTTGTAGGCAAAGTTGAATGTGGGGATAACTACCGAGATTACGCAAAAAGTTTTCTGAATCATGCCAGACAGCCCCAATCTTATCGTTGTTTTAAAGAAAGTTTTTATGAATACTTAAGTACATCTTTTGATGTAGATTCAAGGTATATTAAGTATCAATTTAAAGACAAACTATACAAACAACTTCAGAAGACAATGGTTCACAGTGATGACAAACAGTTTAATGACTTTTTACTAATGAGAACCTGTAACCAGATGTTAGGGTTTTTGGTAGTAGAAAGTATGCAAAAACCACAGCATTTTATATTGATTAATCTGCTGTCAAATATGGGAACAACAAGCACTATTGGCCTACTATTGAAAATAGTTCTGGTTTGCTACAGAGTTAAGCCATACTTAGAAAAACGCTTTGCCATACTATTTAATCATTACGAATCATCTACTAGAGAAGTTGTCATGTGGTTAGTCAAAGCTCTCGAAAATATGCAAGTGGCCTTGAGTACCAACTTTGGTAGAGTTGACTTATCCTTTATTCGCTAGATTTAAAGTTGTAAGTTTTCATAACCACTTAGGTGAATAAAGCTTTGGTCAGAATATTACCATTTCCAGATGTCTGAAGTGTCACTTCAAACATGACTGTGATTCAATACTTGCAAACTTGACAAAATATTTGCTAGGATAGTGTTTATAGTTATATTATAAATACATCTAAAAATGTACCAAACATAACAATATTCAATAGTTTAGTTGCTAAACAGTAAAATCCTAATAATTCAATCACTACCTTAGCTAGTGGCTATAGGTAAATCACTAAAACATTAAATCATGTAGGTTGAAGAAAAAAAGGGAAGAAAAATGACCCAAGTTTTACTCAGCGACAACGAAGGAATAGAGTCAGCACTGCGCCGATTCAAGCGTCAAGTTTCTAAAGCTGGTATATTGGCAGATTTTAAAAAACGCCGATTCTTTGAAACTCCTCAAGAAAAACGTAAACAAAAAGCTGTGACTGCACGACGAAAGAAACGGTTATATTGAAATGGTGAATTGACTGAAAAAGAGGATTCAGTTAAATATTAGTAACTATAAGCTGATTTTTTTCTAATCTGATAAAATCCAGCTACTAACTTATATTATTGATGTAAATGATTTAAAAATCAACTTTGATTTACTGATTTTTATGATTATGATCAAGGCTTCCATAATACAGCGCTTCCCGTTGCCCGTGAGGTACACCCCGGAGAGGGCAAGATGCCGACACTACAATATTTTCATCAATTACAATGTACATCATTTCTCCAAAATTTGCTGCATATACCATTATTCATAAAATATTGCTACATTACTTAATTATAGGTATTAGGTAGTAGGTGTTAGGTAGAAATAAATAGTTTTTCCAGTATTGAATAAGGTTTGATTTTTGTTCTGCTAATATACGAAAACTAGTGAACTAAATTTACATCGAATAGGCTATATAACTCAACCTTATTCAAAAACCTTCATTTAACCTATAATCTTTTTTTGCTGATTACCTATGAATCTTGACCAAGAACTAGAAAACACAATACTAAGTTTTGCAGATATTCAAGCAGAACTTAACATCCGCCATGCCAAAGACGCTTTACAAGACATCGTAACTAACCTAGACTTAACCACCGAAGAAAGAGCCGGATTAGATACAGAAATAGCCGGGTTAGAATCAATGTTAAAAAAGTTAGAAAAAGCCTCTATTCACATTGCCGTATTTGGCATGGTTGGAAGAGGTAAATCTTCAGTTCTTAATGCCTTATTTGGTGAAAAAGTATTTGAAACAGGCCCAATTCATGGCGTCACTAGAACCACAGAAATTAGACAATGGCAATTAGGAAAAGATAACTTAGAAGAAAAAAAATCTTCATCTGATACTGCTCTAATTTCCTACAGAATATCTCAAGTTGAACTGATTGATACCCCAGGAATAGATGAAGTAGACGGAGAAACTCGTGAACTAATGGCCCGACAGGTAGCAAAACAGGCAGACTTACTCCTGTTTATTGTTGCAGGAGATATTACTCAAGTAGAATATGAAGCTCTTTCCCATTTACGAGATGCTGGTAAACCCATTTTGTTGGTATTTAACAAAATAGACCAATATCCAGAAGCAGATAGACTAGCCATATACAATAAAATTCGAGATGAACGAGTCCGTGAGTTAGTATCACCAAAGGAAATAGTTATGGCAGCAGCTCACCCACTCGTAGCTAAAGCATTGCGACGCTCTGATGGCAGTGTAGCTATAGAAATGGACCGCGGAGAACCTCAAGTAGACGATTTAAAACTAAAAATATTAGAAATTTTAGACAAAGAGGGTAAATCTTTAGTAGCTCTAAATAGTATGCTCTATGCTAATGATGTAAATGAGCAGTTGGTGCGCCGAAAAATGGAAATTCGTGATCGAAGTGCCAATCAGGTAATCTGGAGGGCGGTAATGATCAAGGCAATGGCGATCGCTCTTAACCCTGTAACTGTTTTAGATATTCTCAGTGGTGCTGGCGTTGACGTGGCAATGATATTGACTTTATCAAAACTTTATGGTATAGAAATGACTCAATCAGGAGCAGTAGATCTCCTACAAAAGATTGCAATTAGTATGGGAGGAATTAGTGCCAGTGAATTAGTCGCAAATATGGGACTAAGTTCTGTGAAAGGATTATTAGGTTTGGCAGCTCCAGCAACTGGTGGGTTATCTTTAGTGCCTTACTTATCTGTAGCAGTCACTCAAGCAGCAGTGGGAGGTTTATCGTCTTATGGAATCGGACAAGTAACGAAAACTTACCTTGCTAATGGTGCATCCTGGGGCGAAGATGGGCCAAAAGCTGTGGTCAATCATATTTTGGCTTCTTTGGATGAGACTTCGATTATGGGTCGAATTAAGGAAGAGTTACTAGAAAAGCTAAATCACCAAAATCTTAGCAATCCAAAGCAGCAAAATTAAGTTCAATCAAATAATCAATAAAAACAGTTGGGTGATGGTATGAAGCTTGATTTAATTAAGTAAAAAAATTAGCAGTTTGAAATAAATTTTAAGTATAATTAACTCAAGATAATAATAGTCTTTATTCTCATATTTTTAGCTTTTAGAAGTCAAAAGCTTGCACTTTTTTGAAATCGAAACTGGTATAGCCTTTATCTGCCAATGGTATTATATTTAATGAAAATCAAGTCATAATTAACAGGGGGAATATATCATCCACACTATAGAATATAGCAGTGACTCCAAAATTCCCCCTCAGACTCTTGAATTTTCAGTAATGTAATAAACAAGTTAAATCAACATCAGCAGTAGAAGCTACGGTCTCAGAAAATTCTCCACTTAACTACTCCAATTAACTAAGAGAATCTGAATACCGAAAAATAGTCGATTTATTGTTTGTTCTTGAAGTTTGCTAGCCACTCTTGAATCTGAGAAGAGGCAATATCCCGTCCTCCTAAACCAAAAGCTAAAGCGATCGCTACTGCCATTGCCCCCATAAATAGTCCAAAAGCTAAATTGACAATGCTAGGAGCAATTCCCATTTGTTGCAGAGCCATAGCCGAGACTAATACAATAATCCCAATTCGAGCCAGTTGACCCAAAAGTCGAGCTTGGGAATTCCCAGAACTGGTGATTAAGTTATAAGCAAGATTAGCCAAGTACAAACCTATAGCTAACACAACCAAACCATAAAGAACTCGACCTGCAATATAAATTACGACATTGACAATTAAAGTCAAAGCCTCAAGTTCCATAATTTGCGTAGCAGAAACTGTGGCAAATAGGATAATACCGATGAAAGCCACAATACCAGCAATTTCTGATGGAGTCTTACTAACAGGTTTGTCCTGAATTAAAGTTGCATTTGGGTCGGTAGATGGAGATGCTGCTGGAGTTGAACTTAGACCAAGCCAATTGAAAAGGTTGTTAAAACCAATACCAGTCAGGAGACGAGTAATTAGATCGCTAACAAATCGTCCAACAAAGTAAGCAACTACCAAAACCACACCAGCAGCAAATAGCTTGGGAATAAATGTGAGAATATCATTGAGCATAGCCACTGCTGGTACAGTAATGGCCTCAATATTCAAAGCACCCAGAGCTGCGATGGCAACTGGAATTAATATCAATACATAGACAACTGTGCCAATGATCGAAGAAAGATTTTGACTCCCAGTAGTTTGACTCATGCCAAACTGACTACCCATTTGGTCTATTCCTGTAGCAGCCAAAAGATTAGTCACAACTTTCTTGACCACAGTGGCCAGTAACCAACCCACTCCAGCTAGAATAACCGCCTTGAGAATCCGAGGAAGGGCTCCCAAGATTTGGTCAACCATGTTCTGAACTGGTTGTAATGCAAGCTGTAGTTGTAAAGCTTCCAGGATTGGTGGTAAAAATAGCAGGAATATTAACCAGTAAATAGCAGTAGCGATTGTCTCGCCTACCTCCATTTGACTTTCTGTGTCCCCGCTGACTTGATGATTAAGGCGATCGTCCAAGCCAAAAGCATTAAATGCTTTGCTTACTGCTAACTTAGCTATAGTTGCGACTAGCCAAGCAATACCTACCCAAATTAAAGCAGCAGCTATATTTGGTAAATAGCTAGTTATTTCTGTGAGGAAGGCATTGAGAGGTTGAGAAACTGCGGTGAGCTGAAGCTTGTCAAAGAAAGCTATCAGAACAAAGATCATGATGATCCAAAATACCAAAGAAGAAATCCATTTCTCCACAGGTAAATTCTGAGCTTGGTCCTGACTGCCAGTCACCCAACCAGCAATTTTATTATCTATATTAGTCTTCTTGAATAGTCCTCCAATTATGCCGGAGAAAAATGCAGCTAGCACCCAGCCTACAATAAGAATCGCAAAAGCGATACCTACGTCTATAAGTTTGGCCTGAGTAACATTCTGGGACAACTGATTTAAGGGATTAGCTTCAGCCTGTGCCAAAATATCGGAGGCCAATATCAAATTAGCCATTGGCTCCCTAAAGTTGATTGATTGTGTAATACTTTGCCAAGTGCCATTCATGGTTTTCTTGAATGAATTATGAGCTTTAACTAGCAACCTAATAGGATTGCCAGTATATGCCTATAGCTTGAAGGTAATCATGTCATTTAGTCAAGTTTTCGAGCAGTCTATTTTAATTCGTGCCAGTGCCACTGTTGTAGAGCGTTGTATTACCGATAACGTGCTGATGCACAAGTGGTTAAATCCGATGCTGCGTTGTGAACCAGTAGGTAATTGGGACATTTCTGTCGGCAGTCGCAGTCGGTTCATCATAAATATTCCTTTTTTGCAACCCTCTCTAGATAGTGTTGTCGCAGAACGAGAACCTGGTTTAGTTGTTTGGGAGTTTCAGGGCTTTTTCCGAGGTCGCGATCGCTGGGAATGTCAACCAAAATCTGATGGTACTCTTTTATTAAATCGTTTTGAGTTTGAAATACCATCACCTTTGATTAGATTTGGTTTCAATCAGTTTGCTGCTTCCTGGACAAAAGCAGATATGGAAGCTCAACTAAGACGTTTGAGGCGAGTCGCAGAGGAACAGTATTATAGTTAAACTAATGGGGTCAGATATGTTGTTTATCTGACCCCTTTTTTTCCAGTCTGTTAATATTAGCTAAATATTAGCTAAAACTGAAAATATTCTGTTATTTATATTTAGGTTTTGCTGATTAAGTCTCAAAGCATTTACAGATAAAGAATCAAGTATTTTTTCCTAGAAAAATGCTGACATTTTTAGCAGAGAAGGTCGGAAAAATTGTCGCTCAATTTTTGCTCCTATTTTTTCTGTAATTGCTGTTGTTTCTAACTACTGACTACTAAACCTCACCCCTATAACTTTTTCAGCCAACCCTATTATTTATTAATATTATTGGCAGAATATTTTTTGTACTTCAGGTTGTGCCTTAACAAAATCTAGTGCATTTTTACCAAAATTTATAACTTCTACAAAAAAGGTTTCAATTCCTTTAGCATCAATCACAATTGTATCAGTCCATTTAAACTGTTGTACCAGTTCTAAAAATGATATTTCTCCATCACCAATAATTTGATTAACCGTAGCAATAATATCATTAGTTATTTGAGAAAGATTACTACCGGGAGCAAAATAGCGACTAAATTCTTCTACAGCCATTTGCCCATAGCGAGATTCTAATAAATTGTTAGCAAAATCAGGATTTACCTGTAGTTTATAACTTAATATATCCTGCACTTTAGCAATATTTTCCGGGGTAGCATTTGCAGTTAAAAAGAGAGATTTTAACTGCTCTGACTGTTCACCAGTATTTGCAAAAGTTACTAAATCAGAAATTGCCAAAGGTATATTAATTGAACCGTAAGTAATTCTAATTTCATCTATAGCATTTGCTGGCTGACCAGTAAATACTAAAATACTCGTAGTAATTACCAAAAATCCTGCCAAATAAAAGTAGAATGACTTTGATATTCCTTGACTCACACTAAACAACTTTTGTATAGAAAATTTATGTAAATGTTTTTTAAATACACCCAAATCTAAAATATTTTTCATTAGTTTGTTCCTCACAAATTAATTTTCACATTTTTACAAGTGATTCTTCTTTTGCTATCTATGTCTGTAATACCTTACATTAAGTTCCCAACATAAATAACTATAATATTCAGTTATAGATTTGAGCTGATTTCAGCTAATAGCTGTCGAATTATGACTGCATCCTCTGCATTAGGAAGATTAACTAGATAACTTTCTAAATCTTCACGAGCTTCTGCCCAACGGTTTAACTGGTAATATAATATACCTCTATCTCGCTGTTCTATAACTGCATCTGGAAATAATAATAAAATTCGATCAATAACTGCAAGAGCTTTTAACCCCTCATTTCGGTTCAAGTAAATTACTTTAAGATTTGTCAACATTCGTACTAAAAATTGCTTATTACTTACCGCTGCTAAAAACTGAGGTTGTAGTTCCACAGGGCGACCATAAAGTTGGGCCAATTTCTCTTGACAATCTTGAGGAAAAAGAATTTCACCTCGGCTAAAAGCATCTACATATATACCTGCTTCCTCAAACTCAGGACGAATTAGAAAGTGTCCAGGCATTCCAATACCTACCATTGGAAAGTTAATTCTTTTCGCAATTTCTAAGTAAACTAAAGATAAAGTAATCGGAATTCCTGTGCGTCTTTCAATTACTTGATTAAGAAAACTATTCCGTGGGTCATAATAGTCTATTGCATTTCCAGTAAAACCTAAATCATCGTAAAGATATTTATTAATACTTTTAATAATTACTAAAGGGTAAGCACTTTCTGGCAAATTTTCTTGAACTTCATCTGCCATTGTATCAAGAGCATTAAGATATTCATCAGGGTCAAATTCTAGTTCATCTTCGAGAGCAATATAAAGGGCTGCTTTTGCTAAATCTATTTTTTCATCAGGTTGATTAATTTCTGAATCAAATAACTGTCGATATTGTGAATAATTCATATTGGTATCTAGTGATAATTAAAATTATTTTTAACTTGGATAAGTAATGAAACATTAACATAAATTTGCGTTAGCTAATCGTCTCACCATAATTTTATCACTATATATTCTTCTAGAGTAGCTATGATAAATTATACCAATTTGATAAATGTCTGCTACAAATAAATTTCTAGGTTTTAGGTGGTAGGTGGTAGGTCTCAGGTAGGGAATAAATTTTAATCAGATATTTATAGCTGAATTATGTTTTTCAATTATCCAATTTATTTGTAGAGCAAGCTTTTTTTAATTGGTATTACTACAAAATCAACACCACAACCTTTGTTAAGAAAGGATTATGAGCATACAAAAAAGCAATGCAAATAAAAAATAATTTTTATTGGGTTAAATCCCTTGCTATTTAAAAGGTTTAAACTAATTTAAAATATATACTAATTGGCTATAACCAGTTGATAAGAGCCTAAATATATAAAACCACCTAACTATGAAACCGTCAATTGAACTCAACTTACCCGAAGCGTTAGAAGCTTACCGTGAAGCGATCGCTAATACCATTAAATCTTATTTAAAAATTGATATTAAACCTAGTTCCACTCAATGGTGGGAAAGTAAATTTGGAGGACTTCCCTATTTACCTCGAACAATTAATTATCCAACTAATAAAAAGGGTGAATATTTAAAATTGTTAGCACAACTTAACTTTTCAGAAATACCTCGGTTAGAAAATTTTCCCACTCAAGGAATTTTACAATTTTATATTGATGGTAACGACCCTAGTTATGGTTTCGATTATGATGTTCCAACTAATCAAGATGGCTTCAAAATTCTATATTTTGAGGAAATTGTCGAAAATGTTAATAATTTAGTAACAGATTTTTATTTTTTAGAAGAGCATCAGGAATATACTCCTATATGGGGTGAGTTTAACTTAAGTTTTACCCATTATTATTCACCTACAAAAATATATAGTGCAGATTTTGAGCGACATTTTCCTAATTTTGATGATGATGGTTTACTAGACATTTACTGCAAATGGTATTCTAAGTATTTTGAAATTGATGGAAATCAGCATCAGGTAGGGGGTTATCCTAATTTTACTCAAGAAGACCCTCGTTTCAATCCTGAATATGAAGACTATATTTTATTATTGCAAATTGTTTCAGATTATGGGAGTTATGGTGAAGCAAATGATATTTGTTGGGGAGATGCAGGAATTGGTAATTTTTTTATTAAACCATCTCAATTAAAAGCGTTAGATTTTTCTCAAGTTCTTTATCATTGGGATTGTCATTAACAACGATAATTTCAGACCTAAAAAATAGTATTGAATCTATTCACTATGACTTTTAATTCCTAGTAAATAACCGAAGTTATTTGCAGTAAAAATTTCTCAGATTGATATTAAAGTAATATAAATGACTGATAACTGATAACTGGTAACTGATAACTGATAACTGATAACTGATTAAATTCCATGACTTTTTCCAATTACCCAATTTCGTCGAAAGAAACGAGCTAAAGCTGATTCTTCTAAAGATAAATAAATTGGTCTACCATGAGGACAAGTACGAGGGTTTCTAGTAAGTTGCCATTTATTTAATAAACTTTGCATTTCTGGTAGGCTTAAAACAGTACCATTTCTAATAGCACTACGACAAGAAGTAGCTACTTTAGCAGATTCTAAATCTCCTCCTTTACTAAGTTCAATTAAAGCTTCAGCACAGTCATTTCTTTTAGCTAACATTGCTGGAGCAGTACGAGCTGCCCAAAGTAAATCTCCGAAGGTTTCTACTTCTATATTTAAGCGTTGAAGTTGTTCTATTTGAGCAGAAGATAAATTATGCAAAATAATCGGAGTTGACAAAGAAATTATTTGCCAAGCATCGCATAATTTTTCATATAAAATTCTTTCATGGGCAATATGTTGTTCTATCAACCAAATGCCACTCGGATGTTCAGCTACTATATAAGTATTGTGTAATTGAGCGATAGCTTTTAATTCTATTAATCCTAATTCTTGATTTTCTTCTTCAGTATTATCTGGGGAAACTTCTATAGATCTACGAGTTTGATAATTGCCTGTATTTTCTGAGACTTTTAAAATTTTTTCCACTCTTTCTGACAAAGGAAATTCTGGCATAATCTCCGAATTAAATTGTAATGCTTTCCCAATCGCTAAATTAATTTGTTGTTGCCAAAAATTCAAATTATCTAGATAAATTTCCGTTTTTGCCGGATGACGATTCCAGTTAATTTGATAGGGGAAAATTTGCAGATGAATAAAACAGATAGGATAGCGATAGCGAGGGCAAGTTCGAGCCAAAGAACTAATAATTTTTTGTTCTAATTCTGGCACTTTTACCACCCTCCCATTAACAGCAACTTTCACCCAATCAGGTCTTCTCCGATGACATCTATCTGGCAAACCTAAAACTAATTCTAATGATTGTCTATCCAAAAATTGAGAATCTCGATATTGGGAAAAATTGGAAGTTTTGATATTTAATTCTTCTGCTTTTTCCTCATCAATTTCTTGTTGAATATATTGTAAATCGCTCAATCTTACCGTCGATAAAACTTGAGGTAAAATTTGTTTTGCCGTAGCGCTACGACTAATTTTAATCCATAATTTACTACCCTGCCAAACTTGCCAAGTAACATCAGGATAACAAAGAGCTATTTGCTGAACAATTAATTGTATTCCCCGCATTTGTTGAGCAGAAGAAGGCATTCCTTGACGACGTACAGGCCATTTTCCAAACAGATTATAAACTTTAACAATAGTACCAGGAGCAATAGCAACCCTTTCAGTTTCAACAGCTTTTCCTTGCTCGTTATAAACAGCTCGCCAACCTTCATTTTCATTCTCTGAAAGAGGTGATTTAGGACGACTTAATATTTCTAACTTTGAGAGATTAGCTAAACTATGAAGTGCCTCTCCACGAAATCCTAAACTACTAATTTTTGTTAGGTCTTGAAGGTTAGTAATTTTGCTCGTACTATGAGGATTAGCTGCTTGTTTTAAATTAGCTAAATTCATACCCATACCATTGTCAGAAATTTGTACTCGCCATTGTTCAGAAATGATAGAAATTATAATGCGAGTTGCACCAGCATCAAGAGAATTTTCTGCTAATTCTCGAACTACTGCTGCTAAAGAATCAATTACTTCTCCAGCAGCAATTAAGTTGACAACTTCTTTAGGTAGGGTTTGAATTTTAGATTGCATTTGCAGACACAGATTTGGCCACGGATGTACGGATTAGTCTAATAGAAGGAAAATAGTCATAATGCCAGCCCGCGATTATTATTATTATAATACTGTTAAATCTGCTATTCAAAAAGGTATAATACTGGTCTACGGCTTTGTTGCACGAATATCCTGAAATTCTTGCAGTGTAAGACTTTATCATTAATAAGATTTATTGATAAATCCTTGCTTTATAATGCTTCTAGCACTTTTATGCAACAAAGCCCTGGTCTACTGTAAATAGTCGTCACAATAATTCTACAGACATTATTAACTCCTTGAGAATAATTTGATTAAGCTTTCAGCTATTTTTTTGTTTTAAATAAAAGCTTTTTTTGCTAATACTTAGAACAGAATAAATTTATAAATTATTGAGTAATTAATGTGGAAAATTTGTATTAATCTCCCAAGATTTCATCAACAGTGAAAGTTACATTAGGCAAAGCTTGAATTGTCACAGTTTCACCCCTTTGAAAAGTCTCCACAGTCTTATAACCATTCGCAGTAGGTTGTTGGTAAACTTCCAGACATTGTT
>JASJEE010000148.1 GCA_030064835.1 Microcoleaceae cyanobacterium MO_207.B10 | reverse complement strand
ATCCCCCTCCCGTCCCCCTTGGGAATCCCCCTCCTGTCCCCCTTGGGAATCCCCCTCCTGTCCCCCTTAGAAAGGGGGAGGCCAAAGGATGCTGCGCTTTTGGTTGGATGGGGGAGGCCAAAGGATGCTTCGCTTTTGAAGGAGGGGAAGCCAGAGGATGCTGCGCTTTTTGTTAAATGGGGGTTAGGGGGGATCGAAAGAACTGTACCTCACGCTTACTGGGAAATGCTATAAACCGGATTTATATGAATAAATCCGGTTGAAATTCCAACTTTATTTTCTGAACAGAAATTATCCCTAACTACAGAATTTTTCTACACAACGGACAAACATTTCTACTCCCATTCCTAAAGCTGTTTCATCAAAATTAAATCTCGGATGATGGTGCGGATAAGCTAAATTTTTCTCAGCATTTGCTGAACCTAAAAAGAAATAACAACCAGGTACTTCCTGTAGAAAAAATGACATATCCTCACCCCCCATAGTTTGACATTCCGGTACAACACCTGCCGGAGTTTCTACTATTGATTCGGCAACACTTCTAACTAAATCTGCAATTTTTGAATCGTTAATTAATGGAGGATAAAGAGGATTATAATTAAACTCATAACTCGCTCCATGACTTTCACAAACTCCGGCAATAACTTGCTCAATTCGTTTAGCAAAATAATCTTGATAAGCCAAATTAAAATAACGTACAGTACCAGTCATTCTAGCAGTAGCAGCAATAACATTAAATGCTCTACCCGCATTTAACTGCCCCACAGTCACAACTGCTGAATCTATAGGATTAATATTCCGAGCTACTATTGTTTGTAAAGCATTAACAATTTGTGCTGCAACTACAATAGAATCTACCGTTTGATCTGGCATTCCTCCATGCCCACCTTTGCCCAAAATTGTACAACTAAATCTTTCGGTAGCTGCCATCAAAGCACCACTACGAACTCCTACTGTACCCAATGGCAGATTATTCCACAAGTGCAAACCAATCATTGCATCTACATCAGGATTTTTCAGTACCCCCTCTTCAATCATTGGTTTAGCTCCTCCAGGTCCTTCTTCGGCAGGTTGGAAGATGATTTTGACTATGCCGCTAAAATCTTGACGATGAGTCGTGAGATAATGGGCAGTACCGAGGGCGATCGCTGTATGGCCATCATGGCCACAAGCGTGCATAATACCATTGTGAATTGATTTATACGGTACATCGTTTAATTCTTGAATTGGTAGTGCGTCTAAGTCTGCTCTAACAGCGAGAACTGGTCCTGGTTTACCACTGTTAATGGTGGCAACAATACCTGTTTGAGCAACTCCTGTTTGATGTTCGATACCCCATTCTTGCAATTTTTGGCAAATAAATTCTCCTGTTAGGTATTCTTTGAAACCTAGTTCTGGTCTTTTATGCAGATGTCGTCGCCACTCAACTAATAGAGGTTGCAATGTTCTAATGTCTGGGCGCAGTTGAGATTCGATCACAGAATTTGAGGTCGGAATAGTTGAAACCATGTTTTTTATAATTAGTTATTAATTGGTAATTGTTGTTGGTAAAGGAAAAAATTGTTCTAAGTTGAGGTTAGATGCTACTTTTGCTAATTTTCCTAAATCAGTAATATCTGCTAAATGTGGTATAATTCCGCAAACTTTTACTTGGGTTAAGGATTCAATTAAGTCAACTGGAGTCCAGTCAGCTATTTCTTCCTCAGAGCAGGGTTTGACACAGTTGAGGATAATTCCTCGGAGGTTAACTTTCATTTGACGAGCTAGAGCGACATTCGCTACTGTTTGAGCGATCGCGCCTAATTTTACTGGTACAACCAAAACTGTAGGTAAATGCCAATCCCTAGCTATGTCTGCTACTATGAGTTCGTGAGTTACAGGGGAACCTAGTCCTCCTAAACCTTCGACTAACACAAAGTCTTTTTGCTGTCGCAAAGTTGTAAAAGTTGACCATACCTCACCTAATTCTACCAGACGGCCTTCCCGTTCTGAAGCCACTGGAGGAGCAACTGGTGTTTTATACCATAAAGGATTGATTTCGTCAAGGGATTGGTCCAGAGAAAATAGTTGGGTGTAGAGTTCGCGATCGCCGATACCAGTTTGAATAGGTTTAAATAAGCCTAAACTAAGATTTTTATGGTAAGTTTGCCAGTAGGCAGTAAGAGCGATCGTTAATATGGTTTTGCCTGCATCAGTATCAGTTGCAGTAATTAATAGTTCTTTCAAAGTATCTAACCTTGTTGAGTAGAATTTATAGTTATTTAATTGTAAGATATCAGAGGATATAGCAGACAACAGAAGACAGACAACCGTTGGAAAAAATTTCTGTCTAATATTCATTACATCGCTTTCCGATGTTATGGGTTTCCGAATTATTAATAATTAATAATTCATAATTAATAATTAATAATTAAATAATTCTGGTTGAAAGCCGACCCTTTTAAGGGGAAAAAGCGGTCGGAAAGCGGAGCGGCTCTGCATTCTTCGCGCCTTCCTTTCCCTCCGGGACGCTACGCGCACTTCGGAGCTTTGCGGAGCGCAAACGCCATATCCAATCGACCAAGAAAAGAAATAATATTTCCTTATATTCAATTCCGTAACAGTTTTAACCAGAGGTAATTATCAATTAATGAAATACCTAGCGGGCAAGATGCCTATAATTACGGGCAAGATGCCTATAATTACGGGCAAGATGCCTATAATTACGGGCAAGATGCCTATAATTACGGGCAAGATGCCTATAATTACGGGCAAGATGCCTATAATTACGGGCAAGATGCCCGCACTGTAAGACATTCAATTTACAGCTTGTACATCATAAGGCCGAAATATGCTGTATCAGTCTATGTGCTATAGCAGATATACAGGAGTTTTTATTTCAGTAGAACACAGTAGGGACGTTGCAGATAACGTCCCTACTGGCTTTTGTTTATAGTGATATAGAATCCGGTTCAATGAGTCCTGATTAAGCTACTCAACTAACATTTGTGGTTCAGGTGTAGTTTCTTCTGCTGGACTTGGTGATGGTGTTTCCGTTGTTTCTAGAGTCGCAGTCTCTTGCTTGGGAGGTTTATCCAGTTCCTCAAGTGGGGTTGTTGATGTGGGAGAAGGTGGTGTTGTCTCCTTTTGGGAAGGTTTATTCAGTAGTAAATCAGAAGGAGACTCTTCTGTAGCTCCTGACTCTGGTAACTCAGTTGCTTCTGGAGTAGGTGTTGGTGTTGCTGTGGGTGACTCAGTTGCTTCTGGAGTAGGTGTTGGTGTTGCTGTGGGTGACTCAGTTGCTTCTGGGGTAGGTGTTGGTGTCGCTGTTGGTGGTGACTCTTCTATAGGTTGTGGGTTTGGCGTTGTAGTTGCTTCGGGGATAGGTCTCGGAACAAATGTAGGTGCAGGTGTAGGATTAATTAAGTTAATGTCTAGTTTGTAGTCTGTACCAGGTAATCCTGGTAGAGGTGTAAGTTGAACTTGGTAGTTACCATCAGTGGGTAAAATTCCTTTCCAAATTGATACTTTCTCAGAAACTGCGTCTACAGGCTCCCCATCAGGGCTAATAATTGTCATTAATACTCCTTCACCTGTTACCAATAAATTCAAATTTTGTCCGCGACCGCCTGAAATTATATAGCCAATAGTTTCATTCCCTTTTAAGTCACCCTCTATAGATATAGGTTCTCCCGGCGAAACGTTCAGGTTTTCTTCTGAAAAAACTGTTGGAGGTGGACTTACTGCGGGAATATCAGGAATAGGAGAATTAGCATCAGTCGGTAAAGGCGTTAGTGGTATTTCGTCTCCTGGGGGTGGAGAAGGAATCATCGGGGATGGTGATAGTGTAGCTTTTGGAGATGGAGATGGAGATGCAGAAGGAGATTGAGTAGGAGTGGGAGTAAGTTCAGGTATTGGTATAGGATTAATTTGGGTTGGTTGTTCAAGTTGAGATGCTGGTTGTCTGCGCTTGAGAATCAAATTAACTACACTCCAAGAACCTACCCCACACAAAACAACTAATACTGTCACTAATGCAGTTGCAGCCCATTGATTCTTGGCAAAAAAGCTCTGATATTGATTAGGTTCAGGGTTTTGATCTTGATTTCCATAGACTGTAGGTTGTTGAGATTGTGGTTGATTCTTTTGTTCCTCTGCTTGGTTTATGGTAGAAGATACTTGCTGACGTTGAGAATCAGGTATTGTTTCGAGGGCTTTGCCTAATTCAGTTACAGATTGATAGCGATCGCCTGGTTGACGACTTAACATTTTATTGATAATTTCAGCTAATCCTGGACTAACTGCTACCCACCGTTGCCAATTCCAGGTTAATGTCGTTTGATCGATTAATTGTTGGGGTTCTTTTCCTGTCAGTAGTATAACTGTTGTAACTGCCAGAGCATATAAATCGCTACTTGCTGTTGCTCTTCCCAGTTGAATTTGTTCCCAAGGAGCGTAGCCAAATTTTCCTACATTTGTCATGGGTATGGCTAAGTCTGGAGATTGAACTCTGGTTGCTAATTCTTTGACGACCCCAAAGTCTATCAAGACTGGCATTTTGTCGCTTTCACGCCTAATAATATTATCTGGAGAAATGTCTCGATGAATAATACCGCAATTATGAATATGAGCTAAGACGGGCAACATTTGTCGTAAAAATGTTATCACTTCTGCTTCAGAGAATAAATTACCTGTTGGCTGACGCTCTTGTAATATAGTACGGTAGGTTTTACCTTCGACGTAATCTTGTAATAGAAATAGGCGTTGGTTTTCTTCAAAGGTAGCTCTAAATTGCGGAATTTGTGGATGTTGAATTTGATAGAGAATGGCTGCTTCGCGGGAGAATAGTTCTTGAGATTTTTGTACTGCTTCAGTATTTTTTTGTACGGGAATAAATTCTTTAAGGGCACAAAGTTCATTAAAGCGACCTGTATCTTCTGCTAGATAGGTACGACCAAACCCACCTTGACCTAGAATACTGATCAAGCGATACCGATTTTGTAGGGTGGTTTCTAGAGGAATTGGTGGTTGCATAATAATAGCTTGAATTTAATATATTAATTATTATTTTATAGTTAAAAAGTTAAGATTTTCTGTACTAGGTATGAGGACTAATTTTTGGCTATTGCCTTGATACTCAGTCTTAATTTATCAATATAGAGCTAAATTTTTTTCTATGTTGCCTGTTGCTTTTTGCCTCCCTTGATAAATAATCTATTTAAATCTAGTTAAACAAGATATTTAGCGATGGCGATTTTCCTTTGATATTCGTTCTACCTTAAAATTTTCTATATTATCCTCAAACTTAGAAAAAATTATCTTAACTTCATTATATCCAATAGCGGTTGATACCCCTCGTGGTTTATACCGTTTCACTAAAGCCATAACTCTGAAGTAAGAGGTCAGAAGTTAGGCTTTAATCACTTTCAAACTTAGGTTTCAAGTGATTTCAGCTTGTTTTTTCACTTCATAATAGCTGATTTGTAAACTTAGCCAAAAGTCTGACATCACCTAGCTTTCAGGAATCAGGGACATACTAGACGATAACTCCCCAAACCCAAGTATAGCTAGGAACTCAGCGTCTTAATATTTACTTTATAAATCAGCTCTAAGTTACCAACTATTTGTGACATTTTTTAAGTGAAATGGTATTAGAACACCTAATTTGTAACAAAATCTGATATTCTCTCTCTGTATCTATTCAATTGCTAACTGATGCAGAGCAGCTATACCTAAAGAGCACTTAGTCATCAATTCGATTTCTCTTGCTCTTCTATTTGAGTCATTAACCAGCCATTTTTGAGCATTTGATTGACTAATTATTAATTGAGATTTTGGCAAAATTGTAGCAGCATAATTTTCACCGCTAGTCCCTATTGATTATAGATTCTGACTTTGGGGAAAGTAGCAGCAACCTAAAATCATGCTACCTCCCCATGTTTTTAAGGCCATTGCTAAAATAGGAAAATTTCTAAATTTTACCATTTTATTCAGTCGAGGTTAATTTTTAACTATTAATTAAGCTTTGCCTTCACCAATTCTTGGACTTTCTTACCATCGGCCTTACCTTTTAACTTTTGCATCGCAGGGCCCATGACTTTCCCCATATCTTTCGGAGAACTAGCTCCCACCTGAGCAATAATTTCATCTATGACCAGGGCAACTTCCGCATCAGACAACTGTTTTGGCAGATATTCTTCAAGAACGGCCAATTCTGCTGCCTCTTGGTCTGCTAGTTCCTGACGGCCTGCTTGAGTATATTGCTCAATAGAGTCCCGACGTTGTTTGGCTAGTCGCGACAATATATCCATTTCTTGAGCTTCTGTGAGAGTATCTTTTCCAGCAGCTCTAGCGTTAGCTTCCTCCTCTAGAATGACTTTCTTAATACTACGAACCGTCTCCAGGCGTACCTTATCTTTGGCCTTCATAGTATTTTTAATATCTTCTGTAATTCTGTCTTTTAAGCTCATAATCCTCAACGTTAGTTTGTATTGATTCAAAAAAATGCAATTTACTTAAGATATTTTACATTTTTCAAAGAGTTATTTTATTTTATTACTAAATGTTTACTCTAAATTTTTTCAATATGGGTCAAATTCTTTTATATTAATCAAAACATGATCTTTCTGTCGATAAAAATACTGAAGAATATTTTGGGTCTGGGATGATAAGATCACGAAGAATAAAGGTGCTACGAGGGCTTTGCCGTGATCCGTTCTGCTACTTTGCCAATTCAGGCTCCTGTGCCTGCTGCTGCTAGCGATCATAATCGACTGAGACTATTCTCAGGATCTGCGAACGTTCCTTTAGCTACAGAAGTAGCTAGATATTTAGGTTTAGACTTGGGGCCAATGGTTCGTAAGCGATTTGCTGATGGAGAATTATATGTTCAAATTCAGGAATCAATTCGGGGCTGCGATGTTTACCTGATTCAGCCCAGTTGTCGCCCAGTTAATGACAACCTGATGGAGTTGTTAATTATGGTAGATGCTTGTCGCCGTGCATCTGCCAGACAAATTACTGCAGTTATTCCTTACTATGGTTATGCCAGAGCCGACCGCAAAACTGCGGGGCGAGAGTCGATTACTGCTAAATTGGTGGCCAACTTAATTACTGAGGCGGGTGCTAGTCGTATTTTAGCGATTGATTTGCATTCTGCTCAAATTCAGGGATATTTTGATATTCCTTTCGATCATGTTTACGGCTCACCAGTAATTTTGGATTACTTAGTAAGTAAGAATTTATCTGATATTGTCGTTGTTTCCCCAGACGTGGGTGGAGTGGCAAGAGCGAGAGCTTTTGCTAAAAAGTTAGATGATGCTCCTTTGGCAATTATTGATAAGCGTCGCCAAGCTCACAATGTAGCGGAGGTGTTGAATGTAATTGGGGATGTTAAGAATAAAACTGCTGTGTTGGTGGATGACATGATTGACACAGGTGGTACTATTTGTGAGGGTGCGCGACTGTTGCGTCAAGAAGGAGCGCGACAAGTTTATGCGTGTGCTACTCATGCAGTATTTTCCCCACCCGCAGTTGAACGCCTTTCTAGTGGGATATTTGAAGAGGTGATTGTGACTAATACTATCCCATTTTCTGAGGAAAATCGTTTTCCTCAATTGACTGTTCTTTCTATGGCAAATTTATTGGGTGAGACTATTTGGCGAATTCACGAAGATACCTCAGTTAGTAGTATGTTCCGCTAAATAAAATTGACTATCCTTACATACTGGCTCCCCTTTTTCCTACCCCATTTTTAGCGGGGCAGGAATTAATATTAGGTCTAACCCAAGAGTTAAGCAAGGGGGAATTTTTGTGAGGTTGACTGGAATTTGTGAATTCAATTTATTGGTTGAGGAAGTATTATCTTTTTTGATTAACAGTAGGGTCTGCTATGGTAGCTCTACTGTTATTGTTTAATATTTATTTTATCGTCGCAATAATTATTAAGTTATACCATTTTCATAAAATATTGCTACATTGCTTAGTTTTAGGTGGTAGGTTTTAGGTGGTAGGTTGTAGGTTGTAGGTATTAATAGAAGAAGTGTAAATATTCGGCTCCTTTGGTATCCGGATTTTACTGTAACAATCCCGCGCCGGATACCCGCCTTCGTGAGGGTAAACTCCGGCGGAGACGAGGGCAAGCTTTATTGAATTTGGTATTAAGTAGACAAAATTATTTGTATATTTATGCTCAGGTATTATTTTCTGTTTCCAGTTTAGCTTTGGCTTGCATACTCATTTTTAAATCTTATAAAAAACATACTATAGCCTTTCTCAAGCTCATGAGGTAAAGTTATCTTTTTGTCTTTGATTCCCTTTTTTATCAAACAAACTAATTAAGTTTACCTCACCAATATGAGAATTGCTATAAGTCTTTTTTCTGATGATTTCTTGATTATTAAAACTTGATTAACACTATTGAGGAGATTTAATGGCAACTATCGAATCGCAAGACATGACCCTAGAAAAGTTATTTGATGAATTTTATGTAATTCCTGATTATCAAAGAGAGTATGTTTGGGAAGAAAAAGAAGTAAATGAATTTATTCAAGACATATATGAAGAATTTTCCGAGCAAAATCAATATTCCTATTCAGAATATTTTATTGGTAGCATAATTGTTTGCGGTCGTGGAGAGAATTTTTATGAAGTAATTGATGGGCAACAACGAATGACTACTGCTTATTTAGTTCTCTGCGCAATACGGGATTACTTATTAAATATTAATCCAGATGAACCGATTGAATCATTAAAAAATAAAATCGCTGCTCTCTATACAGACGACCAAGGAAACGACCAATTTAGACATAGAGTAGAACTACAATATGAGGAAAGTCGGGGAATATTAGAAAATATAGCTATGCAAACAGATTTAGACCGAATTCCTCAGACTCGCTCTGTTAAGCATATTCAGAATGCTTATGCTGAAATTAGAAAATTTCTTGCCTATAAATTTGAAGTAGATGAGTTTGTTATTTCCAATCTGAAAAAATTTTATGCTTATTTTCTCAAAAATGTCAAATTAATCCGAGTCAAAACAGCCAGTGTTTCCCATGCTTTGAAAATATATTCAACTTTAAATCATCGTGGTTTGCCCCTAGATGATATGGATTTACTGAAAAATCTCATGTTTGCTAAAGCCAAACAAAAAGACTATGAAAAAATCAAATTCAAATGGAAAAAAATGATAGACCTACTCTATCATTCCCAAGAAAAGCCAATGCGATTTCTGCGTTATTTTATCTTAGCTAGACATGCAGAAGATGGTAATTATATTGCCGAAAAAGAAGTATATAATTGGTTCCTGAAAAATGAGTCTTTGTGCGGATATGAAACTGAACCAATTTTATTTGTGAATAATTTATTAGAATCTGCTGAAGCTTATGTAGCTTTTTTACAAGGTAATAATCTTGATGGTAGTGTAAATCGCTATTTGGTCAATATTCGCTCTCTTAGTGTTAATGTTAGACAACATTTAATCTTACTTTTAGCTGCTTATAAGTTGCCTCAAGATACTTTTATTGATTTATCTAAGCAGGTAGAAAATCTTTTGTTTTTAGCAATGCTGACTAGCGATCGCAACCAAAAAGCATTTGATGGCATGATTCTTAAATGGGCAAGTGAATTACGTCAAATTACAGAAACAGAACAATTTAATAACTTTATTCTTGAACAAATTATTCCTAATAAAGAGCGAGTGGCGCAAAGATTTGCCAAAGCATTTCGGAAACTTAACCAGTCATCTTTCCAACCATATCAAATCAAATATATTCTGGCAAAACTGACACAGTATATAGATGAAACAGCCTGGGGTAGTGGTGGGGGAATTGATGATTTAAGAAATTATATTTTCAAATTAGAAGTAGAACAAATTTTACCAGAAAATCCTAGCCAAGAAGTAATTTTAGCTTTTGACAAACCAGGTGAAATAGAAAATTATAGTAAACGTTTAGGAAATCTGACTTTATTAGAAAGTTCGATTAAATCTGTCATTGCTGAGGGCAACTTTACCGACAAAAAATTAGGCTATACAAAATCAAAATTTTTACTGACTAGAACAATTGCTGAAACAATTACAGTTGGGGAAAATACAAGTATTGATTTAGCAGTAAAAGACTTAAAGACATTTGTGAAATGGGATTCAAAATCAATTGAAACTCGCCAGGAAATATTAACTCAACTAGCTAAAAAAGTCTGGGATGTTCCTAATTCTTGAAAAAGTCAGCAGGGGAAATAAAAAAATTAATTAATTAATGCACTGAAAAATCTGAGAAATACAGCATATTTAGATATTTAGGGCTGATGATGTCCAAGGCGTGAATTGAATGTCTTACACTGTGGTATCTTGCCAGTAATTAGAGACATCTTGCCCGCTAGGTCTGTATCTAACTAGCCCTATAAATTAAGTGTTATAAATCTACTTACTGAAAATCTACTTTACCTTTTGACTTTAATCCAAGAGAATAATTACTATTAGAAATCGTAAAAGAATCCAAAAAAGCTTTCGCTTCTGGAAAATCTAGATTTCCATCTGCAGCAGTTACCTGCAAGCTATATAATGTTGGTCCAGAAGGGTCAATAAACATCCTCAAAAGTAATCTAAAATCAGATTGTACTTTTGACTGTAAAATTATTTCTCTACCAGGAAAATTTTTATAGTTAATCTTCTTCTCACTAATAATTATTGAATTAGAATTATTCGCCGCACCATCTCTGGCTCCATCTAGACCTTTTTCAACATTATATTTATTTGGAACGACAGGATACTTAACACTAGAAGCTGAAAAAATACGTTCTTTTTGTGGGTATTTGTAGAAAACAAATAAAGCATTAAGTATTCCCAGAGGACTGTCAACAGATAAATTTTTTTCTTCTGGTATCCCAGGAAAATAAACTGTGTAGCTACCATCTTTAGCTGTATAACTATACCAGTTATTGGCAAGATAAATAATATTAGTAGGTGCAAAGACTGATGCAGATTGATTTGATAGGAGTAGCATTTCTGTAGGATTCAATTTTGCAGAAAGACACAGAAATGTAATTGTAGGAAAAACTCCAAAAATTAAGGATAATTTCATTGTTTATTTATTCAAAGGTGTTATAATTAAATATTGTTAAAATGTTAACTTTTGACTTTTGACTGTTAAATACCAACGATTGACTTCATTGGCAGCGGTTTTCATTTCAGTAAACATTGTAGGGAGATTGCATCCAACCTCCCTAGAGAATTTTGTTTATGGCTCCGGTGGTTCATCAAGAGCGAAAAGCACTGTCATTTCAGGTCTCAGTTATCAGTACCTCTGCAATCAGGAGGCTTAAAATTTGGAATATTCTCTTTTTTTATCCCCTATCCAAGGGGAGGCGCATACCCAGAAT
>JASJEE010000156.1 GCA_030064835.1 Microcoleaceae cyanobacterium MO_207.B10 | reverse complement strand
GTAGGAGAGAGGTTTGGAGAGAGGTTTTTATGAGTTTACAAACAGTTTTTTAACTAACAAGGTTTTTTCCCTTTTGTATTATTTACAGGATAAAATTGAAACCTTAACTTTTTACCAAAACTTTAATATGACATTTTCTGACTTTTTCAGACATTAAACTCAGGACATTTCCCAACTGACAAAATGTTAATGCTCAAAATAATATAAATATTAGCAGTTAAAACCAATTTTTTAGCTTTAGTCAGTTGTTATATCTGTATTTTTACTGATGAAAAAAAGTTAAAAATTATGGATTAGTTTCTAGAGCAAATCAATGAATAGCAAAGCCAGAATTTTATTAATTGGTACAGTATTAGCCATTAGTGGAATTGTCATTAAAGGAACTGGAAATGCTAATGCTAATTTACCAGAAAACCTTTCTACCCAGACTAATTATACAAGTATTAGTTCGGAGTTAGTTAGAGTCGATAGTATAGCACAGTATGGGGGTAGTCCTTGGGGTCAAGTAGCAAGTCCCACTACTTACACGAATCCCGATACTGGGCAAGAACTTTGTTTTTATTCATCATCACGCTGGGCACCATGTCCTGGTCAAGGAGATGAAATTATTAGACTTCGTGGTGGTAAATGTTATGGTGGGTTTACAACAACGGATGTTCTGAATAGTTGTCCATTAACATTATGTATGCGTGATAAAGGTAGACAGGGAAGCGAGATTCACGGAAAGCCGAACTATAATATATCAAATTGTAATGGTTTACCATAAATTAGTAAATATTTTATTCCACATCAAAGTATTTAGGACTGAGTTTTCCCAGAGATTTTAGTATTTACAAATAATTCTATCAACTCGCCTTTCCCTAACGGTTAATATCTATTAGGGAGTGGCGAGTTTTAGTCTTTATATGTGAGTATAAAATATCAGATAAGCCGATAAACATGGTTTGTATCAAATGCCCTATAATACTAACATAAACTTCCCACAAACCCGGTTTCTAATAATACTCCGGCAGCAAAAAAATGTCGATTTAATCTCTCTCTATTTGTGCATTTAAGCTTGATATTAAACTTTATTTACTTAACTATTCTTGCTACAATATATTCCATAAATTCTAGCTAATACATGATAAAAACTACATTTAATTCACTAACAATGATAGAAGTTTGGTTTATTAACTATGCAAAAAATTAGATAAAATTACAACATTAATACCAGAAAGAGCTTGTCAACGTTTATCATTAGTTAGAAAAGTTTCACATCCATTTAAAATTGCAGTTGCACCATGAATTGCATCTGGCAATCTTAAATTAATTATGGTTCTTAATCTAGCTGATTCTATCAGAATTTTTCGATTGATTGGTATTACTTCAAGCACTGGAGAATTTTGGATAGCATTTTCATAAGCTAAACAAACTCCAGTATTATTATCAATTAATGGTTTGACTAAAACTTCTGCCAAAGTTAATTCGCTAGTAATCGCTTTGAGATTTCTATTATCAAAAGCCTCAAATAACTCATTCAATAAATCTTGAAATTCAGCATATCCTTCTACTGCATAAATAAAGATATTAGTATCTAAATAAACTCGTGTTCCTGTAATTGCTTCTAAAATTCCCATTTATCTCGCTCTTGATTTATGAAATTATCTGCTTCCTCTGGAGTTGCAAAACATCCTTTGCCACTACCGATGATACTTTTGAAAGAACTTTTTTTGTTGGGTGAAGATTTATATTGCTGGATTTTATTAGCAATATAAGCAATTAATTCTAATTGTTGGTCGAGATTCATATGATCTATTTGCTTAATTACATTTTCCACAGAAACAATATTTTCGTTCATAATATAATCTCCTGTTTATCTAATATTTGACTTAGATGCTTATCATTACTATAGCAGATAAAAATCTATCTACATAGTTGCCTAATATTTTAATTCTTATCCTCAAACCCTGCAACTTCAGATAAAGTATAAAGCGGTCTACCTTTTACCTCTTCATAAATCCTTCCAATATATTCTCCTAAAATTCCAATACTTACTAATTGTACGGCTCCTAAAAATAAGATTGCCATCATAATTGTTGCTAAACCTGTCAATGGTGAATCTGGATAAAAAATTCGCCAATATAATACTAAACAAGCCATCAATAAAGCCACACAAGCAGCAAATAAGCCTACATAAGTAGACAGTCGTAAAGGTACTTTAGAAAAAGACACTAAACCATTAATTGCTAAGGCTAAAGATTTGGCAAAAGTATATTGAATATCTCCAGCAAAACGAGGTTCTCTTTCAAATTTTATTGCTGTTTGTCGAAACCCTACCCATGCTCTTAAACCCCGAATATAACGATTAGTTTCTGGCATTTTATTCAACACATCCACCACACATCTATCCATCAAACAAAAATCACCCGTATCAATAGGAATTTCCACATCTGCTAAACGTTTTAAAATCCGATAATAAACAAAAGCAGGCAACTTTTTTAACCAACTTTCTTGATGTCTTTTTGTGCGTTGAGCATAGACAACTTGATAACCTTGTCGCCACTTTTCAATTAAGTCTGGAATTAACTCCGGAGGGTCTTGTAAATCTCCATCTAAAACTACAATAACTTCTCCTCTAGCAAAATTTAAACCAGCAGTAACAGCAACTTGATGTCCGAAATTACGAGCAAAACTTAAATAACAAATTCGAGAGTCTTGTTGATGGAATTCTCGGAGCATTTGGAGAGAGCGATCGCGACTGCCATCGTTAATCAAAATTAACTCTACATCTCCATCCATTCTATTCATTATTGCACTGATGCGCCGATATAATTCCGGCAGATTTTTATCTTCATTATAAATAGGAATTACTAGAGAATATTTCATTTTGAGATAATTAATTATAAGATTGTAGGCTGGGTTAAGCGCCAGCGCAACCCAACAGATGTTGATCAAAAGACCTAGATATGTTGGGTTTCGTTCCATGCTGCGCAACCCTAACGGGAACAACCCAACCTACATTTTTTCTACCATTTTTTGGCAAAAAATTATGATAATATAGGGAAGAAAAAAATAGGTAAATTGTTGTATTATACTAAATATACTTGCTTTGAAGTGTTATAAGAAACCAGATTTGTGGGAGACAGATATCAGTATGGTAATTTAATACAAACCCGGTTTCTGTAATTTATTTATACTAATACTACCGGATTTAATATTAGGATTCAATGTTATTATCAGTGGGAGCATCTGCCTCCCTTTGTAAATATTCTCATATTTTCTATTAAAAAAGGCTATGATATCAAATAATTTGTGGAAAACAAATCAACAATTAGCAGTAGTCTGCCTTTCTCATCCCTTTGTGCGAGGAATTGCTGATGGTACATTACCTCAGAAAAGCTTTGCCTATTATGTCGGACAAGATGCTTTTTTTCTAGGAGCATTTGCCCGCGCTTACAGTATTGCTGCAGCTAAAGCCCCCGACTGGAAAACATTTGAATTATTTCATAGTCTTGCAGGTGGAGTCAAACAAGAATTACAACTACATCACAGCTATGCTGCTAAATGGGGGGTCAACCTAGAAACTATTAAGCCAGGATTTGCTACACGACGCTACACAGATTTTTTGGTGGCAACTTCCTGGGGTAGTAATATTGGCGCGATCGCATCGGCAATGACTCCTTGTATGCGACTATATGCTTTTTTGGGGCAAGAGTTAGCAAAACCAGAAATTCCAGAGCATAAATATTCTGAGTGGATTCGTACTTATAGTAGTCAAGAATTTCAATATTTAGTGCAACGGTTAGAGAGTGTGATCGACCGCTATGTAGATAATATTCAGGAAGCGGAATCAACTTATTGTTATGCTATGTTATGCGAACGTGATTTTTTCCAAGCAGCTTGGGAAATGGGAGATAAAGTTAATGGATAATGGATAATTATAATTATTAGACCTCTGGTGGAAAGGAGGGAGTAGGGAGTAGGGAGTAGGGAGTAGGGAGTAGGGAGTAGGGAGAAATAATTGATTTGATTTTTGATGATCACCAGATGTCTATTAAAAATAATGTAGTCTACAGCGCTTTTCGCTCTTGATGAACCACCGGAGCCATAACTAAAACCCAGTAGGGACGTTGCATACAACTTCCCTACTGTGGTCTACTTAAATGAAAACCGCTGTAAAACTCCTAACAACTATTGTCAAATCAGTCAAATCAGCCAAATCAAACAACCAATAAAAAGTTATCAATTATCCATTATCAATTATCCATTATCCATTATTAACGCCCCAACTTATTCGGTATACCATCACAACCACCAGGTATAGTTTTTCTACTTTTTTCCCCAGACCAAGCACAACAATAATAACGTTGTTCTTCAGATAAACGCTTAACCCCAGTAAAGTTGACATTTTCCACTACCGCCCCAGTGCAACTACCTGTTTGATAATTGGGGATCTGAGTACGACTCCGGGGAGTTGAAGTTTCCACGCTACCATAGAAAAATCTTGCTCCTCTCAAGTCAGCACCTGTAAGATTTGCTTCATAGAGAATAGTGCGGGAGAAATTAGCTTTTACTAAATCACAACCACTCAGGTTAGCTCTAACCAAATTAGCATCACTTAAATCAGTCCAGCGCAAATCAGTTTTTGTCAAGTCAGCACCAGCTAACATTACTCCTAAATCAATCACACGAATACCATATTCCCTATCTTCAGCATAACCACCATTACCATCGAGAATGGGCCTACCGAGTTGGCGATCGCGCTTAATGGGCGTTACTAATTTAGACTGAGATAAAAATCTGAGAATTTTCGCTTTACCTTCTCCATCTACACTTTTAACAATAGCTGCTGTACGTCCTTCGGCGATCGCTCGTTCCTGTGGCCAATCTTCCAAGAAACCTTTTTCATCCATTGCCAGTTCAGAAACACCTTGAAAGTAAGCATCAATAGTCTGTTGTTGGGTAATGCGGTTTTGTTGAATAGTCAAATCTTTAGAAATAACATATTGTCGCCAGGCTACATATACAGCAATAATCGCAATTAAAATTTGTCCCAATGCTCCGATCAGTTCACCTACCGCCCCAATAGCGTCCCAGTTAATCTGGATATTACGGCTACCTGGTTGTTGATTTGCCCCACTTAACATCAATAAACCCACAATAGCAGCCAGAATACCAAAGCAAGCAATGATTAGGTTACGCCAAACTGGAGGGATTAGAGTTTTCCAGACGTTGCCCCAACTCGGCCAAATCATCCTGATAGAAGCTATCATTGCTACTACAGCACTGATATAGCCAAGTATTACATTATCCACCGCCAGCCCTAGTATCATCACTGCGATGGCTAGGAGGGTGACAATAGATGCGCCTCGATTTCTTGGCCCTTCACCTTCTTCTGGGTTTGCCAAACTATTGATATATGTGGGCGACAGTTGAATTTCTTCTTTTTCATTCTTCTCAGCTACAGAGTTTGATGGTTCTATAGCAGTTTTTGCTGGAGTTATGGCTAATTCTGTGCCATTAGGACTTTCGACGGCAGGACTATAATTGTCAGGATTAGGTGGAGAAGGGTTTGAATCATTATTCATAATCTTTTTGATTTATAGGAAATATAATAATTAGTTAAGTTTTTCTAATATTTCTCAAAAAAGAATTTAGAATCTCAGGGCACGAAATTGTATCAACATGGGATTTTGATCAATTATATGTAGTATGTCCAGACAAAACCTGTCAGACAAAATTAAAAAGTAAGAAAATAGCGGTAAATCAACGAATAAGGGAATAGCAAAAAATAAATTATCCAATTCTTGGAGTTCCCCGACTCCCTACTCCCTGAAATTGAATGCAATGGGATATTTTTTTCTTGGAAGTCCCTAAGGCCAGATAAAGCAATTTATCATACTCCACTACATTAAATTAAAATTAATTAATGATTTAGGGATTTTGACTGGGATGTGATAATCAGTAATTAGCTTAACTATTATTTCGGGGGCCGTATATTTTCTATTAAGATAGGTAAAGAGGTACAAAAAATACCTTAGTTTAAAATATAGCCATTTTTGTAAGTGAGATTATGACTACTTCTGAAATTCTAGTTAAGAAACAAAAATTACAGAACCCACCCTTAGAAATACATTATTTGGGCGATCGCTCCTTGCGTCAGTCTGCTAAACGTGTGGCGAAGGTAGATGATAATATCCGGCAACTGATAAGAGAAATGCTCGAAACTATGTACACTGCGGATGGTATTGGTTTAGCTGCACCACAAGTTGATGTCCAGAAGCAAGTGATTGTGATTGACTGTGAGCCAGATAATCCCGCTAATCCTCCGTTGATTTTGATTAATCCTACTATTAAAAAGTACAGCAACGAAGTTTCTCTTTATCAAGAAGGATGTTTAAGTATTCCTGGTGTATATTTGGATGTCAAACGTCCTGAAGTTATTGAGGTTGCCTATAAGGACGAAAATGGTCGTCCTAAAACTATTGCAGCTAAAGAATTATTATCTAGGGCAATTCAGCATGAAATGGATCATCTGCTAGGAGTGCTATTTGTAGACCGAGTAGAAAATAAGTTAGCACTTAACGAAGAGTTGGCCAAACACAAGTTTTCTCCAAAGGCAGTTAAATCTATTAGTTAAAGTATTGGGAAATTTAATTTGAAAGTTATGCTTCAGAAGTTAGAGAATAATTTATTCTTGACTTCTGTGCCTTTCTTAAAATCACAAAAAGCACAAAAAGTGAATAATATTTGGTGAAAAGATTATGGTAGGAACTCCTAAATCAAGTTTATTTTTGGGTTGCAGTTGTATAGCAGCGATCGCAGCAGTTGGTTCTATATTTGAGTTATCTTCTGGGGAGCCACAACTAGGCGGTTTATTAACAGGAGTAATCCTTAGTCTGAGTATACCTCTCGCAGCGTTATTATTTTATTTAGCAATTCAAGATGCTAAAGCTAATCAGTAGAAATTGCTGTAGACATTAAGTAATAAACAATGAACAATGAACAAGAAACAATTTTTAATTGATAATTGCTCATTGCTCATTGATAATTATTTTGACTCCCAAATATATCTAAAAAATGGTATTTCTGCGACAACTGTCTACAAAAAGAGTAGGTGAGGAAACACTACTTAAAAAGTACCTATCTGAGACAGAAGAAATTATGCTAGGACGCTCTGCAAGTTGTCAAATTGTCCTAGATACAAAATTATATGGGATGGTTTCCCGACGTCACGCATTAATTCGTCTTCATGGTACACAAACAAATGCGACTGCTTTAAAGTGGGAAATTTGTGACTTAAATAGTGCCAATGGTACTTATATTAATGGTACAAAGCTAAACGGGTGTCAAATTTTACAGGTGGGCGATCGAATTACTCTGGGCTACAAAGGACCAGAATTTATCTTTGACAACTTATCGACTCAAAAAGCTACTTCATTAATAGATCCATTAGAAAACTCTACTACACCTCCTGACCAATCAATTTCTAATACTCAAGGCCAAAGTGCTATTACTTTGACACAATTATTTCCAATTGCCTCTACAGGAAAGCAGTTAGTTAAAAAAGCTTATCTTTATCCCGGTATTATCACTGTAGTTTTTGTAGTTTTAATGTTTGTGATGGTGGGTAAAGCACAAGCTTTTAATTTTCTTTTAGCAGCTTATATTTCTACTGCAGCTTATTACTTTATTTATCGACTTTGTGGCAAACAAAAACCTTGGTGGATATTATTTGGCTCTGCATTAACTACTGTATTAATTTTAGTTAGTCCTATATTGACAGTTTTTATTGGAGTATTTCGCTTAATATTACCTGGTGATATATCAGTAAATCCTCAGCAAGTTGGTTTTCTTAATTTCCTGCTAAAAATGTTTATTGGAGCGGGATTAATGGAAGAATTACTCAAGGGAATACCTATATTTTTAGCATTATTAATTGGTCGTTTTTTACCTTCTCCCTGGCGAGAAAAAATAGGTGTTTGGGAACCTTTAGATGGAATTTTATTAGGTACAGCTTCAGCAGTAGGATTTACTTTATTAGAAACTTTAGGGCAATATGTTCCTAGTATTGTTGATAGTGCAAGTCTTCAGTTCGGAATAGATGGTGGTCAGTTGGTAGGATTACAACTATTAATTCCGAGGATTTTAGGTTCGGTTGCCGGACATTTGGCTTATAGTGGATATTTTGGTTATTTTATTGGCTTAAGTGCTTTGAAACGTCGTAATAGTTGGTTAATTTTAGCAGTTGGTTATTTTACAGCATCTATTCTTCATGCTTTATGGAATGCTGCTGGAGTTTTAAGTATATTTATTTTGGCATTTGTGGGGGTAGTTTCTTATGCGTTTTTAGGAGCTGCTATTTTAAAAGCTAGGATGATTTCTCCCACGCGAAAGGAAAATTTCGCTACTCAGATTATGATGAATAAAAAGTAGTTATAAGTTGCTATAGCAATTCCCATACTAATCAGGTATTTACAGCGCTTTCCGATGTTAAGCAGGTACACAACTAGCGGGGAAGATGCCCGCACTACAAGATTTTCAATTCACGCCTTGTACATCATAAGAGCGAAATATGCTTGATATTTAATTTCTATTATATTGCCAGTAAAGTATTGCCTAAAACCTAACACCTAAAACCTAGAAATGAGCCTACTTCATCACTATAGGAATTACTATATAACTTGCTCAAAAAAATCATTTAAAATCTTGTCACATTCAAATGCAAACTTTTGTTGCTGTAATTCAGTTTTACTAAAATAAGCTAAACGCTGACCTTCATTAAGTTTAATCTGCTTTAAATCTAAATCTATTTGTTTCCAGAAAACATAATGTTCTCGGTCGTAAATATAATACTTATGAAAATAATTAATCCGCCCTAATTCAAGTTCTATTTCTTCCCTTATTTCCCGACGAATACATTCTTCTGGGGATTCACTACCTTCTAAAAATCCTCCTAATAAATTCCAAGTATTTGGAAAAGGAATAGAATCTTTATTATCTCGAAGTACGAGTAAGATTTCGTGGGAACTATTGAACAAGATAATCACACAACCTTGCAACTTGTTCATAACAAAATTTTAGTGAAAATTCAGTAAAAATTCAATCAAAATTGATCGATTAAATTGTACCAGACCGCCTTTGAATCTATATTAAATTTTCCTGGCAGGAAAAACTAAAGACTCAGACCCCACAACTTAAGATAAACTAAAATAGAGGTTCTCATATATTACACAGATCAAAAAAATTGAATGCCTTTTCCTCCAGAGAGTCCTTGTCTAAGTATAGCGATCGCTCGCCTAAATATCCCCCAAACTAATCATTTTGCCATCTGGGTCATGCAGGCTCCTTTCCAACGAGGATATGTCCACCATGACCAAACTTGGCCAGAAACTTTATCACAAGCTTGGCAAGCTTGGCTAGAAATATTCTCTCCACAAAGTTTACAAGTAATTCCCATTGGTACACCTCAGCCAGCTTTGGCTTCAGGTTCCAATCTTCATGCTGCTTCCGATCCCACTCTCAGGATTAGTCGTACCAGTCGCCTCATGCAAAATCTGGGTATGGGCTTATGGCAGTGGCTATTTCAAGGGGAAATTGCTCATAGCCTCCACCAGAGTCAAGGTATTGCTATTGGCCAAGAGTTACCTTTGCGGGTACGATTAGACCTCAGAGAACCAGAATTAATTGCCCTACCTTGGGAAACTATGCAACCAGGGCCAGGTTTACCAGCTATTTCCTTAAGTCGAGATATCTTATTTAGCCGTACCACCAGTGATGTTACTCCTCTACCTGACCAACACCTGGGGACATCCTTAAATATTCTATTGGTGATTGGAGAAAATAGTCCCAAAGTCCAATCGTCAAATGTTAATAGCGAGTCATCTTCATCCAATGATGAATCCTCTGTTTATTCAAAGTTAGAACTTGAAAAAGAAGCAGCTCAACTGACGGCAGTTTTGGCACATTACAACAAAGGCCAAAATTCACATAACTCCATCCCTACTGTTCCCTGTAAAGTCGATACACTGATTCAACCTAGTCGAGAAGAACTAATTTCCCATCTAGACACAAAAAACTATAACGTTTTATTTTATGCGGGCCACGGCAGTCCGGGGCCAGATGGCGGTTGGTTGTTTTTAGCACCCGAAACAAAACTCAATGGCACTGAGTTAGCGCAAGTGCTGGTTCGCAACGGGGTAACATTGGCATTATTCAATGCTTGTTGGGGAGCTCAACCTAGCACAGAAAAAGAACCCTCTGGTCTGGTAAATTCTATTCCCCGCAGTAGTTTGGCAGAAGTATTAATTCATCATGGAGTACCTGCAGTATTGGGGATGCGGGATGAAATAGCTGATGAAGAAGCCTTAAGTTTTATTGAAACATTTGCTCAAGGTTTAACGGAGGGAATGTTAATCGATCAAGCTGTAGCAGTAGCTAGGCAACAGTTGTTGACTTTGTATAAATTTAATCAACCTGCCTGGACTTTACCAGTATTGTATATGCACCCAGAATTTAATGGTCAATTGATTCAAGTGTTTGATGAATTAGTCACTCAACTACCTACTAACTCTCCAACTTGGATAGGTAGTTCGACTTCCAGGGCGTTTTTACGTTCTCAAGATAGTAATAGTCAAATCTGGTTTATTTGGGCTGGGATGATTAGGGTTGGACGTTCTCAGGAAAATGATGTGGTGATTTTGGAGCGGTGGGTTTCCCAAAAGCACGCTGAAATTTTCTGTCGTTGTTTACCTGATGAAAATATTGAACCTATTTACTTTTTACGAGATTTTTCTCGTTATGGTACTCTAATTTATCAGTCTAATAGTTGGCAAAGAATCCATCGTGATGAAGTTGCCATAGAATCAGGTACTTTGATAAAATTTGGCAGTTCTCAAGGTCAAGCTTTTGAGTTTGTAATTGAAACAACAACAAATTTTGATTACCCATAGCTCGATTACGGAACTAGCTATTATGCTTCTGTAGTTGAGTAAGTAGGAAATAACAATATTGCTAATTACCTACTATTAACTACTATAGTTATCTATACCCAGGAATGAAATTATGAATAATCAGCCCTCTCGCTCTCCATTTTTTGATCATAATTCTACCGAAGTAGAATTGGATATGTTAAATGCACTATTACTAGATGATATTTGTTATCCTTGGAATCCTTGTGAAGTTGAATCAGAAGCTTTTTTTGCTTCCCTTGAACAAGAGCTACCTTTATCTAATTTATTGACTGATACTGAGGTTAATTCTGGTTCCCAAAAGTTATATAGTCAAGCGACTAAATTTTGGTCTTTAGTTGAGATCCAGAAGTCTTTATCTACTAAATTTTCAGGTCGTGTTCCTGGTGGTATACTGAATAGGTTAGGTCAAGTTGCTGTAAATATTGTAGATCAGGTGAATCGTTTAGGATCTACTTTGTCTCTATCAGATCAGTTGGTACATTGTGTGAGTGAAGTTTTACCCGGTTGGGATTTGGAAGATTTGGAAGTAATGGCGCGTCCTCTTGCTTATTC
>JASJEE010000155.1 GCA_030064835.1 Microcoleaceae cyanobacterium MO_207.B10 | reverse complement strand
TTTCGACTTTTCCTATTCCCAAGAAAATTGAGAAAATTGTCATTGATAAATATCAGCATACCTCCCTTTTTTCAGTTCTCAGTTATCAGATATTAGTTTTAACTTTCGACTGTTCCCTCTTCCAAAGCAAGTTGAGAAAATTGTAATTGATAAAGATAAGCATACCTTCCTTCTTGAGCAATTAACTCTGTATGAGTTCCCATTTCTACTATTTTACCTTTTTCCAAAACCACAATTAAATCCATATAATAAATAGTTGACAAACGATGAGCAATAACTATGCTAGTACGTCCTTGAAAAAGTTGTTTTACAGACTCTTGAATTAATTTTTCTGACTCAGAGTCTAAAGCTGAAGTTGCTTCATCTAAAATAACAATTTGGGGATTTTTTAACAAAACTCTGGCGATCGCTATTCTCTGTCTTTGTCCCCCTGATAATTTAACCCCTTGCTCCCCAATAATAGAGTTATAACCATCTGGAAAACCCATAATAAAATCGTGAGCATTTGCTGCTTTTGCTGCTGCTATAATTTCTTCATCTGTCGCATCTAACTTACCATAAATAATATTATCTCGTACCGTCCCGTAGAGTAGTAAAGTTTCTTGAGGAACAATACCAATATGCGATCGCAATGAACTTAAACTTACATCTCTTAAATCCTTTCCATCAAGTAAAACCCCCCCATTTTTCGGATCATAAAAACGTGCTGCAAGTTTAGCAATAGTGCTTTTTCCCGCACCAGAAGAACCCACTAAAGCAACCGACATTCCAGGTTTAATATCTAAGTTAAAATTGTCAATAACTAACTCATTATCTTGATAACCAAACCCTACTTCTTCAAATTTAATATTTCCTTGAACAGAAGTTAAATCAATCGCATCTTCCTTGTCACTAACTTCCAATTTAGTATCTAAAACTGAAAAAATACTTTGAGCAGATACTCCTGCTCTTTGAAACATACTCATTAATCCATTAAAACGATTAATTGGTTTATTTAGAAGAGTAACATAAGTCAAAAGAGCTGTTAATTCCCCAATAGTCAAACGACCAAACATTACTCCCCAAGCACCAAAAACTAATGTAATTACATTACCTAATTGATTGAGAGTATTAATTATAGGTGTAGATATAGATAAAAACCGAGTTGCCTCCAAGTTTTTCTCCATATAATTATGACTAAATTCAGTAAATCGGTCAATTTCATACTGTTCATTACCAAAAGATTTGATAACTGTAATATTTGATATAGTGTCTTGTAAATGATTACTAATTATTTCCCTTGCTCGGTTAGTTTCTTGGAATATTTTTTTAAGTCTTTTCTGAGTAAATTGTAAAAGATAAATAATCAAAGGCCAAGTCAGCGCAATTGCGATTGCCAGAGGCCAATTACTGATTAAGAAATAAATAAAAACGACAATAAAAGCAAAGCTATCAATTAGAATTGCAATTAAATTAGAATTAAGTAATTGTCCGACAATTTCTACATCCCTTCCTAATCTTAATATTAATTCCCCAGTACGTTGATTTTCAAAATAACTAATAGATAAGAATTGAAGATGTTGATATAACTGTACACGAATACTTTGAACGGTGTTTTCTCCAAAGATTTTTATCGCATACAATTGCAAAAAAGATAGTACACCTCCTACGAAACTCATCAACAGGATAAGTCCTGCTACCCAAGGCAACATATTAAATTGTTTTTCCGGAATAATTACATCAATAACATAGCGATTAATTTGCGGAACAAAGAAAGTAATAAATGAAGCTAAAATGGTTAATAATATGCCTACTAAAAATGGTTTTTTATGTGGCAAACCATAACTAAATAGACGGAGGTATAAATTCTGGGATTCTACTTTTTCCTCTGATTTGTCATGCTTAACCTGAGTCGGAATTTTGTCAATTGTATTAGATTTCATCATCACATCAGTTAAAAGTCAAAAGTTAAAAGTTAAAAGTTAAAAGTTAAAAGTTAAAAGTTATGTCTGAGAACTGTTAACGCAGTTCCTCCGACAGGAGGCTAACTAAAATGACTAACTATATTATTGTAGTAGACTGATATATTAAATGTTGCGATACTATAGATAGGTTCAGGGTTTAAATTAATGGAGCTAAACACTTCCAGAAAAATCAAGGACTTTTACCCCTATAATTCCCTGAGATTAATTCCCTTAGATCCTAACTACTCCCTAATCCCTACTCCCTATTGGAGATAAATTTCCCTTAATTTCTGGATAGTTTCCACAGTTTTGAGAGAGGAAAGAATTGTTTCTAAAACCTGAATATCTTCAACAGTATTAATCTCGGAAAATATCTCTTTTCCTGATTCCCCAAATTTTAATTCTAATCCGATTTCTATTCCAGAAAGTATTCCTCTTTGTTTACCTCTTTGTTTACCTCTTTGTTCACCTCTTTGTTCACCAATTTCAATTCCCTCTTGTAAGATTTGTTGATACCAAGGAGATTGTTGTAATACTGCCATATCCCACCTCATTATTTGTTGTATTATTTCTGTCTTTAATACAAAAGTAGCAAAAAATGCCGGAATAATGGATAATTGATAATGAAAACTATGTCAAATTATCAATTATTAATTACAACTAATAACTGATAAATGATAACTTCAATGACCTTTGGTTAAAACCGAGAGGATTGAATCAAGTATAGAAATCCCCTAGCACTTTTTTCTCCTAAAAAAAAGGATAAGCTTTAAACCTATGAAGATTAATTATCAATTCTCCATTGGTAAAACTGCTTCTGCTTCTACTTCCCACAAATTAATAACTCCATAGCCCCATAGACCCTCTCACATTTAGAAACTCTGATTCGTAACAATTAACTATTTCTGTAGTTTTACTTGGTTGGAGAATATTTATTAATACAGGATAAACAGGTTTTTTATACTTTTCCTTTGCTAATGCAGCATAAGCGTGCATCCGAAGTGACATTTCTGTATCATATCTTATCTTAATTGCATTTCATTCAGAACCATAAATTCTCCATGTTATTGACTAGAAACACGCATCAAAGACAGGGTCATTTCATTCTAGATTTTGGCAATGAATTTACTGGCTTTACAGATAGCTAAAGATGCGTTGTCTAAAGCTGGCAATCAGGTATTCTCGTAAATATATAAAATGGAAAAGTTGAGAATGAAATAGCCCTGCATCAAAGAAGTCAGAAGTCACAAGTTAGATGTGTGAATTCAAAGGAAATAAAATTTACACTTTTTTCAGAATATATTGTTTGAAAGTATGACTGATAAATTTGTCGTAATTGGTCGATAGTTTCCACAGTTTTGAGAAAAGAATAACTTCAGTATTTCAAGGGCGATGCTTCAGTGGTCTATACTGATAAATGATAACTGATAACTGAAATGACTGGGGGAAATTCTAATTAAGTGTTTACTGCTAATATCTACTTTTTTGAGTTTTTTGGTCATCCGATGAAATCTAGTAATTTCTGTCTGTTAAAAATTAATAAAAGAGAGAGGTAGGAACGTTGCATACAACGTCCCTACATTAAAATTTTTAGCCTTCTTCCTTCTTACCTCTTCCTTCTTACCTCTTCCTTACTGATAACTGATAACTGATAACTGAATTAAACTCCTGCATGACCTAAAGCTAAACCTGTAATTAACATTCCTAATACCAAAAAAGGTTGAGCACTTGCTTGATATTTCACATCATTTTCTAGAGGGTTTCTCAGAAAATACATATCCTGAAAAGTAATCTGAGGAATTACCATTAACAACAAAATTACAGCATACAAATTTTCTTTAATGCTAATTAAATAAGCTGCAACTCCAGCTTGAAAAATATCAATCATTAATACACATATCCAAGCAGCAGTACCAATACCAAACATTACAGGTAAAGATTTTAAACCTAACTTTTCATCTCCCTCTACACTCTTAAAATCATTAACCACCGCAATTCCTAATCCAGCAAAACTATAAACCAAAGTCAGAATTACAATAGTTAAATTTAACTCTCCAAATAAAGCATGACCAGTCCACCAAGGTAAAGCAATATAACTAGAACCTAAAGCATAATTTCCTAACCAACCATTTTGTTTTAACTTCAGTGGGGGAGCTGAATAAATATAAGCTATAAATGCACCAAATAAACAAAGAATAGTAACAATTGGAAATTCGTGACCTGCCCACAAATCTAAAAGATATGATAAACCGACTCCTGCAAATAACAAAACTAAAATTTGAGTTACAACTTGAGGAATAGAAATTATACCTGAAGGAATTGGTCGATAAGGTTCATTAATAGCGTCTATTTCTTTGTCATAAAAATCATTTAAAGTTTGTGTATAACCAGTCATCAAAGGTCCTGCTAATAACATACAAGCAGCAGACATTAAGAAATTTTCTAAATTCCAAGTATAATTTCCTGAAGATGCAGCTCCACAAACTACTCCCCATATTAAAGGAATCCAAGTTATCGGTTTCATTAATTGCAGGCGGATTTTCCAAATATTAGTTTCTCCACTTGCAGCACCTTTCATTCCTAATAATTGTCTGGTTTTACCAGTGTTTTTTTCTCTTTTTGTTTCTTGGTTAGTCATTATTTAATCCTGTTTTTGGGGATGAGTAAAAGTAATTATATTACAATTAAATTTCGTGGTAGGGAAGAGTAAAAAGCCTGTTTGTAGAGACGGTTAAACAATACAACATTTTTACTTGATGTTTTTAACTTTTTACTTGTTAAAAAGAAATTATCAAATAATCGTTTTGAAATTTCGCACCAGTAACAGGTTTTCCACTTAAAGCAGGTGGGAGTAAAATATTTCGTCTTTGGTCTCCAGCTTCAATAGTGACTTCTGGTCCATACTGAGTGAGTCCAATTTGTTTTTTATCAAAACTGGGCAAAAATAAACTTACTTGACGTTTGGCAACATCTATAGTAATAGGTCTAGGAGCCATAGCTGCTTTGCTAAAGTCAGGCAGTGCATTTACTATTGTTTGCCACTCTAGAGTTGGAGGATGGGGAACTGAGGTGACTGACAATGGTGCAAATTCAGAAGCAATATTGTCTGTCAGGTCTCCTTGATTGAGAATAACACCCCCTACCGTAAGATTAACTTGTTGGGCACTACCCCATAAATAACGTGCTGTGGCGATCGCTGCTTTGTCTTTTGTGGTAACTAAATATGCTGCGACCTTATTTGGGTCAGCGATAGTAGCCTTAGCATTATCTAACAGGTCATTAATTTGTTGGTTAGGTTGAGAAAAGTTATTACTTGTCCAATCCACATTCATCACTGCACTGCTAATGGGTTGAACAAATGGGGACAATGCTTTATAAAGGTCTGAGTCAAGAATAACTTCACGGAAGCGACGAATATACCAACTCATAATTTCTGCTGACCCCAATAATCTTAGGGTTTCTTTATCTCCCGCACCGTCGTAGATAATTACATCATATTCTCCACTAGCGCTGTATTCCCGGAGAGTATTGATAGTAAGGATTCCTTCTACTCCTGGTAATACACCCAGTTCTTGACCATAAACATCTTTAAAGAATGGCGTGCGGATATATTCAGCTTCTAGTTTTTTCAGTTGTTCCCAACCGTTTTCTAGTAATCTTGCTGCCTGAATTTGAACTGCTTTTAGATTCGGTTCTATTTCTCTAGGTTCTGGGCCAATCTCACTAGCTAATAATACTGATAATACTGGGGCAGGTTCTTGTGCTACAAATAGCACTCGTTTACCTTGAGCAGCATATTTTTTGGCAGTAGCAAATGCGATTGTAGTTCGCCCTGTACCACCTTTACCCAAAAATGTCAAAGTTATAACGCTTGTCATTAGAATCAAGTTCAACGATTACTAGGTAGAGATCATACTATACGGCTAATAATTATTAGGGTTAACAGAAAACAGGCTAGGGGTGAGACTGTATCCATCCCAATCTGGGATGAAAAGAATATGGAAATCTGAATACCTATTTTTGGTAATACTTTTATTCTCCGTTCTTAGTCTCACACCTCACGCATACTCCTGCTATGTATTAAGAGATAGGTTCTAGTTCGTCCTCAAAAAACCAAGTACCCAAGTTTTCTTCAAATTGGACCCAGAAGCCGATTCCGCTACCGTCTACCATTTTGAAGTCTTTAATTGTGCCAATGGGATTTTGCTTGACTCGGCTGATGATATTGCCAGGTATCCGTTGTCGAACACGGCGCACTTTTACTTGCTGACCTATTTCCATTTTTATTTACAGTCTCTCTTAGTGGTATGAATCAATCCACAGTTTATCTGAAATTAGTGCTTGATCACAGCTCAAAATTCTAAGTCAAAAGTCAAAAATAAAAAGTCAAAGATTAATAATTAAATTATTGCTGCAACTAAACCAATCAGAATTCAAGAATTTCCTCACCACAGGTTCAACTGCCATACTATCGCTACGCGGAATTTAGAAGCTGGCCCCCGCCCCCCCGCCTACGCGAGGATAGACTGGCAGGGGTAACAAGTTTTGATTAGAAGGCTTTGAGTATTTTGTCTCTAGTCACTTAATTTCCTCCATCCTGCAATACTCATTTTCCGATTAATCTAAACTCTAAAATCAGCAATAATTAATATAGTTTGCTATCGGAGTGAAAAAATTTCTTGATCATGCTGGCCAAAAGAATTTTACCTTGTTTAGATGTTAATGCAGGCCGAGTAGTCAAAGGGGTTAACTTTGTTAATCTTCAAGATGCTGGAGACCCTGTAGAGCTGGCCCAAGTCTATAATGATGCTGGTGCTGATGAGCTAGTATTTCTTGATATTACCGCTACCCATGAACGAAGAGATACAATAATAGATGTGGTATACCGCACCGCCGAGAAAGTGTTTATTCCTCTGACGGTGGGGGGAGGTATTCAATCCTTAGAAAATATTAAAAATTTGTTAAGAGCTGGTGCAGATAAAATTAGTATCAATTCAGCAGCAGTAAAGAACCCTGATTTTGTTAATCAAGCCAGTGACCGTTTCGGAAATCAATGTATCGTAGTAGCTATTGATGCCCGTCGTCGTTCAGACCCAGGTAATCCAGGATGGGATGTCTATGTGCGGGGTGGACGAGAAAATACTGGTAAGGATGCGATCGCCTGGGCAAAAGAAGTAGAACAACGTGGTGCAGGTGAACTTCTAGTCACAAGTATGGATGCTGATGGGACTCAGGCAGGATATGACCTAGATTTAACCAGAATTATAGCTGAAACTGTTCAGATTCCGGTCATTGCCTCAGGAGGTGCCGGGAACTGCGAGCATATTTTTCAGGCCCTGACAACTGGAAAAGCAGAAGCAGCTTTGCTGGCTTCCCTACTTCATTATGGTCAACTCAGTGTAGCCGAAATAAAGGCCCATTTGAACGCCCATCAAGTCCCTGTAAGACACACTGAAGTTGATATATAACTTAAAATTTTGGTTTTATTGGTAAAAATACTTAAGTATTTTTTGAAGAAATGTTGTTAGAATATAAGAACTGTTACAAAACGTAACTTATGTTAGTCACTATTTTAATACTTGATGTTGCCTTAGTAGCTTGGTCTCTGCACCTAATGCAGGAATCTTTTCAGCATCGAGAGTTTTCTCTGATGCTTGCTGGCATTCTAGTTGCTACATCTGCTGCGGCAATGATGGTAGTTTATTTTCTTATGGGTACTTGTATGACTCACTTAACTCAAATGTCTCAACATTCCTACACATATTTTTAGAATGGTGATTATGGCTATGTTTTGATAGATAGATGAGGCCCTGGCCTTGAAAAATAATATTCCAAGGGTGTTGCGGAAATTATTTTCTTAACCCCTTGACAAACTTCTCAAAAATTAGTAATACTAATAATGTAATTTAGGATACATATGTAAGTTGATAGAGTAGTAGCTTGATGGCATTGATCAACCAACGTCCCCCCAAGCAAGCATTTAAAGTGTTTTCAATATTCCCTATTTGCAATTAAGGAATAATGAAAACTCGAAAAGTAAATATTGAGAAAGTGAATCTATTATTCTTGCCTAGATGTAAAAGTGCTTTTTTAGTTGTCGCGGTTTTAACTTTTGTTCAACAGAAGTAGTGAATAATCTCAAATTGGTAAAAGCTAAAGCCAGTGAAATTGATTCAGATTTAGCTAAAGACTTTTTAGGAATACCTGGTTTTTATGACTCATCACTTGAAAAAATATAAACCTGGGTAGTTCTCAAAATTTAAACTATCTAATCTACTTTAGGTATAGGAAAACTTTCAAAATAAAATGAGGCTTTAGTACCAAAATCCAGAAAAGTCTCTGCCAGGAAAAACTTAGATAATTATGTTGCCAAAACTATCCAAGCAATTACTACACATTTATAGTTGAATTTGTAATACAAACCCAAAGAAAGTATGCTGGAAGTTTTGGAAACTTTCTTATCCAATACAACCGATACTATTTTGCTAACAATTATTAACAATTCACAGTAAAATTAACTTACTGAGGGGGTATCTCCCAATGTGGTAGAGAAATTTTCTACCACGCTTTTGATCAAGATTCCACGCGCTCCGTTTAAGTCGCGATAGAACATCCTTTCCACTTCGCGAACGAGGCGAAAACCATCATTACCAGTCACAACTTTTTTGCCTCCTAAATTGTTGAGGATTTCACCAGTCCAGCTAACGGTTTTGCTAGTGTAGGCTTCCGAAACATCTACAACGACTTTGCTGTATTCAACAGCTTTATGCTTTAAGCGCATCTCGAACCTATAGTGTGCCCAGTTCAACATTTGTCTCACTGATTTACTTCTGAGCTTTCTGCCAGATTTGATTGTCATCTGAGAAACTTCAAAAGTCGGCAGTAAAATTACATCAAAATTTTGATAGCGTTTGCGCAGCATTCCGATAGGAAAGCTCCTCTGAAAGAGACACTAAAAACAAAGCTGTTTTGTGGTGTAACTCATCTATCAGGTTTCTAATTTTTGACCCTTAGTAATTTCCTGAAAATTACCTAAATGTTAAAATTTAGGTGTATTTAAAAAAGGAAGATAGGAAAGATAAGCCTAACATAAAAGACTGAAAGGCAGTTAGGGTATACAAAGAACCTTGAATCGGAGCGGCGGGATTTGAACCCACGACCCCCACTACCCCAAAGTGGTGCGCTACCAAGCTGCGCTACGCCCCGACAACATTAAGGATATTATCACACCTTACACTGTTTATGCAACTAATATCAAAATATTTAATTGTACATCAAACTATATTACCATAGTCCAATAAAGTTGAATCAAAAAATTTTCAACATTTCTGTAGCCTGGACTAAACTAGGTACAGCATCTACAGACCACTTACCCTCAGCTCTACGTCCTTGATTCAAGATAAACTGAACAGTGTAACTTTTTGGAAACCCTTCTACCTCCATCCAAATCAAATCACTTTCAGCTTCACAAGCTATTCTTTCCTCATCCATCAACTCATCCACCATCTGATTCATGGTTTTGGTCAACTGGTTTAATAATCTGCAAAAATCATTAAGTTCAGCTTCCGTTAGTTCTATTGACCAATCATCTCCCCCCACCAAACCATGAAATTCTGGTGCATGAGGATTCCAACCTAACCGCCAACCTGCTCCACTTTTGACTATTTTTTCCATAGTTTAGAGCTTTAGTAAATCTGCATCTCCTGGTTGGGGAAGTACAGGAGTTCTAGGACTTGACTGCCGAGGGTTACTTCTTTCTTGTACTCTTGGTATTGATGGAGGATCGGGGTCACCACTAAAAATGTCTACTAATCTATTAACCAAAGTCTCCCTTTGAGAGCGGGTCAAACTTTGAATAGCTTCGCGATCGCCCTCCATCGGATTTTCCGTCAAATCATTATGACCAGGATACACTGAAGACTGTAAATAATCGTTTGCTCCTAGATAATCTGCCAGTGTTAACTTCCAGTCAAACCGAAAATTAGGGGGACGACCTTTCACATAAAAATGGTATCGAATCAAACGTGAGATTAAAGTATTCTCAGTATCCACCTCTCCGGTTTCTTTAGATACATAATCATTTTCTAAAGGCAAACCTGGTATCTTTTCATAGACAAAAGGCCATACATCAGTTGGTCTAACCTGCCGTTGCGTAATCTGAAGGGGGTATTCAGGAATTGTTAAATTTGTTCTTTGCTCTGAGTGATTACTTAATAAATAAGTGGAAGGGGTTGCTACAGTAGGCAGAGATGTCTTCCCCAACAATTCCGTAGCTGCCCCAATCACTAATGTCAGAGTTGCTACACTGACAGTTAATTTAAAATACCTAAGCCATCGTTTCTTAGTCATGGCCAGTTTTAACAACTATAAATACTAACTAAATATCTATAATATTATCTATGCTCCATACTCGTGCTGACATCACTAATAATTTCTGGCTGCATCAACTCATCAGACATTTCAACTATGGCCCGCAGCACTGGTTTCATCATTTGTTCGTCAATATTATCAAAATCCTCATAACGACGACGCTTGGCACGATTAGCTACTTGCACCACAATCCGATAACGATTAGAAGCAGCAGTTATCAGGTCTTCGGCCCGACGATTTAGTTCTGCAGAATCAATATTTGACTGATGTTGTATGTGCATAATTTTTTTGGCCTATTATTATCCTAATTTTCTATTTTAACAAAATTACTCAAGATTTGGCACAATGGCCTAGTTAATGCTATAATTTCTGGTTAATATTTAAGAAATATGAATAAATTCCAACATTTATTGATTTTTATTGCTTATGTTAACTACAGTTTCTTCTACTTTAAAGCACTTTTCTCCGATTCATCATCCTCTAAAAATAGTTGCTTTAGGAGATAGTTTAGTTTATGGTTTTGGCGATCACGAAGGCGGTGGCTGGGTGGAAAGGTTACGAAGACAGTGGATGTTGCCAGAAACTCCTGGTCATGTACTATATAATCTAGGAGTTAGGGGAAACCGTGTTTTACAAGTAGAACAACGCCTCGAACATGAGTTTTACCACCGGGGAGAATTAAGGAATCGTCAACCGGATATTATTATTCTTTCTGTAGGGGTAAATGATTCGGCCAGAGTCCAAAAATCAGATGGTCGCTATTTTACTGACTTTGCCCAATTCAAAACAATTTTAGACCATTTATTAGACACCTCAAAACAACTTTGTCCTGTATTGTTTATAGGGATGGTTCCTGTTGACCAGACTAAAATGCCTTTTCAGAATTGTTTGTATTATAGTCACGATGACCAATATCTATATAAAGAGGCAACTAGGTTAGCTTGTTTAAAACGACGAATCCCCTATTTAGATGTGTTTGAAAATTGGTTAAGTCGGGGAGAAAATTGGTGGCGATCGCGTCTTTGTGCAGATGGAATTCATCCTAATGTAGCAGGTTATCAAGCTCTTTTAGAAGATGTGATTGAGTGGGAATCTTTTAATTTGTTAACCCATACAGGAAGGTTTTAGGTATTAGTTCAGGAATTAATAATTAACAATTAATAATTAACAATTAATAATTAATAATTACCTCTGCT
>JASJEE010000154.1 GCA_030064835.1 Microcoleaceae cyanobacterium MO_207.B10 | reverse complement strand
ATTTATAGCAATGTGCGCTGGCACGCTTTACAAATTGCAGGAGGTGTCCAAGAGCTAAAAGCCTTATATTATCGGCAATTTATTCTCACTATTGCCTGTTTTATGTTCCCTGTTCCCTGCGCACAGCGCTATACGCCTTGTACATCATCAGCCCGAAATATGCTGTATTTTTCCCTTGCTCCCGTAGGGGCGATTTCCTCCGGAATGCTCCGCAAACGCGTATCGCCCCTACTCCCTAATCTCTGAAAAATATTAAATTAATGTTGCACAGGTACTTATTATCAACCTAATCCTTCAATGACGGGGTGGAAATAAAAGGCTAATCCCAAAACTGTATAAGCTGCTAATAATAAAGCTCCTTCTAACCAGTCAGAACGACCATCAGAACTTACAGAATTAGCAATTAATACTGCGACTGCCACTGCTACTAATTCAAAAGGATTAAAATTCAAATCCATTGGTTGACCTAATAATAAACCAGCCAAAATTAATACAGGTGCCACAAATAAGGCAATTTGTAAGCTAGAACCTACTGCTACTGAAACAGATAAATCCATTTTATTTTTCATAGCAACAGTTACTGCCGTAGCGTGTTCGGCAGCATTACCAATAATTGGCACTACAATTACACCAGTAAATAAAGCACTTAATCCTAAAGCAGTAGTAGCTTCTTCTAAAGAATCAACCAGTAATTCTGATTCAAATGCTACTGCTAAAGTTGCCACTAATAAAACTGAAATCCACAGTAACAAATTAGGTTTATGTTCGGTATTTTCTTCTGATTCACTGTTAGAATCTAAATCCTCTGATTCGCTTCCTGCTACACCAACTTCATATAAGTAAGAGTGAGTTTTCATGGAAAATAATAAGGTGAGTATATAAACAGTAATTAATACTATTGCTACTGCACCAGACAAATTTTGCATTGTATTTTCACTAATACCATCGGAAGTTGCATTTACTGCAGTTGGTACTAAGATAGCAATTACAGCTAAGTTCATTGCTGAAGCGTTTAAGCGAGCTACTACCGACTGAAATTTTTGTTCTTTGAAACGTAGCCCACCTAAAAACATTGATAGACCCATTACTAACAATAAGTTACCAATTATAGAACCAGTAATACTTGCTTTAACTACACTTACTAAGCCAGCATTTAAAGCAATAATACCAATAATTAATTCTGTAGCATTGCCAAATGTAGCATTCAACAAACCACCTAAATTAGGACCTAAAACAACAGCAATTTCTTCAGTGGCAGTACCCATCCAACCTGCTAAGGGAATAATTGCTATAGCAGATGTAATAAAGATAGCTGATGAACCCCATTCCATAAAATTAGCTGCTATTGAAATAGGAATAAATACTAAGAAAATAGAAATGATTGTTTGTGTGTTTAGCATGAGTCAAAATTTCAAGTTTAGTAAATCAGAAATTAGACAAAAATTAATAGGTTTTCCTGAAAAATTTATTTTGCCTATGAATATAATTCAGGATTAAGAGGTTATACCATTTCTCCCTGAAGTTGCGCTTAATATAAAAATTAGAATAGTAAGTATAATAAGGTCTGAGCAACAATTATTAAGCGCATTGTTACAGAGAAATGGTATTAGGAATTATAAATAAGGAATAATTTGAACAATCTAAGCAAGGAAGAGGTAGAAAAAATATCTGACTTTTCTATCCTAATTCTCTGATAAGTACAAGCTTATCAACACAAAAAAACGCGGTAATATTCCACTGTTTTTGCATAAAAAAAAAGCTTAAATTCCCTGGCAATGTTTTTTCACCTATTTAGCTCGTCTTAACTCTATAGATATAATACCAGACATGATAAACATTTCCTACAAATAAAATAGTTAATCATTGAGATGTTGCTAGTAGATAGTTGTAGGGGGAAACTACCTTTTACGCTTTGAAGCATTTATTGTGATGAGACTTGAATGTTACTCAAAGAAATATTTCATATAAAATAATTAAATTACTTCAACTATTTGTATAGTCGTTTCACTGTAGCTTGAGACAAGTTTTTATTGCTATCAAATGATTTCAGCCGAAAAAGTGTTTCATTCTTAAATTAAATGACTATAATATCCTTGTTTAACGCTTCGTAAAATTAAATTTACTAGGTAAACCCAAGCTTAATGCTTAAAATAGTAAATATTTTTGAACTCTAAATACTCTTTACTCAAAAATTATAGTTTTGATTCATTTCTAAATTTATTAGACCAAACAAATGCTATTTTCTCCCACGAAGTTAGTAAGGTTAAAAATTCAAAAATTCTATTTACAATATTCATTCACGATCTAAGACAATTCGATAACGTGGTTTACCACTATGTAAATGCTCCATTGCTTCATTGACTTTACTCATAGGAAAATGTTCAGTGATGGGCTTAATCTGATGAAGAGCAGCAAATTCTAACATTTGTGTAATTGTCTCTGGACTTCCAACGGGGGAAGATGATACAGAAAGTTGGCCAAATAACATTGGTGTAACACTCAAATCAAGGGGTTCAGTGACAACCCCTAAGAGATGTAGACGACCTTTAGGTTTGAGTGTCTGGATATAAGCATTCCAATCTAACTTAACGTTTACTGTAGAGAGTATTAAGTCAAAACGACCTGCACTAGCTTTTAAAGCTTCAGGGTCTCGTGAATTGAGTGTATCGTGTGCCCCTAAGTTTAATGCTTGCTCAATTTTTGAGGGACTAGAGGTAAAAGCTGTGACTCGACAACCCCACGCACGCAGAAATTGAAGAGCTATATGTCCTAAACCACCAATACCAATGACACCAACACTTGCTGTGGGTGAAATATTAAATTGGACTAGGGGATTAAATACTGTAATACCACCGCATAATAGTGGACCAGCAGAAGAAAGATCAAGGTCATTGGGCAATTTGATTACACTAACTCCTTTGGCCCGGACTAGATCGGCAAAACCTCCATGTCTACCTACAATTGTTGGAGATGCCTTAGTACAAAGGTTATGATCGCCACTTAAACATTCTGAACAGGTCATACAATAGCCAGCGTGCCAACCTAAACCGACGCGATCGCCTACTTTGACGTGGGTGACTTCTTCTCCTACTGCGGAAACTGTACCTACTACTTCGTGACCGGGTACTATGGGATATTGAGTCAATCCCCAGGCATTTTCCATCATACTTAAGTCACTGTGACAGATGCCACAATGCTCTACGGCAATATCAACATCTTGTCCATTAATTTCCCCTAATTCATACTCGAAGGGTTCGAGAGTTCTACCATTTTTAGTTGCTGCGTAGGCGTGAACTGTAGTCATGTTTGAAGTTTCCTTTTGTCTTTCATTTTCTAAATTTTTTTTAATGATAACTTTCCTAAGTTATCAATTTTGAGGTGAATAAAAAATCATATACATAGGCGAAGAACAAACAACAGTTAAATACTATCATCTCATTTAAGATAAGCACTGTAGCCTAAGTTTATAAAATTGGTATTAGACTTAGTTCCCTTTTGTTGTGGATATAGCAATCATAAATTTTGCCGACCAAATTCAGAGTCAAGCTTTTAGCAAATCAGAAATAGAAATCTGATTCATCTCTATTGCTGCATACGCAATAGGAATTTTTGCTCAGTTCCCTTTTGTTTCGGAATTTTTTGCCGACCAAATTCAGAGTCAAGCTTTTAGCAAATCAGAAATAGAAATCTGATTCATCTCTATTGCTGCATACGCAATAGGAATTTTTGCTCAGTTCTCTTTTGTTTCGGAATTTTTGCCAACCAAATTCAGAGGTTAGCTTTTAGCAAATCAGAAATAGAAATCTGATTCATCTCTATTGCTGCATACGCAATAGGAATTTTTGCTCAGTTCTCTTTTGTTGCGGATATAGCAACAGAATTTTTGCCAACCAAATTCAGAGGTTAGCTTTTAGCAAATCAGAAATAGAAATCTGATTCATCTCTATTGCTGCATACGCAATAGGAATTTTTGCTTAGTTCTCTTTTGTTTCGGAATTTTTGCCGACCAAATTCAGAGTCAAGCTTTTAGCAAATCAGAAATAGAAATCTGATTCATCTCTATTGCTACATACGCAATAGGAATTTGTGCTGAGTTCTCTTTTGTTTCGGATATAGCAATAGAAGTTTTGAGCGGCAAAATTCAGAGTCAAGCTTTTAGCAAATCAGAAATAGAAATCTGATTCATCTCTATTGCTGCATACGCAATAGGAATTTGTGCTGAGTTCTCTTTTGTTACGGATATAGCAATAGAAGTTTTGAGCGACCAAATTCAGAGGTCAGCTTTTAGGAAATCAGAAATAGAAATCTGATTCATCTCTATTGCTACATACGCAATAGGAGTTTTGACTTAAAGTGTCGTTAATTTTCTTTTATCTTTTATTAATATTGGCATTTATCAAGAGACCCTGTACTTCCTCCCTACTGCCTACTCCCTAATTTCTTAACCTAGATCGACACCTAAAAATCTATCTAAAAGTTTTGCTCGCCAGACATAGCGTAATAATAAACACCAAACTAAAGCTACCCAGCTAATCACAAAATAATCACGGGTACTGAGTAAAGATAGCTCAAAAAATTCTCGTAGAGGTGGGACGGCCAAAATACCAACATAAATTCCGAGTAAGGCCAAAGCCACAAGAGAATATCGCCAGTCACCACTATAAGGTTCCCCACCAACCCAAACCTTTGTGGGGGGCTTCATAAAAGGCACTAGCAGTAAACCACACAAAATCATAATAGTCACTAGAGCGCTGCGAGGAACAGAAAGAAACTCATCATTAATATTAATAGTCACACTATCGTCAAGTAATTCATTTCCTGAAAATAATGTGATAACTGGTACTACCAAATAAGCCAGATAAACACCCAAAGCCGCGAGAGTCAGAGTTAAAGTAGCAGGCAAGGTAAAGTGAAGCAGCGATCGCACCAAACTACGACGGGGTAAAATTCCTGGCTTGGCCCATAGGGGAATACAGAAACTAGGAAAGCCCACAGATATCAAAGTAACAACAGCACTATGTTTATTTAATAGTGGAAAAGTACCTCCAACAAATCCTGTAGCAAAAATCAACAAGCTGACACAAAACACTCTAATCATAAAGAGTTTCAGTACATCTTGTATACCATTACGAATGCGTTGTCCTTCCAAAAAAGTGTGGGGCAAAGAGCCAAAAGAATTTTTCAGCAGCACAATATCCGCCACACTACGAGTCGCCTTACTACCACCTTCCATAGCGATCGCTAAATTAGCCTCTTTCAGAGAAAGGACATCATTAACCCCATCCCCAATCATCGCCACATAATGACCCTGCTCCTTAAAACTGCGGATTAGTTTGGCTTTTTGGTCAGGAGTAACACGGCCAAAGATAGTATTAACTTCAGCAGCTTGAATAAACTGAACTTCATCTAACTGTGCCAACTCAGCACCAGAAATCACCTGAATATCAGAACCAATTCCTGCTTGTAAAGCCAAAGCTGCCACTGTCTGGGGATTATCCCCAGAAATAACTTTCATTTCTATTCCAGCTTCAGAGAAACCCCGTATAGTTTCGCGAGCTTCTGGCCTTAGTTCATCTTTAAAACTAATAATCCCTAAAGTAGTAAGTTCCGTCGGTAGTTGTGGTTGTTGCGAATTATTATCCAAACTATTGATATTGGAGTTGTAGGCAAATAAAAGCACTCTTAGTCCCTGTTTAGCTAATTTTGTAATATGCTGAGTCACAGCATCACTTAAAGGCGTAGTTGCAGCTAATATTTCTGGCGCACCCAGAATATATGTCCCAGATTCAGATTTTTCATCCTGACTTTCAAAGCTAAGACCACTCCATTTACGGGCCGAAGTAAAAGGGATTTCTGCAATTAGAGCCAATTCATGTCCAGAACATACTGCTTCTAGTGCTTCAATAGTTTGATTTTTAGTAGTTGTGCTGACAGCATAATCACCCAACAAATGGCGCAACTTAATTTCACTAATTCCTATGGGATAAACAGCTTGTAAACAAATTCGATTAGTTGTTAATGTTCCAGTTTTGTCTAAGCATAAAATATCTACATTACTCAATGACTCAACTGCATTGGCCTGCTGAATCAAAACTTCCTGTCCTACCATTCTGACTGCACCAAGAGCATAAGCGAGAGTAATAGCTAAATAAAGCCCACTGGGTACCAGGCCAGCAATTACAGCAGCATATTGGACACTATCAGCAAATGTATAAATTCTAATAAACCAGTTAATGGCAACGAGTATCCAAAGAAAGCATGACAAGAGTAAAAATACTCTGATTACCAAATTTATTTCTTGTTGTAGGGGAGTGTAAATTTGGCGAAAGGCTCTAGCACTCACAGTTAATTGATAGGCTAAACTTTCGGTTCCTACTTTCTGAGCTTCATAGCAAGCTGTGCCACTAATGCAGAAACTACCAGAATAAACTGGTTGTCCCGCTTGTTTGGGAATTAGATCGGATTCGCCAGTCAGTAGTGATTCATCTACCTCGATTTTGCCTTCTCCTACAATCTCTCCATCAACCACTATTTGATCGCCAGTATGGGCTACTAATATATCACCAACCACAATTTCACTGGGATCAATATTCTGTTGTTGACTGTCACGGATGACAGTAGCTTTGGGTCTAGTTAAGAGAGCAATTTGATCTAATTTTTGTTTGGCCCATATTTCTTGACAGACACTAACTATAACGCCACCTAAAATTACTACGATCACAAGGAAAGCATCTCCATAACGTGAAATGGAAAGTAATACAAGGCTAATAGTTAAGAAAACGGCATTGATAAAAGTAAATAAGTTTTCTCTTAATATTTGGCTATAGGAACGACTTGTATTTAATTTGACTTGATTTCCGAGTCCCGCAGCACGACGAGTTATTACCTCGTTTTCTGTGAGCCCCTGAATATTTGGGGTATTGTTGATATCTTGGCGCTCAATCATTGTGTTTTTAGATAGTATTTTTAGTAAGTTTATTAAAAGTTTATCTGTTGATAGTTTTAAAAAAAGTTGTGCTTTTTTTTCCTAAGTTTTGGTAAAAATCAATTAACTACAGTTGGAATTAACTTATCTTATCGCTTCTAATATTTTATATCTAATAGACAGCTTTAATGTAAGCATTCAGCAGTCAGCATTCAGCAGTCAGCTCGCTTTTTAGAGAGAAACTTTCCTTCCGAATGGGACGCAAACGTTAAATAAAAATTTGACTCCTACCTTTGTATACTTTCCTACTAAGCAATAGGGTTCGTGGATTAACTTAATAGCTTCAGAAATACTTTACAGCAGTTTTTAGATAAGTAAAACACAATTAAAAACTTAAGTATTAGATGGTAGGTAGAAGAGATTTTTTATTTGTTTGACAAAGCAACTTTACTTATGTTGTATGGTTGGTATTATATTTCTGTGGTCTAATCTGGCTAAAAGTTTTTTAGGCGTTGCTGATGCGTGGGTATGATTTATATTTATTAGCGATCGCGCTCACTATTAAATAGTAAGTATTCTAGACTGTTGAGTTTTTATTTTCATACCTTGATTCAGCAACGCCGTTTTTTAAAAACATTATCCCAGAGCTAGAGAATAATCATAACTGACAAGTAACAAATAGAGCAGATATGAAAAAATACTCACATAATGCTTCTTCCATAAGCTGTTGTGGATTTAAACGACTTATTTTTGTGTGGCTGATTCCAGGGAAAAACCTTATTAATTCTGTACGGGTGGTTTCCTACTGACTTCGCGCCTTCTGACTTCCTAATACGCATTTTAAATGAGTATTAGCTTATAGCATATTCCCAGTTTTCTGAGGAAAAGTAATGTTACTAATTTACAGATAATTAATAAGTAAGGTTAAGTTTTATCAATACAGTCTTGCTTTTTAACCACCATAGACTTTATGATACAAATTAAGACGTAACCATTAAATCTTTATTAACTCCGCATAAGCAAGTTTTCAACACTAATCATAATTTCTGAACGGCGTTGCTGAATCAAGGTATGAAAATAAAAATTGAACAATCTCAACTATTTGTTATTCAATAGTTTAGCAATTAACAAAAAACACAAATCATGCTCAAAATCAGCAACGCCTTCTGAACCTACCAAAAAAGGTACAAGAATAAAGAGGAATTCTAGAATTTCTAGGGGGGTTGTTAACTTACACAGCTTGTATAACTAATCAAGAGCATCTAAACAAAACACAATTTGCCTTTAATTACTCTGCAATAATGGCGATAAATCAAGAAATGTAATAGAAATAAAGGAAAAATCAACCGAGATTGGGAATTAAATAATAGATTCAATATTTCATAAGAATTCTCAATCTTGAAGTTTCGCTGTGGATATGGCGAAAAAACCTAATTTATTGTTTTAAATGGAGAATGTAATCGTATGGTTTCCTCATCTGAGACCAGGTTCAATGAATCTAATGACGAATTATCATTATCTCAAGCTGTAGATAATCAGACCACTTCTGTAAAACCTGCTCATACTGCCACTGGCGTTTATGTGACAATTCACGGTCACTTTTATCAACCACCAAGGGAAAACCCTTACCTAGACAGTATCGAACGTCAACCCAGTGCAGAACCCTTCCATGACTGGAATGAAAGAATTTTCCACGAATGCTATCGACCTAATGCTTTTGCCCGCGTATTAAACGACCGAGGAGAATTGGTAGGGATCACAAATAACTATGAATATCTCAGTTTCAATATCGGTCCGACCCTAATGAGTTGGTTGGAACGCTATGACATGGAAGTCTATCAAAAAATTATTGAAGCAGATCGTAAAAGTTGTCAACGACTAAACGGACATGGTAATGCGATCGCCCAAGCATACAACCATATAATTTTGCCCCTAGCCAACAAACAAGACAAATATACCCAAATTCGGTGGGCAAAAGAAGACTTCCGTGCCAGGTTTGGTCGCGAGCCCGAAGGAATGTGGCTAGCAGAAACTGCTGTAGACTATCCCACCCTAGAAGTCTTAATTGACGAAGGTATTCGCTTTATTATCTTAGCCCCTTCTCAAGCTCAACGTTGTCGTCCTTTCTCAAATACAGATAACCCCAATCCCGAATGGATAGAAGTTGGTGGTAGTCAAATAGATCCCACTCGTCCTTACCGTTGTTTCTTATCAGACAGTAACAGTGACAACTCAAAAGAAACCCCGTACATAGATATATTCTTCTATGACGGGCCAATATCAAGAGATATGGGCTTTAACGATGTCCTCAATAGTTCTCATAATTTTGCTGGACGCATCGGCCAAGCTGTGCGAGGAGACAACCGACCTTCCCAATTAATTGCAGTTGCCACTGACGGTGAAACATTCGGTCATCACAAAGGCGGTACAGAAAAATGCCTTGCTTATGCTTTCTTAGGAGAATTTCCGCAGCGCAACTGGACAGTAACTAACTTTGCTCATTATCTTAGTATTAACCCTCCAACTTGGGAAGTTGTATTAAAACCAGTAACAGCTTGGAGTTGTTTTCACGGAGTTGACCGTTGGCAAGATAATTGTGGTTGTGGTGGTGGTGGCACATGGAATCAACTATGGCGTAGACCGTTAAGGGATTCTCTCAATTGGTTAAGGGATCGATTTGTTGAAATCTATGAAGATTTTGGTTGTCACTTCTTCAAAGATGTTTGGGCAGCACGAGACGAATATATAAAAGTAATTCTTGATCGGTCTATTGCTAACATTAATGATTTCTTATCCAAACATCAAACTCACGACTTAACAGAAGTAGAAAAAGTAGATGCTTTGCGGTTACTAGAAATGCAAAGAAATTCTCTATTAATGTTTACAAGTTGTGGTTGGTTTTTTGATGAAATATCCCGACCAGAAGGTACGCAAATTCTACGTTATGCAGCAAGAGGAATAGAATTAGCAGGTGACGTAGCGGGGGTAGAATTAGAAAAAGAATTTGTCTGGCGACTTGCTTTTGCTCCTAGTAATGTAGAGTTGTTCAAAACAGGTGATGAAGTTTATCGACAGTTAGTTTCTACGGCTCAAATTACTTTAGAGCAAGTAGCAGCTCACTATGCAATTAATACTTTATTTACTACTTACACTCGTGAACAACAAATTTATTGCTACAACGCCAAACAACATGATTATCAAATGCGACGCATGGGTAATCTCACTCTGGCAGTTGGTGAGTTACAGTTAGTGTCAGAAATTACACTTGAACGTAAAGATTTTGTGTTTGCTGTACTGCATTTGGGAGGATGGGATTTCCATTGCTGTATTAAACCATTCACTGGTCGTCGAGTTTATACTGAACTGAAGCAAAAGCTATTTGATACTTTGCAAAAAGCAAGTGTCGCAAATCTAATTATGGTCATGGCCGATTTATTCGGAGAACGTTCATTTAGCTTAGAGGATCTGTTTACAGAAGAACGTCAACGGATAATGGGGCTTTTGAGTCAGGAAACACTCAGTCGCTTGGATCAGTTGTATAGCCAGGTTTACCGAGATAATTATGCGATAATGATGGCGTTCCGTCGCGATGATTTGCCTGTACCCCAGGAGTTACAGGTAGCTGCTGAAGTGGCGTTGAGTCATCGGTTATTGACAAATGTGCGGGCCCTGGAGGCAGAAAGTAGTGATGGTAAACTGAGTGTTAATCATTTAGCTGAATTAGAGGCTCTTGCTACTGAACTTAGTACACATAAATGTAGGTCTCAAGGTTTGGAAGTTAAGGAAGCTTTAGAAAGGTTAATTGTTAGTTCACTCAGACATATTTTGTATGATAATGACCCTGCTAATATCGAGTTAGATATTAATAGTTTAGAGCGAATTATTGAACTAGGAGAAGAGTTAAATCTTGGTTTGTCATTAATGAGGGTTCAGGAGATTTATTTCCAAGCTTTGGAAAATCAAATTGTACCTCTATTTTTGGGTTGTATTCAAAGGCGAAAGACTAATGAGGTTCAGTTTACTGAAATAGCAGGAGATGTAAATGTAGATGTTGTTAATTCTATGGAAATACCAGCAGAGCAAATCTGGGAAATTCCTCAAATTCGGAAGTTATTACAATTAGGTAAAAGGCTAACAATTGATGTCGATAATTGGTTGAATCAGTTGTCCTAAATTTACTGAAAAATCCTAGTTTAAAGCGGTGTTACTGCACGGTAGACCACAGTAGGGACGTTGCGTGCAACTTCCCTACAAGGTTTGGTTGATGGCGACGTGGTTCATCAAGAGCGAAAAGCGCTGTAAAGCCTCCGCTTTTAAAAGGATAAAAAGTGGAACTTCTTGTCGGAAAGTTCCTCCGCAGGAGGCTAACTGATAACTAATAACTGATAATTGATAACTAATAACTGATAACTGATAACTAATAACTGATAATTGATAACTAATAACTAATAACTGATAACTGATAACTGATAACTGATAACTAATAACTGATAATTGATAATTGATAATTGATAACTAATAACTGATAACTGATAACTAATAACTGATAATTGATAATTGATAATTGATAACTAATAACTGATAACTGATAACT
>JASJEE010000153.1 GCA_030064835.1 Microcoleaceae cyanobacterium MO_207.B10 | reverse complement strand
AGATTTTGAGCATGAATTTACTTACTTTCAGGTAGGGAAAGATAAATTTTATAAAGCTCAAAATAAGGTATTTTCGTAAATACACAAAATGGCACAGTTGAGAATGAAATAGCCCTGGAATTTAATAGTTTCATAACTGAGTTCAAGAATGCCGAAAAAAGTAGTCATTTTTTAGAAATACAGGAGTGAGGAGAATCCTATCTATGGAGATTATGCTCCCACCTACGAATTACATTTTATCCCCCTTAAAAGCTATCCCTGATCAGGAACTCCTTAAACCCTTGTAGGAGGGTGGGGATAGGGGGAGGATGGGGAAGAGTGGGGAGTAAGAATCTTGTCTACATTCCTCACTCATAGTGTATTGAATTAGACACTACTTTTCTCAGCAAAAAGCCGACGTCAGACTTACACATAACTTCTATTTTTGTTAAGTTGTATGTGAAGAAAGATGTTTATAAAGCATAGCTTAAAAGTAGGGTATTAAATCTATCAGGAAAAAGATAAATAGGAAATTTGTGGTAGGCTTTATACCAAATTCAAAAAATATTCTTACAGTAAAATTCGGAAGTCCTTCGGCTCGGAATATTTACACTTCTTCTATTAATACCTACCACCTACTAGCTAAAACCTATAACCAAGCAATGTAGGAATATTTTATGAAAATAATATTAGGTTGTAAGCTTGAGGTTAATTCTTGTATTTAAAAACAGAATAAGTTTAGTTAAAAGTGATTTTCAACCAACCAGTCAATACTTAAGACTTACCACCTATAGAACCAAAATAAATAGATAATGTTTAATCTGGATTTTCCCAAAACTACAGAAATTAATTACCTAACCAAATTTTCTGGTTGGTATATTCCTGAAAATAACCACAATATTCAACTCAGCTTATATCTAAATGAGAAACCTTATATATCCCTTTTACATGGTGGATATCGACCAGATGTAGCTGCTGCTTTCCCAGATAAAAAATATGCTAGTCAAAGTGGTTTTTGGGGTGAACTATTACTCCCAGAAAATCTTTTAGCAGACACAGATATAAAAATAGAAATATTTGCCGATAGCGCAGAGAAAAAATTACTATTTCAAAATCAGTTTCAAGTTGTAGGAAATTTCCCCAACTTTCCCCAAAGACAGAAAAAATTTAACTTAGAAAAATTATTAATTTGTCCAGAATGTGGTCAAAAAGCTAAACCATGTCATGCAGAAAATTGTCCTGTATCGATCAGGGGAAATACTCCTCATCTTTTACAACCCGGAGATTTACCATTTCTGAAACTCACAGAAACAGAAACTACCCATCCTTACTCAGAAGGAATTTTAAAAGTATTAAATAAAATTGGTAACAATGGAATAGTTTTAGATTTTGGCGCAGGTAATACTCAAAAAGAATATTTAAAACCAAATATCTGTTATCTAGATGTACAGCAATATCAATATACAGATATAGTCTGTTCCACATTAAAATTACCATTTCCAGATAACTGTTTTGATGGCATAATTAGTCATGCTGTATTTGAACATTTACCAAATCCATTTATCACCGCTAAAGAACTTTATCGCATTTTAAAACCAGGCGGTTTAATCTTTATTGATACTGCTTTTTTACAACCACTTCATGCTGACCCCAGTCATTATTTTAATATGACTGTTCATGGTTTAAGGCAAGTTTTATTAGACTTTGAAGAAATCAACAGTGGCATTTTTTCCCATCATTATCCATCCTATAGTATGATGATGTTGATTCAAACTATTTGGCCTCATATTCAACAAAAAGAATGGCAACAACGTTTAGAAGATTGGCACGCTTTTTTGGTACAAGAAGGTGATAATTTAGATATGGCATTGGGAGAAAAAGGTAGAGAAATTTTAGCAGCAGGAGTATTTTTTGAAGGTAAAAAATCTCCCATAAAGCAGATATCATGGCATTTTAATCGTGAAATACCACATTTTCTGATAATTGGAGGGCAAAAATGCGGTACAAATTCTTTGTATAACTATATAGTTCAACATCCTTCAGTTGCACCATCTTTACAACATGAAGTTCATTATTTTGACTTAAATTTTGACAAAGGATTAGATTGGTATCAATCACAATTTCCAGAATTAAAACCAGGAATAATTACCGGAGAATCAAGCCCATATTATTTATTTCATCCTCTCGTACCTCAAAGAGTTTTTGATATATATCCTCAGATAAAATTAATTATTTTGTTGAGAAACCCCGTAGAAAGAGCAATTTCTCACTATTACCATGAAGTTAAATTAGGATATGAATCTTTGAGTTTTTCTGAGGCAATATCTAGCGAAACTACCCGTTTAACAGGAGAGGTTGAGAAAATAATTAAAACGGGAACATATTATAGTTTTAACCATCAACATTATACATACCTTTCACGGGGAATATATATTGAACAACTGCAAAATTGGATGAAAAATTTTCCCAAAGAACAATTTCTGATTCTCAAAAGTGAAGACTTATTTAGTCACCCACGAGAAACAATGAATAAGGTATTTCAATTCTTAGAACTACCTCCCCACTACTTAGAGACATATCTCAAATATAATCCAGGAGAGTACTTAGCACCTAGCGATCAAATATATCAAGATTTAGTTGAGTATTTCCAATCATTTAATCAAAAATTATCTGAATATCTTTCTCTGGACTTAGAATGGTAAAATTCTACCTAATTAGACCATTTTCATAAAATATTGCTACTGCCGTGCCAAGCCTTAAATTTTACTTTAGGAAAATGCTAATCTGCTGAATTTTCAAATAATATAAGCTTGACGCGCCACTACTTGGTATTACTTTTTGCTATATCTATGTGTAAAGTCGCTGAATATTAAGCTTATTTAGTTGATACTGATTGATTGATTGATTGATTGATTTTTCAATATTTATTTACCCTACTACTTAATATATTATATGATGTCGGTTGGTATCGTTTGTGTAAAAGCTGAGGAAATATTTATCCTGGCTTCCAGGTTTCCTTTCTTATTCCTTACTTCAACTATACAAAGACATGACATTAAACTATACCAATAAACTATAGCAATCCGCCCATAGGTTGCGGGTAATCAAAAAGTAAATAAAAAAAACTGAAACTCTTGCTTGTTCCCTGTTCCCAGTTCCCTGTTCCCTAAAAACCATTAAAATTTTCTACACGACTCAAATAAGATTGCTATAGTAATCTTAACTAACAAACTTACAGCCATATAATATGACTATTGATTACGAAAATGCGTGGGAAGAATATGCAAAAAAATGGAAAGAATATTACCCAGAATTAACTCACATAGGTGATGAATGGATAGGAAAAGCTGCCGGAGCTGCTCACTCATTAGCAGAATATGAAACCTTAATAGAACAAAAATTTATCGCACCCTATATTCAGACAACAAACACAGTATTAGAAATAGGTATTGGTGGGGGTCGTACAGGAGCATTATTATTAAAATACTGCCAAAAACTAATATGTGCAGATATCTCAAATTCCATGTTAAATGCTACTAAAAAACGACTCGGTGAATCCAGAGTAAAATATGTTAAACTTGACGGTATTACATTAAATGGAATTGACAAAAAATCAGTAGATGTCTGTTTTTGTTATGACACAATGGTACATTTAGAACCAAGAGATATATTTAACTACCTAACTAAAATCCCTCAAATATTAAGAGGGCAAAAACTTTGCATATTTCACCACACAAATATGCTCAGTGATTTAGGTTGGGAAAGATTTCTCAAAGATTGGGAACAAAATCTTATGGGTAAACGAAACGGTACCGCTCACTCAGTAATGACCGACACAATAATGGAAAAATTTTTATCTCATTTGAACTACAAAATTCTTCATAAAGATACTGATTCAGTTCCTAGAGATTGTGTTTGGATTTGCCTTGCACCTGATAGTAATTAAAAAATTAGAAGTAATTATTAGTAATTATTAATAAACTACAGTCACTCAACTTATGAAAGCTTTATTCTTGCACCCGAATTTTCCTGCCCAATATCGTCATATTATTACCGCTTTAGGGGCAAATCCAGAAAATCAGGTGGTCTTTGGGACAAAAAATGAACGCCCAGAGTGGAAAATACCTGGAGTTTACAAAGCATTATTTAACCCGACTCGCGAACCGCGTCCAGAAACACACCATTATGTCCGCCCTTTAGAAAGTGCCGTAATTTATGGACAAGCTGTCTTTAGGATGGTAGAACAACTCAAGGCCCAAGGGTTTGTCCCAGATATCATTTGTGGTCATTCTGGTTGGGGTCCCACCTTATTTGTCAAAGAAGCATTTCCTGATACTCCCCTGCTGTGCTACTTTGAGTGGTTTTACCATTCTCAAGACTCAGATGCTGATTTTGACCCCGCTGAACCCTTAACCTTAGATGATATGGCTCGAATTCGGGTCAAAAATGCCCCAATATTAATAGATTTGTATACCTGTGATTGGGGGTTATCACCCACCTATTGGCAGCGATCGCAATTTCCCCCAGAACTTCAAAACAAACTATCTGTACTTCACGATGGAGTAGATACAAACTATTTTAAACCGAACCCAGGGGCCAAACTAATATTACCGAATCTAGACTTATCTGGTGTAGATGAACTGGTGACTTATGTAGCAAGGGGAATGGAGCCATATAGAGGTTTTCCAGAATTTATCGAAGCGATCGCCTATGTTCAAGAAAGGAGGCCAAACTGTCATGTAGTAGTAGTCGGTTCCGAAAGAGTTTGCTATGGTAAATCTTTACCCAATGGTAAAAGTTACAAACAAGAGATGCTAGAAAAAATCCCCTTGGACTTATCAAGAGTCCATTTTGTGGGGTCATTGCCCTATGGGCTATACCTAAAAGTGATTCAAGCATCGGATGTTCATGTATATTTAACCAGACCATTTGTTCTGTCATGGTCAATGATCGAATCCCTATCAACTGGCTGCTTAATTGTTGGGTCAGACACAGCACCTGTTAGAGAAGTTATCCAAGATGGAGAAAATGGACTCCTAGTAGATTTTTTCTCTCCCAAGCAGATTGCCGATCGTATTGATGAAGTTTTAGATCATCCGACCCGCATGGCAGATATCCGGGTTAGGGCCCGCCAAACTGTTTTAGAACGTTATGCTTTATCAGACCTATTAACAAAACACTTGGAACTAATTAATCAAGTTGCCAATCGTTATTTGCCAGCAACGGTAGGTATGGAAGCAAAACCATCTATAATTTCATCTCAATTCTAGAATAATCTAGATAATTTAAAATTTGATCATAGTATGTGGGAACCTAAAATCAGTTAACCGCGTCCTCCGATTTATGTCAAGAGTATAATCAATCATTAAAAAATATCTTGGCTTAGTTATGGATACTAAATTATCCTTCAAAGTCAATAATGATCGACCAAGAAACAAATAGTAGGCCAAATTTTTGCTGATAATTTTTGTAGTTAAAAGGCTAGACTTATGCCAGATAATCAGGTTAAACTACAGCCGAATATAAAATAAATAAAGTTCTTGGTAATATAGCCAAATAGAACAATTGACCATAGATTATAGATGTAGAGGAGTGAAAGAATATGGTAACACTAACTGAAGGAGATGATATCTTCGATCAGGACGAATCAGGAAATATAGCACCTGATACAATTCTTGCTCTTGGCGGAGATGACCTAATTTTTACTTCTACCCTGGGCGGTAGTTTAGTTCGAGGCGCAGATGGTCGGGATACTCTAATAGGTAGAGGTCCCAATGATACCCTAGAAGGTGGTGAAGGCGAAGATTCTATCGATCTCCAAGCTCCTGGTTCTCTAGGATTTGGAGATGCTGACAATGACACTATACAGGCCAATCTACGTTCTAGTCTGTATGGTGGTGCAGGAGATGACCTCCTCCGTGGTGTTGCTGATGGAAACTGGTTCTCTGGGAATCAAGGAGAAGACACTATCCTCGGTGGTGCCAGGGGAAGAGATTCAATATATGGTGGTAGAGGCGACGATACCATCGGTGTTTTCTTGACAGAAGTATCTACTTCTTTCTTTGATTTTATTGATTTCAGCGATTTAGGCATTGACATCAGCACTAATGAAGGTAATAACTTCCTCTCTGCTAACCGTGATGATGACTTAGCTGTTGGTATTGGAGACCGAGATACAATTTACGGAGGAAAAGACAACGACACAGTAGTAGGTGTCGGAAGTGAAGTATACTTAAGCGGAGATGGTGGCAATGACACTGTAGCTCAACTGAATGAAGCAACTACCCTGACATTTAATACGACAGCTACGGCTTTAATGTCAGTAGAGAGATCTACTTTGTTAGGTGGAGCAGGCGACGATAGCATTCAAGGAGCTGTTGGACCATTTGGCGATGGTAGAAACCTCCTAGATGGTGGTGAAGGTGATGATACTATTCGTGGTCAGGCTGCACGGGATACCTTAGTTGGTGGTGAAGGTAATGACTTCATTAGGACAGGTTTACTCGCAGAAAATGAAGAATTTTTCGGTGCGAATGGTTTAGCACTAAATACTCCTGGTTATTCGGGTCAAAACAGATTAGATGGTGGTGAGGGTAATGATACTTTAGTCGCCGGATTTTTGAACGATACCATGATTGGTGGTCAGGGTAATGACTGCTTAAGTGGTGTGTTTAACCGTGGAGAAGGTGGTGATGGTAATGACACGATAGATGCTAGTCTGACAACTGCTGGTCAAATTACTCTGAGTGGTGGTGGTGGTGATGACCGTCTCATAGGTAATACCAATGCTGGTGTCACCAACTTCTTTGATGGTGGTGAAGGTAATGACTTCATTGAATTTGGTAACTCATCGAATGATCGCCTCATCGGTAGTGATGCAGGTAACGACACAATTCTCGCGGGTTCAAATGGTACTGCTCCCTTCTTGATCGAGGACACTCAAGGTAGTAACACATTACGAGGTAGTTTATTTAATGACACCTTGATTACTGGAGCAGGTGATGATTCCATTGTTGGTGGTACTGAAGATGAAGGAGATCCCGAAGATGCGTTAGTAGGAGCAGATAGTATTAGTGCTGGTGCAGGGGATGACGTCATATTTGGTCGAGGAGGAACTGATACTATTATTGGTGGTGCCGGTGATGACTACATTGCACCAGGTCTGAATAGTACAGGTGACTCCTTAATTGGTGGTCAAGGTAACGATAGCTTTGTTTATTTTGACAGGAGCTTGGAAAACAGTGTTATCCAAGACTTTGATTCTGCTGATGACAGAATCCTGTTAAGTAGAGCTGGGTTTAGCTTGGTTGCCTCAAACCGCAACAGAATTATTGCGAGTGCTGATTTTGTTGCCATTGACCCAGGCGATAACTATCAAAATAGCGATGCTCGTAGTGAGAATCCTGTAATTATATACGAACGAAATCCAGTCCGAGATCCTGGTGCGGAAGTAGAAGAAGGAGAAAATCCAGTTCTAGCCGGTTCAGGTCTATTGAAGTATGATCCTAGCGGTAATGGTGGTCCTGATGATTTAAGCGATGTTATTACCATTGCTCGTCTCAACGGTACTCCAAATCTACTTCAAAGTGACATTTTGATTATCTAATCTAATGGGTTAGACAAAATTATGAGAATTATGAGGATGTGATTTATTTTTAATCAATCCTCTTTTTTTTTGTCTTAGAGACTATTTGTAAAATTAGTATTAATACCAAGGGTGATAAATGTTTGCTACAAATATTATCAATCTTGGGTGTGGGGTGTGGGGTGTTGGGTGTGGTGAAATAATCGGAAAAACAAAGAAAAAGGTTGGTTATAAAAGGGATAAAGTGGAAAAACTTGATTAATTAGTTAGGGTTTGCGCTCAAAAGTCTTTTTGTGAAGGTAGGGAGTAGGGAGTAGGTAGGGACGTTGCATGCAACATCCGTACAGAGTCAAGAGAAACAGGGAGTTATAGAGAAGGTATTCCGAAAAATTATCCCTTGATGCAACCTCCCCAACTCTAACCTAAATACTAATATCCATGAGCCCTATCACCCCCAAATCTCTTATTTTTTATGGAATTAAAAATGCTCAAACCTTTATCTGCCAATACTTTTATCTTTAATCAGCCAGCCCTAGTTAATAGTTGAAGTTTGATCAAGCAAAACATTATTTTTTCAAAATGGTATAATGCCAAGCGTGATAAATGTTTCCTACAAATGAATTGATAGGTCACCTTCGCGAGGGCAAGCTTTTTTCAAACTGGTATCAGAGAAGTCATAGTTTATATCATGTTCGGATAATAAGTTATAATAAAATTTAAGGACTGACAGTACCGACAGTACCAAATAAATACTGAAATTATCTTTACTTTTCTCCTTTCTTCCCTCCTGACTCCTGACTCCTGACTCCTGACTCCTCACTCCTCACAACAGTTATTTATAAGTATTCAACCGAACATGATATTAGTTACTAAAATCCCAAAGTGGTCATACTTCAAAGGATTAAAATCCGGTAGATAGAGAGTAATTTTCAGGTCTAAATTTAAAATTTTTTAATTATTTTTATTTTTATTTCGCCATAAAAAATTTATTAGTCTAGAATAGAAAAGAAACAAATATATCAAACTGATATAAATGCTTGAACTATCGGCCTTAGGTTTGCTACAAAGGGAACCCCTGCACGGCTATCGACTAAAGCAGCAACTTGAACTATTTATGGGTAGCTGCATCAGCGTCAACTACGGCGCGATATATCCTTTGCTCAAACGATTAGAAGAAAGAGGTTACATTGTCGTAATCTCAGAAGCAGCAGGGGAAGCAGGGTGCAGTCGCAAAATCTATCAAATAACAGAACAAGGACGCGATCGCTGGCGAGAGAAAATGCTAGAGCATCCCAAAGAAAGTTGGCTCAAAACTCGCTCTAGATTTGTGATTAAATTCTTTTTTTTCAGTGATTTAGAAGCTCCGGAACGAATTAAACTCATCGAACATCGTTTAATAGTTTGTAAGCTTCGCCAAGAATACCTAGAAAGCCAAAAATCAGAAAATATACCAAAAGACCCCTATCAAATTTCTGCTTGGAATCGATCAAAATCAAACCTAAACTCAGAAATAAAATGGTTAAGGCAAGAATTAGTCAGAGAATTAGAGCTGGTAAATTATGAAAATGAGACGGCAGATAAATTAAATTTTAACTCTAGATTAAGTGCGGAAATAATTAGTAGAAAAAATCAAAAGTCAAGGTAAAAAAAATGCTAGGAACGAAATTATCCGAAATTAAAATTCAAGACAAACATAAACATACAGAAAATACGATAAATACTATTTATGAAGATAGTAACCAAGAGCTAGTAGTCCACCAAAAAAACTATTCAGACTCGCCTCAACCTGAGCAGAAAAATTTTTCTGGAGTGCTATGGGCAACAGTAATAATTACAACTTTAGGAGTAGGATTTTGGGGAGGACAGTGGTGGCAAACTCAGAGTAGTAAAACTGCTCCCACAGCCAATGCTGCCCAAGGTAGAGGTAGAGGACGAAGTACCCCGGTGAAAGCGACACCAGTAGAAATGAGTTTACTCCAAGAAACCTCAGAATTTGTCGGTACTCTCGAAGCCAAACGCTCGGTCAGAGTCACCCCAGAGATAGATGGCAGATTAGTGGATATTTTGGTAGGAGAGGGAGACTTTATCTCTACCGGGCAAGCGATCGCTAGACTCAAAAGTGACTCAGCAGAAGCAGACCTGAGAAGAGCCGAAGCTAACCTCAACCGCACTCAAGCGCGTTTAGCAGAACTGCGAGCGGGCAACCGCCCAGAACAAATAGGTGCTGCCAGAGCGCGATTAAATCAAGCACAAGCTCGGCTACAACAACTACGAACAGGTACGCGCTCGGAAGAAGTGGCAGCAGCAAGAGCGCGACTCAACCAAGTGAAAGCTAGTTTAGCCGAACTCGAAGCAGGTACTCGCGACGAAGAAATAGCTGAAGCCAGAGCTAGGTTACTAGAGGCAGAAGCACGCCTAGCAGATGCTAAGTCTGGGAGTTTGTTAGACGAAATAGCCCAAGCTGAGGCACAAATAGAAGCACGGGAAGCAGAGTTAGAGCTGACAACAGAACAGGTAAAACGAAATCGACAGTTGAGAGAAGAAGGAGCGATCGCCGAATTAGACTTTCAGGAATTTGTTAAAGAAGAACGAGCAGCACGAGCAAGGTTAGAAGAGGCAAAACGCAGACTGACTCAACTGGAGAGAAGCCAAGAGTCTGAAGTGAAAACATTAGAGGCTGCAGTCGAGCAACAGAGACAAGTATTAAAGAGATTGCAAAATGGTACTCGTCCCGAAGAAATTGCCAGAGCGGAAGCCCAGGTAGCAGAAGCTCTGAGTAACTTGGAGGAGTTGGAAAACGGTACTCGTCCTGAAGAAATTGCTCAAGCAGAAGCTCAGGTAGCAGAAGCTCGGAGTAACTTGGAGGAGTTGGAAAATGGTACTCGTCCTGAAGAAATTGCCCAAGGGGAGGCAGAAGTTGCTGCAGCGATAGCAGAGGTTGAGAGCATTCAAGTAGAGTTAGAGGATACAAGAGTAGTAGCACCGTTTTCTGGTGTGGTGGGAGATATGGTTGTGAAGGTTGGCGATTTTATTAGCCAAGGAGACTCTATTACTACTTTGACTGCAAATCAGGTGTTGGAGGTGAATTTACCGATACCGTTAGAGCGGCGATCGGATTTGCGGATAGGTTTGCTTGTGGAAATTACGAGTCCGGAAGGGAAGCGTTTGGGTATGGGGAGGGTCAGTTTTATTTCCCCCACTGTTAGCGACTCTCAAACTATTTTGGCGAAAGCTGACATAGATAACCGAGCTGGTGAGTTACAGGATGGGCAGTTTGTGCGAGCAAAAGCGATTTGGGATGAGCGTCGTGCGGTAGTTGTGCCGATGACTGCGGTAGGTTTTCAGGGTGAGGAAAGGTTTGTGTATGTGGTTGCTGGTGTGGGAGAGGAAAGGAAGGCGAAGCGTCAAGTTGTGGAGTTGGGTTTGGTGAAGGGGGATATGGCTGAGGTGGTGTCTGGGTTGCAACCAGGGGAGCGGTTGATTGTTTCTGGGATACAAAGGTTGAGGGATGGGGCTGATATTAAGATATTGGGTGCAGGTGGAGGAGGGGGAGAATGGAATAAGTAGGGTTTGCGGAAAAAAAGCAGAGTGTGGGGAGGGTGTAAGATTTGAGGCGGTGACGAGGTGTGTCAGTGACACCCTATCCTCGTGTGGGAGGTGTGGGAAGGGTGGGGAGACAGAGAAAGTAGGAGAAATAATTTTCCCTTAATCTTTCTGTACTTATCTGCCTTTGATCCTAACTTTTTTTTGCTCCAAAAAGACTAAAACCTTTACTTGTAAGTGCTTTGAGATTTGATCAGCAACCCCTCAGTAGTTATGTTATATCATGTTCGGATAATCAGTTATAAATAAAATTTCAGCTCTGACAGTAGAGAAAAGATATTACCGAATAATTAAGGTTGAAAGCCAACTAGATTAAGAGAAACAATGAATTTATTTTCCTTTTATTCAATCCAATCCGTTTTAGGGAGAGGTAATTATCAATTATCCCTGATCAATTA
>JASJEE010000162.1 GCA_030064835.1 Microcoleaceae cyanobacterium MO_207.B10 | reverse complement strand
TAACCCATCCATTCCTCAGTTTTAATTCCCCATTGTCGAGAAATATAAAGGTCATCTGCTTCATAAAAAATTTCTGGAATACTATCTAAAAGTGGATAAATACTTTCCCCATAATTCAACATGACTCGCCCAATATTTAATAAATAACAATAAGCAATTTCATGGTGACTTGGAGCTATTTGAGAACCGTCTGTCGCAAATACCGTATGATTTTTTGGAGGCAGATTAATCAGAGGATAAGTATCTAAAGATTCTATAGGAATAGCAGGATTAAAAAGTAAGCGATCGCTCCAACTTTCTTCTAATTCTAATAATTCTTCTTTTTCTGTTTTTGCTGCTTCTAATAAGTCTTGAGCTATTTCTAATCGGTTCTGTGCTGCAATTGCTTCTTTTGTCAGGTGTTGACTCATGCCTTGCATTTGTTGCCCTAGTTTTGTCATGTCTAGCATAGTTTTTGATTTCTAATTTTTGTAGACTGAAATCTTAATTTTTGAGGGATTTTTTTTAGATAATACCAATTTTATAAATGTTTGCTACAAATAAATTTATAGGTTTTAGGTAGTAGTTCAATAATTAACAATTACCTATCTTGGAAAATAAGAAGATTGACTAAAAGGAAAATTTTTTCTTATTTACCCTTAAAAGAGGGAGGCTTTAGACCATAATTTTTGGGTAGGCAGTAAATCTTAATCAGATATTTATAGTTGAATTCTGTTTTTCAATTATCCAATTTATTTGTAATATTTTCCGCCTCCGCGGGGGCAAGATTTTTTCAAACTGGTATAGTACCAAAAAAAAGCCATGTCCTTAAGTATGCCTGGGTTGCCCCCATCCCCGCATCGGCCAGGATAAACTTTGTACCCGTAAACTAACTAGTAAATAATCAATAATTATTAATTATTAATTAACCTAAAAACTAAATCAAATATTAGATAGTTTTTAGGTTTTAATTTTAAGTAGTTTATTTCATGATTTCCAAGTAGAAAAATCTTGACAAAATACTGTTTTTGATAATAAATGAATTGGTGGATGTTGTGCCACAGATTCTCTTTCTGCGGTAGTGTTGTAACCCCAATCTGCTAAAAATAATTCTACTTCTTTTAGATCTGGTTGTTTTTGTACAGTTAGTAAAGTTTTCAACCTGTCTTCAACTAACCAAATAATTGTTCCTGAACCAGATGCTGCAAATAACATTCGGAGGGTTTCGTATTTAGGACGTTTACATTCTTTGCCAATAATATCTTCTGTTGGTAAATTAATACCTTGTTTTTCAAGGAGCGATCGCACAAACCTACCTTCTTTAGTGGTAACTATAACTGGTTTAACTTCCGATGCCATTACCTGCTTGACTTTTTCTACCACTCCTGGATAAAATTCATGTAAAGATAGCCATCCTTCTAAATCTTTTGCTATCCATTCATCTCTAGTTTTATCTAAGCGCTCTCCTATTTCGGCTTGATCGCGATTTTCCTTAGTGATGATGTCTTGGGCGATCGTTTGCCATTCAGCGAGAATTTTTTCTTCTTCTATACCTAATACCAAAGCTCGTACTAATACTGGCATTTCCCACCCTATTTCTATTACTGGGCGTAGTCGGTAAAATTTTTGTGCTAAATCTTCAGTGGCTATCTGCTCGGATGGTTGCCATATATGACAGTAGGTACGCCAGGCTGTTTGAAAGTATTCAACTAATCCATTGCATAAAACACCGTCAAAGTCAAGAGCTATAAGGGTAGGATTTTTTGTGTTCATAGTCCATTAACTATTTTATACTAACAACTATAAGGGATTTCTGGCAAGACGGGGTGGAAAAGTCAGGAATGATTTCCTTTCAAAAGGCAGCAAATGCTTGGTGGGGATAGTTTACAGAAATCATACAAAAAAAAGATCGAACAACCGTGGATACACTCTTGCCAAGCTTGGTTAGCTTCTGACAAGATAAAGATGAAAGCACAAACAATTGCATCTGCTTCTAGAACATAAAAACAATACAAAAGGTAATTGAGAAATGAAACTATTACAAATGACTAAAAATTTTCTGAATAACATTAAAGAAAATCACAAGCAGAAGAAAAGCAATAATAATAATACGAACATTAATGATTGCGTGACATTGCAAACACACCAACTTGAAACTGATGATATGAAACCTTGGTGGTGGTTTGGCTCTGAAACTCAAGTAAGAGAAGATTGGGAGTATATCACACAAACTTCACAATTTTCTCATACCGATATCGAACCTCAACCAGACCTACAACCAGACCCAGTTATGAGCGTATAGCATTTTTATGGAACGATCTTTTAGAGCAGATCGCAAAAATTTTATGCCTTGTCAAAATTATTTTGAATCAATCTTTGTGAGTGTGTTAGTCAATTTTTGCACACTCATAACCCCTAGAAATTTTCTACCCCAGTGTCATTTTCTAGGGGTATTTTGCACCGACTACCAACTACCGACTCCTGACTCCTGATATCAAGTTCAGTTTAACAGTTATTGCACTGACTATCTTCACTCAATACAAACTTTCCTACATTAAACCCGTATTCTCTTACCATATTAAAATTCTTCCTTTTTTATTAACTTATGTTTTATTGATTGTGACTTTTGACTTAGTTGCTTCTATAATAATTAATTACCCGGATTATATATAAACTCTGACTTATTATTTCTGACTCCTGACGATTAAATTGAAAATAGTCTTTGCATTTTTTAACAAAAGTATGTTATTGGGTTGAAATCTGGTTACAATAACTACAGGTTTGTGCGATTCGTTAGCCTAAATTGGGCCTAAAAACCCAAGGGACGGTAATCCTGGCAAATGAGCCAGGAAAACTGATTACTTATGTGGGTGAAACGGGAAACCACCAGTCCCACCCTCCAGGTGCAGGAGTGAAAGCATATTCCCTACTTTGTAGATATAAGCAACCTCACAAGTAAAGCGGGAGTAAAAAGCAGAAACACTGGTAGTCGAATCCGGTGACTGTCGAGCAAGAGTCCATGCGTAGCGAAAGCAAAGATATGTCTGAACCATCGTTAAGTTAAATGGCCATAACGACTGTGTAAGGCCAAGCAAAAAGGCACGGATAGGGCATAGGCGTATGAACTTACGACCTATAAGCACTGCCCATAAACCCGGTGGATAATGTCGCGCTAAAGGCTCAAAAATAAGTAATCAGAACGAAGTAACCTCCGAAAATCCCCAGGATAGGTCGATGTCCTGGTAGGTGCCAACCGTATGATTCCGGGGGCGGGATTGAGTAAGAAGCTAATGCCAATCTGTAATGGAATGGATATGCTGACGTACTCACGGTAACTTCAAAGAAATTGATTAAGTAGCAATGAATAAGTCTAAAGCACAGGACAACCTGATGATGGAATGGAACAACGTAGACTGGCGTAAAGCCGAGATACGGACGTTCAAGTTGTCAAAAAGAATATTTCAAGCGAGTGAACGTGGTGATGTTAAAGCAGTACGCAAGCTTCAAAAAACCTTGATTAGGTCTTGGTCAGCAAGATTATTGGCAGTAAGGAAAGTCACTCAGGACAACCAAGGTAAAAAGACGGCAGGAGTGGATGGTATTAAATCATTGTCCCCAAAAGCTCGTATGAACCTAACAAACAACTTGAGAATCACTGGGAAAGTACGCCCAGCAAGGAGGGTAATGATTCCCAAACCAAACAGTGATGAAAAAAGACCTCTAGGAATACCGACAATGTACGACCGTGCCTTGCAGACGCTCGTAAAACAAGCGTTAGAACCAGAATGGGAGGGTAAGTTCGAGCCAAACAGTTATGGTTTTAGACCAGGACGCTCATGTCACGATGCTATCGGAGCTATATTCAACAGCATTCGGTACAAAGCCAAATATGTTCTTGATGCAGACATATCAAAATGTTTCGACCGTATCAACCACAAAGCTCTGCTCAAAAAGGTCAACACATATCCTACCCTTAGCCGTCTCCTAAGACAATGGCTAAAAGCAGGATACATTGACCAAGGAAATAATTTCTTCCCTACTAATAAGGGTACACCACAAGGGGGAACAATTTCACCTGTGTTGGCAAATATCGCCCTACACGGTATGGAAGGACGGGTTAAAGAGTTTGCAAGGACTCTCAAAGGAGTCAAAAGGGATAATGAAAAAGCCTTAAGCCTAATCCGTTACGCCGACGATTTTGTGATAATTCACGAAGACTTAGGGGTAATTAAATCCTGTCAACAAATAATTGAAGAATGGCTAAGTGACATTGGGCTGGAATTGAAACCGGAAAAGACAAGATTAACCCACACCCTCATAAAAACCGAAGGAACCGTTGGGTTTGAGTTTCTGGGATTCCATATACAACAACACAAAGTAGGAAACTACAGAATTGCAAGGAATACAAACAAAGAAATTCTAGGTTTCAACACAATAATCACCCCCTTAAAAAAGTGCATCAAAGCCCACCTAAGCAAAATCGGGAAAGTGATAGACACCCATAAGACCGCCCCACAAGCTGCACTAATCAGCAAGCTGAACCCAATAATAAGAGGATGGTCAAACTATTACTCGACCGTGGTCAGCAAGGAAACATTTTCAAAATTAGATTACCTTGTGTATCAGAAGCTAAGAGCATGGGCAAAGTACAGGGGAAAAGGTAGCATCAACAAGGGCAAATACTGGAGAAAGGTAGAAGACCAAAATTGGTGTTTCAGCACAGAGGATGGGCTAAAACTAAGAACACATTCAGAGACTCCCATAATCAGACATATCAAAGTCAAGGGAGAAAGTAGCCCGTACAATGGGGACTGGAAATACTGGAGCAAGCGTAAAGGGGAATATCCTGGAACACCCACAAGGGTAGCCAAATTATTAAAACGGCAAAAAGGAATATGCCCTCACTGTGGTCTATATTTCACAGATACAGATATTATAGAAGTTGACCATATAATGCCAACAAGTCTTGGTGGGAAAGATGCCTACGACAACTTGCAACTTCTACATAGACACTGCCATGACACTAAGACTGTATCAGATGGTTCCCTCCATAAGAGCCAAAATGAAAAGGTCTGAACGTATCCATAACAAGGATGGAGTTATCAAGGAGCCGTGTGAGGTGAAAGTCTCACGCACGGTTCTGAAGGAGAGGTAGGAGTGGGAACGCTTCTATCGACTCTAACATTAAGATTTTAGAATTCAATCTCACATAAAGGGCCAATAAAAAATAATGGTTCTGACAGTAACATGAATAAACCACTTTTTTAAGAACGGAGAGATAAACTTTATGAGCGCAAATGGTAGTATGACAGAAAGTAATAAAACTACTGATAGTAGTAGCCAAGCTAAAACCCAAAGTAATCAACCTACAGTATTAGATACAGGCTCTCAACAGCGCACTACTTTGCAAGTTGAGTCACAGTCAAGCCAACAGAAACAAGATACTCAAGCGACTGGAAAACTGACTTTACCTGGTAATCGCCCAGTCGGTACAACTAACCTAAAGTATACTCAGACAATTGGTAATCGCCCTGTAATTTCAACTGGTCTTCAAGTTCACCATACTATGTCTGCTTCAGGCATTCGTCCAGTAGCTGTTGGTGACTTAGAATATAATAGTACAATGACTGCTTCTGGCGTGCGTCCAATTGGTACTACCCATTTGGATGTTACCCAAACTTTGATGAATCGTCCAGTTGCTTCTAATCGTATTGATAGTGAAGGCTTGATGGGTTTTTTAGATTAGAGATTTTACAATTTTCTCTATATGATGTGATAATAGCGTGTCTATAGAATAATTATTCAATATGTTTGTCAAAATTTAGATTGTTTTGACAAGCAATATTTTATTATTGATAGGACTATAGATACGCTAAATTATCTTACTGTAGCATCCCTCTGGGTGGTTGTGAAAAAAATATCCTAGAAAAAGGGAATAGGGGTCATTTCAGTTATCAGTTAACAGTTAGCCTCCTGGTGGAGGAGCTGCGCTAACAGTACCTCTGCAATAAGGAGGCTTGAAATTTGGAATATTCTCTTCTCTTGGTCGATTAGATATAGCGAGGAGAGTTATCCATCTCTCGACCACTTTTTTTATCCCCTTAAAATGGGAGGCGCATACCCAGAATTTTTCGGTAAGAGTTTTAGGAATTTTATCTGTTTTTTGATTGGTTACAAATAATTTAGGATTGCTATAAATAATTAATTTGAGTAATATTGTCTAGAGACTTTTTATCAAGCTAAATCGATTTAGCTATTGATTACAGCGCTGTTCACGGCTAGTAGAACACAAGTTCAGCCTTCTTGGGATTCGCAGCCCTGGTTTCACCTAACACCTAACACCTGCAACCTACCACCTAGATTTTTAACTGTGGTTTACTCAGATAAAAAATGCTGTAATATTTTATTTTAGTTAATATATTTAGTTGGCTAATATTTATTGATTATTTAATTTTAGATTTAGTTTGGTGATGAATTAAAAAATTATGTTTGACTATTCTATGAGAGGTAAATTAAATTGGTCGAAAGTTATGCTTTTGGGAGTAATACTTACTCTATTTATCACAATTAGTGGTTGTAATTCATTCAATCAGTTAGGTAATGGTCAAGTCACTCCCGAATTAGAAAAACAAGTATTACAGATTATTCGTGACAACCCAGAAGTAATTATTGAATCAGTACAAGCCTACCAGGAACAGCAAAAGGAACAGCGACAGGCTAGCCAGACAGAAATATTACAAGAGTTCAAAACTAATCCTAAAGCAAAGATTGGTAATTCTCCTACTACTGGTTCTGATACTCAACAAATTGTCCTCTTGGAATTTTCAGATTTTCAATGTCCTTTTTGTGGAAAAGTTCAGGGTAACTTGAAGCAATTTATAGATAAAAATCAAGATCGAGTTACTTTGGTATTTAAGCATTTACCTCTGACTCAAATCCATCCCCAGGCTATTCCTGCTGCTAGAGCATCTTGGGCCGCTCAACAACAGGGTAAATTTTGGGAATATCACGATGCTTTGTTTGAGCAACAGGAGCAGTTAGGTGAAGATTTATATTTAGAGATTGCAAATAACTTGAATTTGGACATGGAACAGTTTAATCGCGATCGCAATTCTGATGCAGCTATTGCCCAATTACAAGAAGATATTCAATTAGCTCAGAAAATAGGTGTTTCTGGTACGCCTTTCTTTATTTTAAATGGGGAAACTTTTTCTGGGGCGGTGGAACTGTCCGAGATGGAGAAAGCTTTAACGAAAGTAAGTCAATAGTTAATTGAAAACAAAAATTAAAAATGGGATTTTTTAGAGATTCCATTTTTAATTTTTATTGATGTTTTTTTAAAAAGAGTATTTTAATTAAACAGTAGCTAATTCAGGAGCGGGACGCTTACTATTACGGATACCTGTAATTGCTTCTGCATAGTTATCAGCACCAAATACGGCAGAACCAGCAACAATAGCATTAGCACCTGCTTCTAAAACTTGCCAAGTATTTTTAGTCTTGAGACCACCATCTACCTCGATCCAAGGGTCTAGACCTCGTTCATCACACATCTGACGCAGCTGGCGAATTTTAGGTAGTATCCCAGGAATAAAACTTTGACCTCCGAAACCGGGGTTAACACTCATAATTAACACCAAGTCACAAAGCTCTAATACATAGTCAATTAATTCTAAGGGTGTAGAAGGGTTAAGAACTACCCCTGCTTGCTTGCCCAATTCCTTGATTTGACCTAAAGTTCGGTGAAGGTGAGGTGAAGCATTATGTTCTGCATGAACAGATATAATATCAGCACCAGCCTTAGCAAAATCTTCAACATACTTCTCTGGCTCCACAATCATTAAGTGGACATCAAGAGGTTTCTTTGTTACCGGGCGAAGTGCTTTAACGATTAGTGGACCAATAGTTATGTTGGGTACAAAACGGCCATCCATGACATCTACGTGAATCCAGTCAGCACCTGCTTGGTCTACTGCTCGGACTTCATCTCCAAGACGGCTAAAATCGGCTGATAATATAGATGGGGCAATAACAGTAGATTTTTGGGTATTGCTCATAATGATAGATATTCTCCTAGTTACTTACTCTGGATTGATGTAAATTTTAACATTAATTTTATAATCTATGCTATCAGAACGTGCATATACCCGCATTTCTCATCAAGATCAAGTAAATTTACGATCCTCCTAAATCCCCCTGAAAAAGCTATCCCTGATCAGGAACTCCTGAAACCCTTTTCTGATAGAGAGATGGGGGTGTGGGGAGATGGGGAGGTGGGGGGAGAAAAGCCTCTAATTAAATACGTTGACTCTCCCGAAATATCCAGTTAAGGGCAATCACATAACTTCTCTCTAATGTCTACGTTTTATGTTATTAAAGATGTTTATAAAGCATAGCTTGAAAAGTGGGCCGGGGGGAATCTAAAACTGTTACCTTATAGATTAAAGAACTGCTATATCTATCAATTTAGAAACTTAGTAATTCTGGAGAAGTCTTTTTTAGCTATGGGCACAGATACAGAATTAAATACCAATATTTGCAGAGATTAATGAGACAAAATATCTTGTCAAAACCTCACCAATTTAATTATTAGTTCAGCCTCTAGATAATCTCAAGAATTAAAATTTTATTGATAACCTGAGTCACAAATTATGAAAAATAGTGAACAACTTGAAAATTCTGATATTAACCGTCTACAACTATTTGTATTAGTAACTCCCATATTGGGTTTTTTTCCTTCTCTATGGATTTTATATCGTCATCAGGGTAGCGCAGAACATAGAGCAGTGAGTCGATTAGTAATTAGTTTAAGTCTGATGTGGCTATTGGGAAGTATTTTATTACAAGCAGGAGCCGAGCTTAGAGAATCTGGGACTATATCCTTATTATTTCTAAATAGTTTGCTAACTACCAGTTACTTTATAGTTAGTTTAGGCTTAATGGTTCGTATTTGGAAACGACAACCTTTGTGGTTACCAGGAATTAGTCGGATAGCAGAAAAATTTGTTGGTAAACATTTATTATAGTTTAAGATGCTACTAAACTATTGAAAATTGAGATTTGTACAAAAATTTCTCTTACAAAGTGAATTTATTTTAATACTTAGTCTGTGAGGAAGCTAGTGGCCACGAATAAATTTTTACATTTAACCTCAAGTAAATATTCCAAAACAAAAAACCAGCAGGAAAAACCTTCCAAGTTGAGTCCAGGAAATTGGTTCGGGCTAGGTTTAGGTTTAGCTGGAGTAGCTATGGTATCTGCAACCGCCGGAGCTTTGTTGGCAGTTTCTCTTTCTAGTACCCCACTGATGCAACAAAAGCTGTCTGCAGAGGATGCGGCAGTATTCTCTCAACAAAATCTGGCCAATAGTAATATGAGATTGCCAGAGCTGACCCGCCCTGTCAATATATTAGTGCTTGGAGTTAAAGTCCTAACATCAGACTTAGAAGAATATCCCCATGAAGGAGATATAGGTTATCATGCTTTAGTTAACTCTTTCAAAGGACTATCTGACACAATGTTGTTAGTTAGATTCGATCCTAAAAATCAAAAGTTAACTCTGCTTTCTATTCCTAGAGATACTCGTACTTATGTAGAAGATCGTGGGTTAACTAAGATTAATGCTGCTAACTACTATGGAGGGCCAGCAAAAAGCGCTAAAGCTGTAAGCGAACTTTTAGGAGGGGTGGGGATCGACCGCTACATCAGAGTTAATGTGCAGGGAGTAGAGAAATTAATAGATGCTTTGGGGGGAGTCACAGTCTACGTTCCTCAGGATATGAAATATCAGGACGATAGTCAACACTTGTATATTAATCTCAAGGCTGGCGAACAACATCTCAACGGGGATAAGGTTCTACAATTTCTTAGGTTTAGGTATGATAATTTAGGGGATATAGGTAGGGTGCAGCGCCAGCAAATGCTGATGCGAGAATTTACAGAACAGTTGGTAAATGTGAATACTTTATCTCGACTGCCCAAGATTTTGTCTGTAATTCAGTCTCATATTGATACAAATTTGAGTGTTGAGGAATTGGTGGCTTTGACCAATTTTGCTACGACTATCGACAACTCTAATATGCAGATGTTAATGGTGCCGGGTGAGTTTAGCAATCCTGAAGAATATAATGCTAGTTACTGGTTGCCTGATCTGAGAAGTTTGGATGATATGATTGCCCAACATTTTGACTTTGGTTATAATCGTGAGCAATGGGAAAATTCTGAGTCTACATCATATACTAGAGTTGCAATTCAAGATAGCACTGAGAGTTGGGAAGCTGTGGATGAATTAGTCTGGTCTCTCAATGATGCTGGTTATTGGAATGTTAAAGTTGCTAAACCTTGGAGTACACCTTTAGAAGTAACTCGAATTGTAGCTCAGAATGGAGATATTCAGAGAGCTGAAGCCGTGCAAAAGTCTTTGGGGGTTGGAAAGATTTTTGTCGAAAGTACGGGATATTTGAGTTCAGATGTGACAATACAGTTAGGAAAAGATTGGTTGGAAAAAAAGAATGAATCTCAAGATTCTCAAGATTCTCAAGATTCTCAAGATTCTCAATATTAGTAAATAAGGTATAGCAATTCCCATAATGGTGAGGTACAAAATTCTAGATTTGAATGAATAGGGAATAGGGAAAAGAGAGTAATGAAGAGATGAAAAGATAACTGTACTTCACGAGCTTGGGAAAAGCTATAAATAAGATTGGTCATTTCAGTCATCAGTTAATAGTTAGCCTCCTGGTGGAGGAACTGCACTAACAGTACCTCTGCAATAAGGAGGCTTGAAATTTGGAATATTCTCTTTCTTTATCCCCTTAAAATGGGAGGCGCATACCCAGAATTTTTCCGTAAGTATTGGGATGATTTTTTAGATAATCTGAATATTTTTTGCTAAGTAGATAGCTTGAGAATAAACTAAACTTAAGGTTATGAAGACATTCCAATTAAATGTCTTCATCCTGAAAAAAAATTGAGAAAACCCTTCTAGTTTGTAATAGTGTAGAGGTGAGCTTAAAATAAAAATTTTAACTGCCGTAGGGTCATTTTAACATTCTCAAGGTATCAGGTAAGTATATCCTACTCAAAGAAAGTAAAATTAGCACACAGCCAGCTTTGAATAACCAAGGAATAATGGCAAAAAACCAGATTAAGGCAATTACTCCGACAAAGGGTGCAATTAGACTAGGAATACCATCGAAAGTTTTGCCATCAGTATTAAGACTGACAATAAGAGCTAGAAAAAATATACTCAAAGGAATTACAAAATAGAAGTTCATGGTGTTTTCTCAGTAGTGACATAAATATATAGTATAACTACAAATAAAAGAAGTTTCCATCTACTAGTCTGAATGGAAAATTTATCTCAACTTTGGTAGATTAGTTTTGCTAGATAAAGATGTTGAGAGTGATTAAGCAAAGGTTGATATGCTAGAGCTTTTACCGAATTATTAATTGTTAATAATTAATAATTAAATAATTCTGGTTGAAAGCCGACCCTTTTAAGGGGAAAAAGCGGTCGAGGGATGGCGAGGTCTCCTCGCCATATCCAATCGACCAAGAGAAGAAATAATATTTCCTGATATTCAATTCCGTAACGGTTTTAACCAG
>JASJEE010000161.1 GCA_030064835.1 Microcoleaceae cyanobacterium MO_207.B10 | reverse complement strand
CTCGTTTATAAGCAGTGAGAGCATTTTCTAGATTCTGTGCCTGGTCGCCTTTGATTCTTTCACAGTAGGTAGTGCCTAGATTATTTTGGGTCATTGCCCAATCAATGGGGAAATCTTTTTTAGTGTAAACTTCCAATGCTCGTTTATAAGCAGTGAGAGCATTTTCTAGATTCTGTGCCTGGTCGCCTTTGATTCTTTCACAGTAGGCATTGCCTAGATTGTGTAGAGTCGTTGCCCAATTTTTCGGCCTACTCTCACGGGTAAAAACTTTTAGCACCACTCGGTAACCAGCAATCACGATTTCCATGTTATTTGATTTGTTGCCGAAGGGGAAGTCGTTGAGGCAGAAGCTAAAATTCCCAACAATATTGGCTAAAAATTCTGCTGCGTCTGTTTCTACTTCTGACAGTTCAGCTGTTACCCAGATTTGTAGGATATAAGCTAAGTTATCATCAAGTTTGTCTAGGTTTGCTTGCAGGAGTGGATAGATTATTTTGGGGTCGCCATTGCTGTCGGCAGTTGCTTGGAGTGCCTTTAGGAGAAAATTTGTGTATATTTGTATGCGCTCTTTGTCCATTTTTAGTTTCCTTTTTTATTGATTTGAACTTACCACTCATCCCTAATTTGTTGTTGATATTCCAAAGGGTCTATACTAAGTTTTATTGTGCCTGCATACTCAGCCAAATCTACATTTTGTTCTTCAACTTTTAACTCACAAGCAGCCAATAACTTTTCAATTTCTTGCCAGTCTTCATAGTCAATCAAAACTGCTACAGGGCGCATAGTTTCATCAGTAACTATTTTCTTCTTAAAATTCCGCATAATTTTATCCTAATCTATGGATAAACTTTTCAGATAGCTAGGGCGAATACCATTCGCCCCTACAGATGCTGCTTGAAAAGTCAATTTCGTAAGTCCTAAATATATTATCTTACTACTTCAACTTGCCGATAAAATACCTGCCAGTTACTTTGCTTTGCTAAAGCTTCCCACAACTGAATAATCTCATTAGACTGCCAACTTGGAAAAGGGTCGCGATCGCTCGGTTTTAACCAGTCAATATCTAAAGGTTTCTCTAACAAAATTGCTAAATATTCTTCTTTTCCTGGAGCATCAAAATAAATTTTATCCTCATTTGCCCAAGCCTGATTTTGTGGCAGCCAAATAGGAGTTTCGACAATTTTATATTCAGGGGCAAAAGCCAAAGAAGGGCAGACTAAATATCTTGTATCTAATCCCCGATTTAATAATACTAAATAAGCTTCTCTCGGCAAATCAACTTTCATATCATATCTTTGATTAACCTGCAATTTTTCTTGGAATTTTTCTTTATCAAAACCCATTGCTCTATCTGTACTTGTCGGAACAAAATCTAACCAACTAGGAGATATTTTTGCCTGATTTTGCAAATTTTCCCAAATCCAATCCATCTTCCACTGAGGAAACTTATAATTCCACAACCATTTAAAAACAATTTGCCAAATATTACCCTTACCTCTCTCTGTATTTTTTAAATCATTCAATTCTTTTTCACTGATATTTCCTGATATCTCTTCAGAATATTTTTCCCGTATCAGATTAATAACAAACCTCAATATTCTTTGGATATTCTTACCCTTAAATCCAGCCGATTCCATTAATCTATTAATATCTTTTTCAGCCGTATCTTTTTGATTTGGCAATTCATAGTTATCTCGACTAAACCGCAACCGAAATAAAACTTCATTAACAGTTTCCTGATCGTTCTCTTTTTCAAATAATTCACCCGCAATATCACTGATGAATTGTTTTTCTAATTCTGTATTAGTCATCTTTTCTCCTTCTAAAAAATATAACCATAACTTACGCAAAGAAACCCGGTTTCTACAGTCAACCATTATTCTTAACAATAGATATTTACGAGAAACCGGGTTTCTGGGTTCCCTATGCGTAAGTTTCGATAACATTTCAATTATAACTATTTTTCCATAACTAAACAGCCATAATTAGAAAATTGTCATTTGCTGTCATTTGAGTGTATTTGCTGTTATTTCAGGTTATTTAATACCTAAAAATAGTCATTTAAAATTATTTACAATTCCTGAATCATAGAGATAAAGTATGAATAGTAAAACTAAATTATTTCTTCAAAAAAATATGAAACACTTACCTAAACTAAGAACAAAACAATTTCTCTGGGTGACATGGCTAGCAAAAGTATTAGCAGAAGAGACAAAATGTATATACTCAATCCAAAAACTAACTAATTATCAATTTCCCAAACAATCCAATAATTATGACTCCTCCGAACATGATGAAAAGGTAATTCAAAGAGCAATAATCCTGCAAGAACAAGATTTTACTGTCTACGTCGAACACCAAAATTCATTCAAAGTTAATGGCAAAACTTATGATGTTTGTGTTTCCGGTAGACCCGATATTGTTGCGGTAAAAGATGATTGGGTAATAGTTGAGGATATCAAAACAGGTAAGCGTAGAAAATCTCATAAAATGCAAGTATTATTGTATATGTTGCTGTTACCTTTAGCATCAGAAACTAAAGATATTTGTCAAAAACAAATACCCCACGGACGATTAATATATCCAGATGGTATAGTCGATATTCCTGCTTGGAAAGTTGACAATAAATTTAAAAAACGTCTGAGGGAAGCGATCGCCATTATTAGCACTTCAAAATCTCTCAAACCAAAACCTAGTTACTGGGAATGTCGTTATTGTTCAATTTCTCACGCACACTGTCAGGCAAAAATGGCAATGGAACGCAAAAACATTATCAACTGCTAGCTTGCAAATTAATGATTCTTGTCTGGTGGTGGGAGTGATATCTAGTAGGGGCAATTCGCGTTTGCGTTTGCGCAGCATTCTGTAAGGAAAGCATTCCGTAGGAAATTGCCCCTACAGATAGCGATTCGCCCCTACAAATGGTGTATAATTAAATATTTTGCGTAAGTCCTATATAAGTTTAAGCTACAATTTAAGCAAAATATCTAACCTGGTGATAACTATGACTAAAAAAACGACTAGACGTAATTTTCTGATTACCAGTGCTGCTGTTGCAGGTGGAATTGTTGGTTGTGCTGCCATCAATAAAAACTCTCAGACGAAAATGGCATCCGCACAGATACCAACCACACCAACAATGCCAGAACGACTATTAGGTAAGACAGGTGTCAAGGTACCGCTTTTAGGTTTGGGTGGCGCAGGAAGAACGCCTATAGATAACAGTGGGCAAGAAAAAGAGTCAGTGGCAATACTTGAGGCTGCCCTATCTCTTGGCATTAGGTATTTTGATACTGCTGCTAGTTATGGTGCAAGTGAGGAACATTTTGGGAAAGTTTTGCCTGCTTATAGAAAGGATGTATTTTTGGCAAGTAAGACGGGAAGACGGGATCGGGATGGAGCATGGCGTGAGTTGGAGCGATCGCTAAAACGTTTAAATACAGATTATCTTGACTCGTGGCAGTTACACCATGTTTCATTTATGTCTACCTTGGATGAAATTTTCGGTTCCCAAGGTGCTATTAAAGCAATGGAGGAAGCAAAGGAACAAGGTATAGTTAAATTTTCTGGAATTACAGGTCATCATGAACCGGATGTTATTGCTGAGGGTTTGCGCCGTTATCCGTTTGATACGACTTTGATTTCTGTGAATGCTGCTGACAAGCATCATCCCCGACCTTTTAGTCGGACTGTTTTACCTGTAGCGCAGCAAAAAAATGTCGGTGTTATTGGGATGAAAATTCCTGCTTACGGTAAGTTACTCCGACCGGGAGTATTGAATATGAAAGAAGCGATGGGATATGTGTTGTCTTTAGCGGGGGTGCATTGTTGTATTGTGGCTACTGAGTCAGTGGAAATGTTGCAGTCAAATGTTAGGGTTGCACAAGGGTTTCAGCAGCTAACTCAGCAAGATATGGCAGCGATTGAGCAAAAAACAGCTAGTGTGTGGCGGGAGAATACTTTCTTCCGGGCTTGGACTTAGGAGTGGGTAATATCAAATCCGGTAGGATCGGTGTAATTAGATTTTGAGTGTGGGGAGGGTGGGGAGGTAGGGAGACGCAGAGATGGGGAAATATTTGGTAATGGTAGAAGATGGAACGTTTTTGACGTGCCGAACTAAACGGATTTGATCTAATGCCATTTTGAGAAAATGTTGATACATTAGTTAGTAGGAACGTTGCATACAACGTCCCTACCAGTAAATAATTAATTATTAATAATTCACCTAAAACCTAGAAATTTATTTGTAGCAAACATTTATCGCGCTTGGTATTAGGGGTTCTATAATTCAAACAAACTAAGCTCCTCAAACACTACAGAAAAACCATCCCCATCTGGAGAAGCACACATCAATCCCACCTGTAACTCATTTGCTGTTGTCAAATAAGCTAACCTCAATAAATTGTAGCTCTCCCCATCAAGAGAATATTCCACTTCCACTGTTTCCCCATTCCGCTTTAACCGCAACCAAATACTTTCGGGGTTTTCCTGCAATGGCACCACTGACCAGTCAGAATATTCTCTTGTCACCACAGCGCTCGCTTGTTGCACGCCATTTACAAATTCAATGCCACATTTTAGCCAAGTCTTCTCATCTAAACGCACCATTAAACCTGCTTGGTCGTATAATTTCTCATATTTACCAGTAACTTTGACTTGGGTGGTAAAGTCGCCTGTAATATTCTGATAATAAAAATGACCGTTATCGCGAATGAAACCGTAATGAGTCACCCGCCAAAAATCTGTCTTTTTACCCGTAGTCACTCTCACCACTCCATCTTGCTCACTCCACACAGGAGGAATGTTATACCACTGTCTGAAATTTGTTGTCGTTGGTTGAGAGATACTCAGCACACCACCATTGATTATATCTTGGTAGGAAATTTGCCAACCTGAAACAGGTTTACCGTTGAGCAAATATGGTTGAGAATGACTACCTTTTTGAATCATAAAATCATTGCCATTATCTAAATGTATAGTCGCTTGAGAAAAATGTAGATATCCTAAATCAAACATTGGTGTTCCTGGAGTCACCTGATACAAACCGAGGGAACTGAGAATATACCAAGCCGACATTTGACCGCAGTCTTCATTGCCGATGATGCCATCCGCCGTCGCTTTATACATTGTCGTCAGTATTTGTTTGACATAAGCACGAGTCAGATCGTTACGATCTACAAAATTGAAAAGATAACAGATATGATGGCTCGGCTCGTTTCCGTGAGCATATTGTCCAATTAATCCTGTAATATCAATAACTTCATTGCCTTTGCTGCTATCGAGGGAAAATAATTGTTGCAGTTGGGTTAAAAATCCTGAGTTTCCACCCATGAGTTGAATTAAGTCGGGAATATTGTGGGGGACAAACCAAGTATATTGCCAGGAGTTACCCTCGATAAAAGGAGCATACCAGCCTGCTGCAAAGGGGTCGAAATTATCCCAACTGCCATCTGTACGTTTGGGGCGCATTAATTTTTGACTGTGGTCGAATACTTGGCGGTATGCTTCGGAACGGTTTTGATACTTTTCTGCTACAGTGATGTTGCCGAGGCTTTTGGCAATTTGAGCGATCGCCCAGTCATTATAGGCAAATTCTAGAGTCTGGGAAACTGACCAGTTAACAATATCTGAAGGCACAAAGCCATAATTACGATAGACATTTAATTCGGTTTCATCTCTATCCATGGTGTCCATTGCTGCACCCAATGCCCACCAATTATCATAGTTTGTTAAGCCTTTGGTGAAGGCATCTGCAATAACGCTGATGGCATGGCGACCGATCATTGTTTTGACATCTTTTTCTCCTAGTTTCCACACGGGTAGAGAACCCACTTGGTCATAATGTATCAACATAGATTTAATATATTCGCTGGTTTCTGCGGGTTCGAGCAAAGTCATTAATGGGTGCAGGGCGCGAAATGTATCCCAGAGGGAAAATAGGGTGTAGTTGGTAAAGCCTGCTGCTGTGTGAATGCGACCATCTGCTCCCCGAAACCGTCTGTCTACATCCATATATATGTGTGGAGCTTTGTAGGTATGATATAAGGCAGTGTAAAATATGATTTTGTCGGTTTCGTTTTTGGTTTGGATATCTATTTTTGCTAATTTATCGCGCCATAGTTGTTTGCCAGATTCAACTGTTTGATAAAATTGCCAGGATGGAATTTCTTGTTCGAGATTTTTGTGTGCGCCCGCGATGTCTACAGCAGAAATGCCGACTCGAATTTTAAGATAGGAAATTTGCCCAAAGTCTAGATATGATTGAAGCTTTTTGCTGTATGCACTTTTGACTTGACTGAGATTTTTACCATTTGTGGAGATGTAGATTTTTTGGAATGGTTGGTCAAAGGTGATGTAAAAATAAATTCGTTGTTCGGGCGACCAACTGCGACTGATACGACTGCCAACGAGGGTGTATGAGTTTAATGCTGTGAGGTTAGCTGCGAGTGTTTGTTCGTCGCGACGATGAACTAGGTCTATTAGTAATTTAGCTTTGGCATTTTGGGGGAAGGTGTAGTAATGGAAACCACTGCGTTGTTGGGCGGTGAGTTCGACTTGTATTCCTGAGTTGAGTTTAACTTTGTAGTAAGCAGGTGAGGCTGTTTCTGAGTTTTTGTCGAAACGTTCTCGATAGCCTGAGTCTGGATTTTCGAGAGTACCGGGTTCTAGTACCATAGTATCAATTTTTGGCAAAAGCAGTAGGTCTCCATAATCTCCGATACCCGTACCGCTCAGGTGGGTGTGGGAAAAGCCAAGAATGCTGCGATCGCTATCATGGTATCCAGAGCTAGCATCCCACCCTTCGACTCTGGTATCCGGGCCCAGTACGACAAAACCATTGGGAACGCTTGCCCCTGGGTGAGTATGACCGTGACCTCCTGTGCCAATTAGGGGATTGACATATTTAAGATTATCTGAAGTTGTTTTTTTGGGATTCGTCATAAGTTGGAAAAGGAACAGGCAATTAAGGAAAGAAGTATTTCTGGGGATCAAATAGTTTGATCTAGGAAGAAAACTATATTTTACTTAATAAAAAATCTAGTAAGATATTTTTTATTGTTTTTATAGCAATTCACTTTCAAGATATCACAAATAGTTGACAACTATAGAAATATTAACGATAAAATGTCTACTGTGTGGGCATCTTGCCCGCAATCAGAGCATCTTCCCCCCACAGGTGTACTTTACGCTTGATGAAGCCTGCTGTAATCATTAATAATTAATAATTTTTTACTTACTAATATAAGCATTACTCAGTAAATGCTTACTTAATAGTTCATAATCATCAAAAAAGTTATTTAAATTTACTAATCACTGATGCGACAAATCAACTATTTCTCAAGATATACACTAAAAACGGCATTGCATAATTGCGGGATGATTTTTTCGCCAGAGCAGAAACCATAATCCCCGTGTCTCCGTGTCAGCAATCATCCGAGTATTCAGCAACGCTCTAACAACTCTATTATATCCCTAGATAGATATCGAAATATTTCCGATTATAGCATCATTAATGCATCATTTTTTTATTAAAATAATTATCCTAAATAATTTAGTATAAACAGTTGAAACAATGAGTAAGGTTGCTAATATTAATCTGAAACTTATAGAAGTAGCATCTCATACCAAATTGATAAAATTTTGCTACAAATATTATCAATTTTGGGTGTTAAGTGTTGGGTGTTGGGTGTGGTTAAATCAGAGGAAAAAAAAATAAAAAGGCTGTTTATAAAAGGGATGAAGTGGAAAAACTTGATTCATTAGTTAATAGTTGAAGTTTTCTCAAGCATCACATTCTTTTTTTAAATTGGTCTCAACTATATTTATAAGCATCAGAAAAAACATCCATATTAAATAACTTACTTGATACCATGGATACCAGGGCTATTTCATTCTCAACTGTGCCATTTTGTGTATTTACGAAAATACCTTATTTTGAGCTTTATAAAATTTATCTTTCCCTACCTGAAAGTAAGTAAATTCATGCCCAAAATCTAGAATGAAATGACCCTGCCATGGATACAGTAGGTAAACCTTTCACAGTTAATCCTAAAATTCTAGAAACTGCTTATGAATTATATTTAAAAGCACCTCAAAGCAATAGTCCTTTGATTGACTTTAGAGAAGTCTCCCGTCGCACAGGAGCTAGTTTATGAGAGTGTCGTAACGCCATAGTAAAAGCCAATAAAGCAGGTAAATTTCCCAACTGTTCTTGGGAAAGTTAATTTGTCGATTTGTGAAAAAAAACTTTAGGGGTTTGGTAAGCATTCAGGCATCAGCTATTGTTTTTGGGGCAGGTTCAAAGCTTTATTCAGGCAGATATTAAATCTTACCAAAAGTCGGCTACCTTGATTTAAAGTCTATTAAATTGTAAGCATTCAGCCGTCAGTATTCAGCACTTCAGCTATTAATTTTGGAGAATTTAAAAGTAACCTTTGAAGTTGAGAAAGAATAAAAATTTACAAGCATTTCCCCCTTTCTAAGCCTGAGAAGTAATTATTTATTACTCATTGCTGAAGTGCTGACTGCTAATAGCTGAATGCTTACGGGGTTTGGAAAAGAAACTGCTACCATAAAATCTTACAAACTATTTATGATTGCCATACATATTAGTTCTTAAATAAAACTCAAACAGCATCTCGCAAAGCATTAATATCCGAACCACAAATCGCCGGCAAATTACTCGTAATTTTGTCAATTTCCCAATCCCACCATTTAATCTCTAGCAACTCTTTAATAACAGCTTCATCAAATCTTTTCCGAATTTCTTTAGCAGGATATCCGCCAACAATACTATAAGGTTCAATATTTTTAGTAACTACAGAATTTGTGGCAATAATCGCTCCATCTCCCACTTGAATACCAGGCATAAACGTCGCTCCATAACCAATCCAAACATCATTACCAATAATAGTATTTCCTTTATCTGGCCAAGAGTCAGGCATTGCTTTTTCCCAACCATTTTCAAACACAGGAAATGGGTAATTTGTGAACCAATCTGTGGGATGGTTTCCACCATTCATAATGAATTTTACATCAGAGGCAATAGAGCAGAATTTACCAATAATTAATTTATCTCCAATAAAATCAAAATGATAGAGAACATTACGTTCAAAATTTTCCGGATTATCAAAATCATCATAATAGGTATAGTCTCCGACGATAATATTCGGATTTTTAATAATATTTTTTAAATAGACTAATCGAGTTTGATTAGGCATGGGATATTTTAGCTGAGGAGAAGGGCCGTTACTCATATTTGTAGTTAGATTTATAGTTATCAATTTCAGATAAATATAGGTTAGGTTTGGCTCTACAAAATTCAAAGCAGTAGCTACACCTAACCAATATAATAGTAATACTTTAAAACCTCGTCTATCCCGACGGTTTTTTGATAATTTAACTGAACATTATTGTCTAAATTTATTTCAAAACATACTTACTTAGCACAGCATATACTTCGTTAATATTCACTGAGCGATTAAACTCATGAGCAATTGGTTCGGATTCACTCCCAACCCAAATTTTTAACTCTGCATCTAAGTCAAAATGACCCGCACTTTCCTTAGAAAATTTGGTAATTTTTGAGTAAGGAATAGACATAAATTCAATTTTATGACCAGTCATTCCTTGTTTATCTACCAAGATTAAACGCTTATTCGTAAACACAAATAAATCGCGGATAATCTGGTAAGCTTTTTCAATTTGTTCTCCATCTACTAAAACATCGCTGAATAGCTTGTCTAGTTTTTTAGAATCAACATTAAGTTCTGAAGCATTTCCGAGTAGACCACTAATTAAACCCATATTTTTCTCCTAGTTATATAACAATAAAACTCTATGCTCACAAATATTGTAGCAAATCTCCAAAAAATAAATCTGAGATACTAATAATTGTTCAATTGTTTACTTTGTCTGAAAAATATTTTGTACCATTTTCTTATCTGTACTGGCAGCAGCCTTATCTAGTTCTGCCACTTCACCAGAGTCTAATTCCCAACCCAAAGCACCAATATTTTGTTCTGCTTGTGCTTGATTTTTTGCTCCTGGAATTGGAATTGTACCTTTACAAATACACCAATTAATTGCTACTTGAGACATGGTTTTATTTCTTGACTCTGCCACTGCTTTTAAACATGATAATAAGGGACGAATTCCTGGTAATATTTGTCGAAAAACCAAATTCCGTAAACCAGGAGGAAAAGAGCCGTTTTCTGAATATTTTCCTGTGAAAATTCCCAATGCCAAAGGACTATAAGCAATCAATTTAATTCCCAATTCATCACAGACTTCTTTAACTCCTAATTCCGTCACCGGATAAGTTGATAATAAAGAATATTGAACCTGTAAAGTAGTAATAGGAACACCGCGATCGCTAAATCTTTTATGCACCTTCAGCAGTCGTTTCGGCCCATAATTTGATAACCCCACGCCCTTAACTTTCCCTTGTTCATACAAGTCTGCCAAACCATCCAACAGCCCCCATTCTTGCCAGGGCAAATAATTCGCCGTAGACCAGTGCATCTGCACCAAATCGACATTTTTCCCCAAACGTTGGGCGGAAGCTGCGCCAGCATAAATCATTGCCTCACGACCCCACCGCCAGGGATAAGCAGCAAGTTTCGTAGCAATGCAAATATTATCTTGGTTTGCGCCCTTATATTCCTGGGAAAACTGCCCCAAAAGCATTTCACTGCGCCCATTTAATTTGCCAGTACCATAGGAGTCACCAGTATCAAATAAAGTCACGCCGTTAGCAACACAAAGATTGAAAACATTTTGCAACTCATTATCCATGCTTTGATCATATCCCCACAGGAGGCGGTTTCCCCACGCCCAAGTACCACATCCCATTTTTGGTAAAGTCAGTTGTTGGTTTGTTTGCATCCTCAACTATTGTCCAATAGTATTGTCATCTGTTATTTTCTCACTAAATGTAGCCAGATAGCGATCGAGTATTTCAGCAGACTCGCGATCGAAGCCATGATAGGAGTTAGTAACTACCACTGGACTAACTGGTTCATACAATTCAGCAATGTCATAAATAGCTACCCAAGGTGCATTTTCTCGATCATTTTCCCGCAGAAATGTCAAAACTGCCTCATGGCGAATATAGTCATATGTTTCTATGATAAATGGGTTTAAACATGGAGTTACCTTTCTACTAAATTTACCCAAAGTTACCCATGCGGGAATTGCATAAGCTTTGGAGCTGGCGTTGGTGAATATAGAATGCTATAGAATAAAATAGTTGTCAAACTCAAGAAAAAATCTACTCTCCCAAATGCTAATCTTCTCGTGATCAAAAAAATGGTTAACGTTACGGTAAAAACAATCTGATCGTTGTCACGACTGTGGGCATCAATTTTTTGAATCTCCTAACTCCAAAGCAGATCACCCTGAAGTTAAACAACTATGTCTTAAAATGTATTTTAATGGTATGGGATTCACAGCTATAGTTAGAGTGACTCAAATCAATCATCCAACCATCATTAACTGGGTCAAGCAAGCAGCAGAAGAATTATCTGATCAACCCTTAGATACTGAAATTCCTGAAATTCTAGAAATAGATGAATTACAAACTTTTGTAGCAGCTAAAAAGAA
>JASJEE010000160.1 GCA_030064835.1 Microcoleaceae cyanobacterium MO_207.B10 | reverse complement strand
TATAGCATCAAATTTTTAAAACCATAAATATTACTTTTGAATTTTGGCTTACGTTTGTAGGTTGGGTTGACGTTAAGGAAACCCAACAAATACTATAGCATCAAATTTTTAAAACCATAAATATTACTTTTGAATTTTGGCTTACGTTTGTAGGTTGGGTTGACGTTAAGGAAACCCAACAAATACTATAGCATCAAATTTTTGGCATTGTTGAGGGGGGGGGATGAATATAAGTGGGAACGGCATCTTTCCCATCTGAAAATATTCGCAACGGCAAAATATTCGCAACGGCAAAATATTCGCAACGGCAAAATATTCGCAACGGCAAAATATTCGCAACGGGCAAGATGCCCATTCCACAAAAGTATTAATAACGGGCAAGATGCCCATTCCACAGCGTATTTATGCAACGCTAATTTTTCACCCTATAAATGTTACTTTTGAATTTTGACTTTTGAATTTTGACTTCTTTTGTGTTGGGTTGCGCTGGCGCTTAACCCAACCTACTATTATATTAATTGTTAATTTTTAAATTATGTTAGAAAGTATTATTTGGATATTATTAATAGGCTTTTTTGTGGGCGAAATTGCCTTTAGATTAAAAGCACCACCCCTAGTCGGAATGGTATTAGTGGGAATATTATTAGGTCCTGAAATTAGCAATACCATCGACTCTAGCATTTTGCAAGCTGCCGACTCCCTGAGAGCGATCGCCGTCACCATAATTTTGATGAAAGCAGGGTTAGGTTTAGACAGAGAAAAGTTAGCACAACAGGGAAGTGTTGCACTGCGCTTAGGTTTTCTCCCGGCAACCTGTGAAACTATTGTTGTCGCTATCGCAGCAATCTGGTTACTTCAGTTTGATTTTGCCACCGGGTTATTATTAGGTTGTATCATCGGTGCAGAGTCTCCCGCAGTTATTGTTCCGGGAATGTTGCGCCTCAAAAGTTTGGGTTGGGGCGTGACTAAAGGTATTCCCGATGCAATTTTAACTGGTAGTGCTTTATCAGATGTTTTGCTATTGTTAATTTTTAGTTTGTTGCTGGCATTTTTATCTCAGGGAACAACTACTGTCACTTTACCTGGTGGCATCACTCTCAGTGCATTACAAATATTACCATTTCAGGTTATTTTACAAATTATTCTCGGAGTTATCGCCGGGTTGCTGACAGCGCGAATATTAGTATTGCTCTTAGTGAAACAAAATTGGACTCAAAATGCTACTCAGGATACTTTGGTTGCAGCAAGTTTTGCTCTATTGTTAGTCGTCTTAGCAGAGAAATTTCCGATATTTTCTGGTTATTTGGCAGTCATGGCAACAGGATTTTTTGTCATCGAATTTGATACACCTCTGGCGCGACGGTTACGAAATGGTTTCGATACTTTGTGGGTGGTGGCGCAAATAATTTTGTTTGTATTACTTGGTGCTAGTATCCCGTTGCAAGTATTGGAAAATATTTTGTGGGTGGGGTTGTTAATTTTAGCAGTCGGTACTTTAGTCGGGCGGATGTTTGGTTGGTATCTCTCGACTTTGGGTAGTAACTGGAATTTGCGAGAGCGTCTATTTTTACTCCCCGGAAATTCTGCTAAAGCAACTGTGCAAGCAGCTATTGGCGCTATTCCTTTAGCAGCAGGTATTGAAGGAGGAGAAACAATTTTAGCGATCGCCGCCCTTTCCATATTAGTCACAGCACCTTTGGGAGCTTGGGCGATACCTACCTTTGCGCCGAAACTTTTACAAAAAGGAGAAGTCGATCCGACAAAAGTAGCGATCGCTCGTCGTATTGTTTTGTTAGCTGCTGTTGATACTTCACCTCTTGCTGTGGATGTGTTGTTAAAAGTTGCGGAGTTAGCGAGACGTTGTGATGGGGAAGTTGTGGTATTGCACGTTATGCAGTCTGAGGATGGGGAAAGTATTGAGAAACTGCAACAGCAAACAAAGCAACTTTTGGTAGATATTCGTCATCGGTTTATTACTGTTGCGGGTGTGGTATCGGAGGAAATAGTTTCAGTAGCGCGAGAGTATGGAGTAGCAGAAATAGTTATGGGGAAAAGAGGGCATCGTTTATGGGAGAATGTGTTAGTTGGTTCCGTGTCTCAAGCAGTTTTGGAAAAGAGTTTAATTCCTGTAGTGGTTGTTGAAAAAATATAATTATCAGGACTTACCCAAAGTATCTATAAATTGTGTTTTTTGTAGAGGCAATTTATGAATTGCCTTTACAGGTAGCATCTATGCGTAATCAGCCACTCTTCATAGCGCTCTCAAGGTTTGCTTTCTTGAGAGAAGAAATACCTCAGATGCACTTACTACTGTTTAACCATGGTAGCGACTTATTTATGTGAGTGTTTACAGCGTTTCCGTTGTTATGAGGTACACCTATCGCGGGCAAGATGCCCGCACTAAAAGATTTTAACCATTTCACCTGTACATCTATTGATATACTGCATATTGAGATTTTCAAGCTTGCATGGTTGTGAGATGATTTGGTAGCTAAATCAATGAGTTTAGCTGAGGAATTACTCATAAACAACTATACAATTTCGCCCATAACTTTTTCCTTTATATAAAGCATTATCAGCCTCTTCACAAATTTCCATAAAAGATGTATTTTCCCGATTTTCTGCTACTCCAAAAGTAAGTGTTACAGATAAAATAACATCCTTCCAATTTATAGGATTATTTTTTAAATATTCTTGAATTCTGACTAATATAGTTTTCACTGTACTTATATCACTAGAGGGAAAAACTATTAAAAATTATTCACCTCCCCAACGAGAAATTAGGTCTGACTCTCTTAAATTTTTTTGTAAGTTTTTAGCAATTGTCTGAAGAACAAAATCTCCACAAGCATGACCATATTGATCGTTGATTTTTTTAAAATTATCAATATCTGCCATGACAACAATAAAATATTTTTTTGTATGCTTGATGCTAACTAATTTTTCTTCTAATATTTCTAATAAACCTCGACGATTTGGTAATTCGGTTAAATAGTCTAGTCTACTTTTGATTTCTAAATCATTAATTTTTCTTTGAAAATTATCAATAGGAACAAAAATAATGTAAAAGAGGTTAGATTCTACATCCATAGATTTAGTCCCTTGATAAAAAGTCTCGAACCATTTACTTTTGCCATTTTTACAATAAATCTTTAGTATTTCTTGAACAGGTAAATGAAGATTAGATAGAAATTTGTTAGAACTTTTTTTTCGGTCATAGCGATATTCTAAATCAGGATATAACTTTTCAAACCAGCTATTGGAGTCTGAAAAATCATTAATTGTATAACCTGTTGATTGGGAAAAAAAACGATTTATATAGCCTAATTGAAAAGATATGTCTTCGTCGTCTTTTGACTTATCATGTATTTTTTTTGTGTAAGATACAGCAACAATGCCAACTGGGATAAAATCTAAAATTCTGTAATATTCTCTCCGATAAAAATCTAGTTCTTGCTGAATATCCATGATTATATAATTATAAGCTGTTCAGCATTTAACTATATATCTAATTTTTGTTCTAGGCAATAGGCAACAGGAAATATGAAATCTCAATGATTTTTAGCTTATGTAGTCATTACGAAGGGTTGCATAGATGTGGAATGATTTGATAGTTAAATTGTTGAACTTTCTTAGACTATTCTCTTGCAATGATGGAACCCCCCTCTTTTTTAACTACAATTACAGGACTTACACAAACTCTTAGACAATACGCTATCTGTAGAGGGCAAATGTTATTTTCCCCTACCAAATAGCGGTGCGAACCCGCGTCGGCGTAAGACGCAAGGGAATGGACACCAAGAGATGGTGGTTCTGCTTCAGCAATTAACAATGAACAATTAATAATTAATAATTACCCCTTCTTGAAAGAAGGGAATTGGCTAAAAGGAATTTTTTTTGATTTATCCCCTTGAAAGGGGAAGCTTTAAACCGTAATTGTTGAATGAATAATTAATTATTGACTATCAACTATTAATTATTAATTATTCGGTAAGTCCTGTTTTGTTATCAGTGATTGCATTATGTAGCAATACTAACGCCAAATCATTGTAATTTATGCAGGTTTATTATGTTGATTTTATAGATTATAAATAACATTAATTCGTCACAAAAAGCGAGTCAACTTAAGATTACTTTTTGATTGAATAAAATTTCATTCGGAAATCACCAAGAATTAGCTTCAGAGAAAATCAATTTATCAGGAAGTATGGAAAAACTGAATTACCATGATTAACTATCGCTCGAAATATATACAAATCCCTAAGATATTCATCACAAAAATGTTTGATTTTAAATATGAAATAAATGCTTGCCTTATTTATCAATAACTTGACATTTGTTACTTTTGTTGTATAATTATTCGGTGTATCATTCTTTTTGATAAAGCTCTAGAGGATTTGAATGGGAATGATATTAATAATTTCGATGTGAGGTAAAGATAAAGGATGAAAAATAAACTTACAATAATCATATTTAGTCTGATATTTGCTGTCATAAATCCTGGATGTACGACAGCACAAGAAGTATTAGAAGAAATTCAACAAACTGGAGTGCTAAAAGTTGGAATGAGAAAAGATGCTGCTCCTTTCGGTTATGTTTATGGCGGAAAATGGGAAGGAATTTGTCTAGAATTAATGAATGGTTTGAAAGAAGATTTAGAACAAAAATTAAACCGAACTATTACTGTAGAAAAATTAGAAACTATTCTTGATGAAAATACAGAACAAGGACGGCATAGCAGTGTAGCTAATAAGCGAGTTCATGTAGAATGTGGTCCTAATACTATCAGAAAAAATCCACCAACAGGAGTTATTTATTCAGAACGTTTCTTCACAACTGGCACATATTTAATGATGAAACCAGACAGAAGATTAACAGTTAATCCTGATGGATTTTTGGAAGGAATTTTAATTGGGGTTCTTAATGATTCTCTGACACAAAAATTTATTGATAGTCGATATCAACTGGCAGACCAAAAAGTTTATCAAGGAGCATCAGGAAGAGAAACTGCGGTTAAAGATGCTATTGCAGGTACAATAGATGCTTTTGCTAGTGACGGGATTTTATTAGTAGGAGAAGCATTCCGACAAGGATTAAAAGAAAATCAATATGCTTTAGAACCAAACAGACCACTTACTTGTATTTCTTACGGCATGATTTTACCTGCTAATGATTCGGAGTGGCAAAAAACAGTTAATGAATACGTTATAACTAAGCGTCAAATTAATACAATTACAGATATTTTAACTAGGTTAGCAGGAGGTACATCTCCATTTATTGGAGTGACTATTTCTGCTCAAGATAAATGTAGTGGGTTGTAAAAGAAGCAAGGAGGAAGAAGGAAGAAGAAAGAAGAAAATAGGGGGTGGCTTTTGTACTGTTTTTTTGGATAAATTCTTAACTTTTATCTAAACCGTCCCTGATAAAATTTGACTTTGTTAACTATAGGTGACACTTCAATTATTAAGTAATTAACACAGACGCATGGAACTTTTTTGATAATTATTAGCCACCTAATGTGTTAATTATTCTTATTTTGTAGGGACGTTGCATGCAACGTCCCTACCTCCAGCTCTCCTACTCCTGGCTCAAGAAAATGTAGAAAAGTTTTTGAGAAATGGTACAAACCACCACCTAAAATTTAGGACTTGATTAACTCTAAGGAAAAAAAAGTTCTTTTAGCATCTAAACTGGATTAAGGAATCTATATCATAGGAGGGTTAGCTTTGACTGAAGATAATAACTATTCATCCCCTTCCGTCGCTACTATTTCTCGTCAAGAATTACGGGAATTAGTTCGATCGCAACTTCAAGCTCTACTAGAACAAGATAACTTGTCTGGAGCTAAAGCTATGTTAGTTCCAGTACAACCACCCGATATTGCTGAAGCGATCGAAGGTTTACCAGAAACTATGCAAGTCATTGCTTTCCGGTTACTATCTAAACATGAGGCGATCGAAGTCTATGAACAATTAGACTCCAGTGTACAACAGTCTCTATGTGAAAAATTCAAGCGCCAAGAAGTCATAGATATTGTTGATAAAATGTCGCCTGACGATCGTGCTAAACTCTTTGAAGAATTACCAGCAGCGGTTGTCCGACGTTTGTTAGGTCAACTCAGCCCCAGCGAACGCCAAGCTACCGCCCAACTCCTGGGTTACAACTCTGGAACAGCAGGGCGGATAATGACACCGGAATACATCTCCCTGAAAGAAGAATATACCGTTGCCCAAAGTTTAGAACGCATTCGCTCATTAGCTCACGTTACCGAGACAGTTTATTCTCTATATGTTACTGACACTAACCGTCATCTTACAGGTATTTTATCACTGCGAGATTTAGTCACCTCTCAGCTCAACCAAACTATTAGCGAAATAATGAATCGTGATTTTGTCTCTGTGCAAACTGGTACTGATCAAGAAGAGGTGGCTCGTGTGATCCAGCGTTATGACTTTCTCGCAATACCAGTGGTAGACAGTGAACAACGACTGGTGGGAATTATTACTGTTGATGATGTTCTTGATATTTTGGAACAGGAAACCACTGAAGACATTTATGCTTTAGGTGGGGTGCAGTCTGATGGTGATAATTATTTCCAGGTAAATTTATTTACTGCTGCTCGCAGAAGGGTAGTTTGGTTATTTGTATTGTTACTGACTAATAGTGTTACGGGTGGAATTATTACAGCGCAGGAAGATATTCTGCAAAAGGTAGTTGCTTTAGCAGCATTTATTCCATTATTAACTGGTACTGGAGGAAATGTGGGGGCGCAATCTTCGACTGTTGTCATTCGGGGTATGAATACTGATGAAATCTGGAAAATAGGACCTCTGAAAGTGATTCTCCGGGAAGCTGCTGCTGGTGCAATGCTTGGAGGTATTCTTGGTTTATTGGCAACAGCTTGGGCGTACCTATTTATTGTCAATGGCAATTTAGAAGTATCGGTGACGGTGGGAGTAAGTTTGGTGGCAATTTCGATTTTGGCTTCTGTTGCTGGCTCTTCTTTACCATTCCTGTTTCGTTCGTTTGGGTTAGATCCAGCCTTAATGTCAGCACCATTTATTACAACTGCTGTGGATGTTCTGGGTGTTTTGATTTATTTCAACTTGGCACGAATAATTCTACAGATATGAAAGAGGGAAGGAGTCAGGAGACAGGAGTCAGGAGTCAGAATACAGTAGGGGCGGGTTTAACCAAAAGTATTGATATCAGAAGAATCATGTCTTGTAAACCCGCCCCGTATCGCTGGGCAGGAAGGAGTTTATTGGAGGTGTCAGGAGTCATAAATATTTTAGGAGCGGGTTTTGAGGAGAAAATTCTGCTGATACCAAATATTTTGCTAAACCCGCCCGCTATTTCACCCACGCATAACAGACAACCCTGGATGAGACGGACAACCATGTGAGGGCAGGTTTATTTAATTTATCGGTTAATGTCAAGATTTTGGGATGAACCCGCCCCTACTAAATGAATGTCACCCACGCCCTTTATTTAGAGAAAGTAATAGATTTTTGCGGTTTCTAAGAACGGAAGCATTAGCTGATGCAAAACCCGTGATCATACTTCCACTGTTAAATTGTTCTATCCCACTCAACAGGAAAAAAATCATGCACACAAGTCGTCTATCTTCCCAAGCAACTGTTTACGAAGTCCGAACGCAACTGCAAAATTTAATTGCAGAAGATAACTTAGCAGAAGTAAAAAATCTCTTAGCACCTGTACAACCAACCGATATTGCCGAAGCAATAGAACTTTTACCCGAAGATACACAGCTTGTAGTTTTTCGACTACTCCCAACAAAAGAGGCGATCGCTGTCTATGAACAATTTGAACCCTCTACACAAAAATCTTTATCTCAACAGTTTCGCCATCAGGAAATTAGAGATATTGTCAATAAAATGTCACCTGATGATCGTGCCCAACTGTTTGATGAGTTACCTCCTAAACTTTTGCAACGTCTCAACTCTGAACTTAGTCCCCGCGAAAGGGAAGCTACCTCCCTTTTGTTAGGTTATCAACCAGATACTGCCGGACGTATAATGACTCCAGAATATATTAGTCTTGAGTCTGATGAAACTGTAGCTCAGAGTTTAGAAAGAATACGTTCTTTAGCTGATGTTTCTGAAACTATCTATTACTTATATATTACTGATGCACAACAACATTTAGTTGGGATACTGTCGTTACGAGAGTTAGTGACTGCTTCCCTAGAAGAAAGTATTAGTGAAATAATGACTCGTGATGTGGTATCTGTTCAAACTAATACTGATCAAGAAGAGGTAGTCCGAGTTATCCAACATTATGATTTAATTGCGGTGCCAGTTGTAGATAAGGAAAGGCGACTGGTGGGAATTATTACGGTTGATGATGCTATTGATATTGTCGAGGAAGAAACTACCGAAGATATTTATAAATTAAGTGGGGTAGAATCTGAAGGTGATGATTATTTTCAGGTTAATTTGTTTGCTGTTACTAAGAAGCGAGTCTTTTGGTTATTAATATTACTTCTGACTAATACTTTCACGAGTAAAATTATTACTTCTCAGGAAGAAGTTTTGGAAAAAGTGGTAGGTTTAGCTGCGTTTATTCCTCTGCTTAATGACACTGGCGGTAATGTTGGTTCCCAGTCATCTACTGTAATAATTCGTGGTTTTAGCACTGATGAAATGCGAGGAATGGGAAATTTACAGGTGATTATTCGGGAAGGAATTGCTGGTAGTTTGCTAGGTTTAATGTTGGGGATAGTAGCAATAATTTGGGCTTATATTTTGCAACAAAATTTAGCTATAGCTTTTGTCGTAGGTATTAGTTTATTTGCTATTACAATTATTGCTTCTGTTGCTGGTGCAGCTTTACCATTTATTTTTCGATTATTAAAGTTAGATCCTGCCTTAATGTCGGCACCATTTATTACAACTGCTGTTGATATTTTAGGTGTATTAATTTATTTTAGTTTAGCTGTTTTGCTTTTGAAAATATAATGGAAGGAAGAAGGAAGATTCAATAATTAATAATTAATAATTACCTCTTCTGCAATAGTAAGGATTTGCCAAAAGAAATTTTTTCTTTTTTATCCATGAATGGAGAGGCTTTATACCTTAATTTTTCGGTAAAGAAGGAGGTGAATAGTTATAATATTGTAGTGATGTGACAAACCTAAAATGTTCCAATAGTAGGGGCGGGTTTTAACTAGAATTTTCATACTTACTCTAAGATTTAGATAAACCCGCCCTAATGTGCAAAATTAGTTGTGTCAGTCCCTAGTGTCTAATTGTATAAATTAATATACTTACTGAGCCAATAAAAAAAGCTTGAAGCCAAGGAAATTCAACCTAAAAATAATATTACTAATTTTTGCAACTAGACACTAGATTAAATTCTATTCTTGAAACCCTTAATTTTCACTAAAAACTTTGAAAATTCTGACTCCTGACTCCTGACTCCTGACTCCTAACTACCACCAAAATATTACAACTTAAATTAGGATTTCTATATTAATAAACCAAATTATAATTCAATAAATATGTTGCACCGCCTAAGTCTTTTAGAAATCATTGAATATATTTTTCTTACTACTTCTGCCGTCGGAATTTTTGGTAATTATATGTTTGAGCAACCAATTATTTATCCGGTAGTATTTGTTTTTATATCTTTATTGTTAAATCTATTTAACAGACGAAAATTAGCAGCACAAACTCAAGCCATTAAATTTGATAATACTAAAAAATTAGACGAATATCAAGAGTCAATCTCTGAGGTTATTTCTCAGTTAAAAAATAGTATAAATTCTTTTGAATCTACCGCTCAAGCATTAGGCAATAATCAGGGAGAAGGTCAAGTTAAACCTTTGCAGGAAACGATTAAAAGTTTGTCAAATAGGTTAGAACTTCAAGAACAAACTATCAAGTTATTACAAACAGAATTAGATTTGGTTTCTCAGCAGTTTAGGCAACGACCGGAACTGCAACAAATTAACGATTTAACAAGTGTAATTATTGATTTACAACAGTTTATTAATAAATTGCCAGAATGGAGTGACTTAAAACAACAACAATTTCAAAAATTGGAGGAAAAAGTTAATCAAGCTTTGCATAAACTTGAGGACAAAATACCAGATTAAACTTTTGCAAGTTGAAATTGTATCAATTTTCAATCTAGATATTTAGACTCGGAAAATTTGAGTGAATAATACCATTTCTCAAAACCTTTTATACATTTTATTGAGCTGAGGAGTGTGGGAGTGCGTAGGGACGTTCCATGCAACTTCCCTACAAATAAGAATAATTAACATTAACTTGCTAATAATTAGCAAAAAGGTTATTTTATTTATGTTACTTACTTAATGATTGAAGTGTCACCTTAAGTATAACATTACTTTTATAAATTAGGATAATAACCAATTATAAAATACAATTAGCAAGAAGGTAATTGGGTGATTTATCATCCTATAAATGTGCAACTTAGTATCACCTTAAACAGATAAATTGCTATAAAGATAAATCTGTATATTGTTGTAAATCGTTTAACATTCTGGTTAAGGCTTTATCTAAGTTACCTGCAGCTTTCATTGATTGGGGACCTAATGAACCTATCATAGCTTTGTCGCCATCTGCAGAACAAATAAAAATCATATGACTTCCATAGTCATTATCAGTAGCTGAGATAACTTTGTCTCCAAACTTTTGTATATTTACCAAATGCCTTTTACTAATAAAAAAATCATGGGCTCTTTTAGCACAGACAAAAGGATCAGAAGTTCTTAAAGCAATCCAATCAGAATAAGAACCGATGCCATGTTCTGCTGTAGCAATTGTTGTCAAGATTGGCAAAAATAATCCTATCATAGCCCCGATTCCAGAAGTAGTTAGTCTGGGGATTGATTTTGTAATTAAATTAGGATTTTGCATTTTTCTTGATTTTTGATTAATTATATGAACTTAGACATTATCTAATCTTATCCTAATAGTTTAATAGTTATTAGGAGGTAATAATAGATTAATTTCCTCAATTTTTGATTGAGATTAGATTAGATTTAGATGCACTTTATATATATAGAAATCCTCAATTATAAATGGTAACACCCTACTTACTTTTAATTATTAAATATACCCAGGGATTACCATCAACTCTAGCAAAAATTAACTAAACCTCAACTTACACTTACATAGAGTATATTAACTTATCCTCATGTTCCTTTAGTTAAGCTTTAACACTAATTTAATACTAAATTTTTCATAAACAAATAATATCCAATAGCTGATTTGGCTATCAGATTAAATCTTAATTGTTCTCAGAAAAAATTTTATAGACACCCCTGACAATTATCATCTTCAACCACTACTAATTCAATTATTTTTAGATGACTTAACGTGCTTAACTAATAATTTAGCGATCGCCTCCTGTTGCTTCTGGTCAAAATTCTTAATAATCATTCTGACCATTTCTTTGGGGTCTTTTGGTAAAGTTATTTGTTTCTCTTCGGAAGTAGCTGCTTTTGCAGGATTTGCTAATTCTTTCAGGTCTTTACTAACTACTATTTCCTCCGCTTTTCCAACCTGTATTAACTCCCCTGCTTGATTCAATTCTTTAATAATTACAGGAGCTAAAACTTGATAAGATAACTTAGAATTAGTCAGAGCTTCTTGAGAAGCATTAACTAA
>JASJEE010000016.1 GCA_030064835.1 Microcoleaceae cyanobacterium MO_207.B10 | reverse complement strand
TAACATTTGATATGCCACAGCATCCAAAGGATTAACACCAGTTAATAACTGACCTGTAAGAATTCCCGGCAAAGTAACTATTCCGAATTCCGGAGCAAATGCTTACCCCAAAATTACCTATTAAATTATTTTCTTAGACAACAGAGTGAACTTTAAATATTTTTCACCAAAAAATTCTAGTCTAAAGCCTCTCTCTTTTCAGGGTAAATAACAAAAATTTTTCCTTTTAGTCAATCCTCTTCTTTTCAAAGAAAGATAATTATTAATTATTCATTATTACCACCGTTGTAATTGTGCATCTTGATTAAAAAATTGCCGACATAAACTATAAGTAACTAATAAACTTGTCACCAAATTTGCAAAAGCCAAAAGAAACATAATTAACATTTGATATGCCACAGCATCCAAAGGATTAACACCAGTTAATAACTGACCTGTAAGAATTCCCGGCAAAGTAACTATTCCAATTACCATCATCGAATTTAAAGTAGGTATTAAAGCAGCACGAACAGCATCTTTTCTATACTTAGTAACTGCCTGTTGCGGAGTCGCTCCTAAACTTAAAAAAGTTTCTATTTCTACCGGACTAGAATTAATTGTACTCACAAGTCTTTCACCAGCGATCGCTGCAGCATTCATGGCATTTCCTAATACAATTCCCACAAGCGGAATTAAATATTGAGGTTCGTACCAACTATCAGGTCGAATAACTAATAAATTTGTATAACTAATACTTAAAACTGTACTAGTTAAAATCGAACCCCAAACTAAAGGCAATAACCGGGGAATTTTTTTACTAATTCTATTCCTAGCAACTACAGAAGCAACTGTTAACATCACAGCTAAAATACCTATCACTAACCAAGGCTGTTTTGTCGCAAATACTATTGATAAAACATATCCAATAAATATTAGTTGAACGATAGTACGAACTGTAGCTATTAGCAGTTGCCATTCTAATCCTAATTTTTGCCAAGCAGAGAGACCGATAGCTATGGCCATCAGTCCCAGGGCCATCGCTATGTCTGGAATTGTTAATTGAATCATGTTCAAAAAGTAATGGTAGCTGTATATTAGTGCCTATTAGGAATTGAATATTAAATGAACAAAATTAAAGTCAGTGAAAGTTCCACCCCTAGACTTAACGCAGCAGTACAAATTTATTAGTCAAGAAATTAATCCTATTGTGCAACAGGTACTAGCCTCTGGGCGCTATATTGGAGGATCAATTATTGATGAGTTTGAGCAACAATTTGCCGATTATATAGGTGTATCTCATTGTGTATCTTGTAACTCTGGTACTGATGCCCTGTTTTTGGCTTTACGAGCAGTGAATATTGGGCCAGGTGATGAGGTGATTACTACTCCTTTCACTTTTTTTGCTACGACTGAGGTTATTTCTGCTGTGGGAGCAAAGCCAATATTTGTAGATATTGACCCTCAAACCTTAAATCTAGATTTAGGACAATTAGAGGCAGCTATTAGTAATGACACAAAGGCGATTTTACCTGTACATATATTTGGCCAACCAGTAGATATGACTCAGTTGATGGCAATCGCTCGCGACCATAATTTAATTGTGATTGAAGACTGCGCTCAAGCTACGGGAGCTGAATGGGCTGGCCAAAAGGTCGGAAGTTTTGGTGATATTGGTTGCTTTAGTTTTTTCCCTACTAAAAATTTGGGAGCTTTTGGTGATGGGGGAGCTGTGACTACTAATAATCCCGCGATCGCTACTCAAATACGCATACTCAAAAATCATGGACAGTCTGCTAAGTATTATTCTGAACATATTGGTATTAACAGTCGATTAGATACCATACAAGCTGCAATTATTCAAGTAAAATTACGTTATTTAGATAGTTGGAACGAGCAACGTCGCTATTTAGCAGCTCGTTACTATGAATTTTTGAGTGGGATAACTGATATATTTCCACCTCAAGAGTTGGGGGGAAGTAGGTGTGTTTGGAATCAATACACAATTCGCTTCAACAATCAAGAATTAGAACAAAAAGTAAATGCTGGCTTTTCTACTTGTTTGCGTGATTGGGTAAGTATTCAGTTAGAGAAAAAAGGTATAGGTTCAACTGTTTATTATCCTACGCCTTTACATCTCCAACCTGTTTATACATCTTTAGGATATAAGTTGGGTCAGTTGCCAGTAGTGGAGCAAGTTTGCCAACAAGTTTTGTCTCTGCCGATGTTTCCTGAACTTTCAACGGAGCAACAAGAAGAGGTGATATATGCTTTGAAAGATTGTTTGCCGGAATTATATTGAAGCAGGAAAAAGGAAGTCAGGAAACTAACATTAAATTTGATTTCTGTTCGTGTCTCAATTTTGATGATTTTAATTTTTCTTGGATTCAGACGACAGACTAAAATTAATTATTTCACTAAACGTAAATTAGAGATTGTTTGTCAAGGAAATATAGCAATCCTATTTTATTCGTGGCAAAAATATTACTGCTTTTTAGGGAACAGAGAACAGGGAACAGTCGGGTGTTTCAACTTTTGAATTTGTCACAACCTATGCGCGGATTTCTATATAAAAATTAGATATGGAAAAGGTAACAGGTAATAGGGAGGAAGAAATCAAGACAACAATTTCTCTACTTAAAAATCTAAGAATATATTTACCGAGAAATTGTGGGTATGCGCCTCCCCTTTTAAGGGGATAAAAAAAGATAATTCCGTATTTCAAGCCTCCTTATTGCAGGGGTACTGATAACTGAAATGACCTCAAATCTCTCTATATAACAGATTTTAATCCTTTGAAGTATGACCACTTTGGGATTTTAGTATTCGTTCTCTTAATACTTATTTTACAAACAGTCTCTTAAATATTTTATTGCAGGTCTTAAATCCAAAAGATGCCAAAACCCTAAATCAAAAGTATTATAGTATTTGTAGTTTTGTATACTATACTTAATAAAAAGAAAACAAAATTAATCTAATTCAGCAGGTAGGAAATTTTCTTAACTCCTTTTAAGGGGATGAAAAAAATCAACCCCCGCCTGGGCGCAGGGGAGAAGCTTCAGTATTTCCAGCCTCTTGCTTTCCTACCGAATGCTGCGCAAACAGCCAGAGGACTGATAACTGAAATGACTCTACTGAATTGCTGAAAATTGACAATTAGTAATTCGAGGGAAAAGGGTGCAAGACACAAAGCAAACATCAAGGAAAACTATAAAATTAAACAAAAATTTCATATTTCCTAGACTGTATAACTAACTTATCTAGGAAAAGCTTCCAAATATTTTGCTAATGTCTGTGGTAAAATGCCATATGCCCGATTCCTCACTATCCAGAAGATAAAAATACAGAGTTTAAGAGGAAAATATTACAAGTGGCTCAAAATCACTTTAGTTCAACACGAAGGTACGATCCAGAAGCGATCGCTGAATACTATCGTTATCGGATGTGGTTGGTTATTTGGAGATTTCTGAGAATAGTATTCTCTTTTGCTGGTTTTTTTGTGGGAGTTTTGTGGGATAAATGGCGATATCAGAAAGTCGAAGATACTCCTCAACGAGCTACCCAACTGCGAAAGATACTCACTGGTTTAGGACCAACATTTATTAAAGTTGGCCAGGCATTATCCACAAGACCCGATCTAGTTCGCAAAGACTTTTTGGAGGAACTAACTAAACTTCAAGACCAGCTACCTCCATTTGATAATGAAATGGCAATTTCGATCATCGAATCTGAACTAGGTCAGACCATAGAAGAAGTATTTCAAGAGATATCCCCCAAACCAGTTGCCGCAGCTAGTCTTGGTCAAGTTTATAAAGCTCGTTTGCGGAGTGGGGAAGAAGTGGCAGTGAAAGTGCAACGACCGCATCTGCTGCCTGTAATTACACTCGATCTATACCTAATGCGGTGGGGTGCTAGCTGGATGGCTCCTTGGTTGCCTCTAAATTTAGGTCACGACCTCTCCCTAATTGTGGATGAATTTGGGACTAAATTATTTGAGGAAATTGACTATATTAACGAGGGGCGGAATGCAGAACGGTTTGCTACTTACTTTGTTGATGACCCTCAAGTTAAGGTTCCATCTATATATTGGCGTTATACGACCACTCGTGTTCTGACTTTGGAATGGATACATGGTCTGAAGCTAATAGATACAGAACGAGTTAAAGCAGCAGGTCTGGATACTAATGCTCTAATTTTAGTGGGTGTCACAGGTGGTTTGCGTCAGTTACTGGAGTTTGGGTTTTTTCATGCAGACCCCCATCCAGGCAACTTATTTGCCCTAACAGACGGTAAAATGGCCTATATTGATTTTGGCATGATGGACCAACTTGAGCCAGATACAAAGGAAACTTTGGTTGACTCGGTAGTTCATTTGATTAATAAAGATTACACTGAGTTGGCCGAGGATTTTGTGAAGCTTGGGTTTTTGGCTCCAGATGTGGATATTCATCCTATTGTGCCAGCTCTGGAAATTGTGTTAGGGGACATTTTGGGTGAAAGTGTCAGGGATTTTAATTTTAAGACAATTACTGATAAGTTTTCGGGATTAATGTATGAATACCCATTCCGAATTCCCGCTAAGTTTGCTTTGATTATTCGTTCTTTGGTCACAGAAGAGGGTTTGGCTCTTTCGTTAAATCCAGATTTTAAAATTGTGGATGTGGCCTATCCTTATGTGGCGCGACGGTTGTTGAAAGGGGAGTCTCCAGCATTACGTCGTCGTCTGATGGAGGTGTTGTTTAAAGATGGAAAATTACAGTGGCAAAGGTTAGAAAATTTAATTGCGATCGCTCGTACAGACCAAAATTTTGATATATTACCAACAGCTCAATTAGGTTTACAATATCTGTTGAGTGAAGAGGGTGAATTTATCCGAAAACAGTTAATATTGGCAATGGTTGAAGATGACCGAATTCATACAGAAGAAGTGAAACGTCTGTGGAATTTGGTTCAAGATGATTTACAGCCTAGTCGCTTATTTAATATTGCCCTTGGTGCTTTAGCAGAGTTTTCTACAGAGAAAGCTGCTGCAATTTTACCTTCTGTTATGGCAATGACCAATTCTCAAAATGCCAATTAATTTTTTGGGCTCAACCATTAATTGGTATCTGTGAAATATTGCTGAATTACAGATAACTATTGATTTATCAATTGTAGTAAATTCCAATTTTAATTTAAAATAAAACACTTTGTTAACAAGTAATTCTGTAATTCAGCAGTATAGTATATATGACTATATAATCTAGAGTATAAACAAAGGAAATATTTGTGTATAATCTGCCCCAACCTCCCTATTTTTTAATCGTAGTTGGTCTGTTAATCAGTTTGTCTTGTGGATTTGTATTTGCCAAGTTAATTAAGCAACTGGTTCAAGATTGGTCAACCAATCCTTCTACCTGTAATATAGTTAGTATGAGAGGGTTAACTTTACAGCTTCCCTATTTAGGAATTTCTACTGGTGCATTAATATTTTTATCCTCAAGTTTACAGTTATTTGGATTTACTAATTTAGTTGCCTATTCTATTTGTTTGCCTTTAACTGTAGCAACTGGGGTAGTTGTCTGGATTCAGCTTAGTAAAATTTTAGATAAGATGGAGCAGGGTATCAAAAAGGAGAGTTAAATTTTTCTCAACATCAGGATTATTAGATATCTCCTTTGAATCATAAAGTAATAACTTTAATTGTAAATAAATGAGTAATAATATAGTCACAGGAGTGGCAGGCTTTGTCGGTTCTAATTTAGCCGAAGCTCTGCTAAATCAAGGGGAAAAAGTAATCGGAATTGACCAATTTAATGATTACTACGACCCAGCCTTGAAGCTTCAAAATATTTCTCAATTTAAAGATAATCCCGGTTTTAAACTCATAGAAAATGATATCCAATCTTTGAATTGGTCAGAGCTACTGGTAGACGTAGATGTAGTGTATCATCAAGCTGCCCAAGCAGGTGTTCGTGCTAGTTGGGGTGAAGGTTTTTGTGCTTATACAGAACGTAATATTAATGCTACTCAAATAATTTTAGAAGCTGCAAAAGATGCACCCAATTTGAAAAGGTTGGTTTATGCTTCTTCTTCCTCTATATATGGTAATGCAGAAAGTTTTCCCACTCCTGAATCTATTTGTCCTCAGCCAGTTTCTCCCTATGGAATTACTAAATTAGCCGGAGAACAACTTTGCAATTTATATCATCATAATTTTGGCGTACCTTGTGTCTGTTTACGCTATTTTACAGTTTATGGTCCCCGGCAACGACCTGATATGGCCTTTCATAAATTTTTTAAGTGGATTTTAAAAGATGAACAAATTTCTATTTATGGAGATGGTCAGCAAACTAGGGACTTTACTTTTGTTAGTGATATAGTAGCAGCTAACTTAGCAGCAGGAAAAGTGCCGGAAGCAGTAGGCGAAATATTTAATATTGGTGGGGGAAGTCGGGTTGTATTGGTAGAAGTTATTAATATGATGGAGAAAATAGTAGGTCATCCAATTAAGAAAAATTTTGTGGAAAAAGCCAGGGGAGATGCTCGTCATACCAGTGCTGATGTTTCTAAGGCACAGAAAATGTTGGGTTATCAACCTCAAGTTTCTCTGAAAGAGGGGTTGCGTAGAGAGTGGGAATGGGTAAGGTCTCTTTACAGTTAGATTGCCTAAATTTAGCTCAATTATTTAATAGAGAAAATTTCAAGCATTGTACTCAATCTTCACCCCTAATGGTACATATACCACTTATGAAATAAGGTTGGCAGATGACCTAGTGTCATCGCCAAAATAAATATTAGAACATCTGTTGCTATAATTTAATTCTTCATTAAGTAAATCTGAATTTCTAATATAACAATGAAAGCAGTTGTATTAACCTGTGACAAGTATATGCCATTTGCTGATCATACCATCCAAACTTATGAGAAGCTCTGGCAAAAAAACTCTTTCATATATCGAGTTCCTTACAATGATAACTATCCAGAATCAATCAAAAAAAAATACGGAGATAAAATAGAATTCATTAAAACCGAGTCTCCCATTAAAGCAACTGTCTTAACTTTGCTTCAAGACTTAGATGATAATGAATGGATATACTGGTGTATGGATGATCGATATCTTGTCAGAATTAGAGATAGAGAGGCACAAGAAATATATAACCTGGTTAAGACAATTGAAAACCCTCAAATTTGTTCTTTTTTAATCATTGCGGTCGAACCCTATTTTCATACTGATAAATATCTCAAAAAAGATAGTAAGCTTTTGACAAAAAGTGGCTTGGCTCTATATGAAACTGTTTTTTCAGATGGTAAAGAGATTAAGTCTTCTTGGAGACCTCAATTTGTTAGGGTTAAAGTTATCAGAAGAATGTTTGAATCTTTTCCAGACTATAACTTTAAGGCAGCAGAAATGAATGATTTCGCGAAAGAAAAACTAGAAGGAGAAAAATTTTATGTCCCTGAAAAAAATTTAGTTATAGTTGGAGAAAGCACTCATCGAGGAGAGTTAACAGAAAATTGTGCTTCTAGCTTCAAAAAAATGGGTTTACAAATTCCTACTAACTTTACACTTACTAAAAAGTATATGTTGCAAGGAAAGCTACCCTACAAATTTGCCGGATTAGAATTTACTCTTCCGGTAAAAACGCAAAAATTTATTACCAGTGTAAACCGTTGGTACTGGCGACAAAGATAAATAAAATCGGGAATAATTTGGAGCCTGATTATTATGAAAAAAAAAGTCCTTTTTATTTTAGGAACAGCTTATTGTGGCTCTACTTTACTATCATTAATTTTAGATAGTCATCCTCAGTGTTTTACAGTAGGAGAATTAAGTAATTTGCCAGAATTAAATAAGAAAGACAAACTGGATGATTTTTGGAATCATCAGTTTAGCCAAAAAGAATTACACAATCTTTCTCTAGGGCTATCAAATGCCAGAATATCTCCTGCTATACCTTTAAAAGTAGAGAAATTTTTTAGGGAAATTTTTAATGATGATATATTTCGTCCCTACTCAATTATTGCTTCTAAAACACCTGCTGATATTATCGTAGATTCTACTAAGACGATATACTGGATATCGAGTATGTTGCAGCTAAAAGAGTTAAATAAACAATTTGATGTTTACTTATTACATTTAGTGCGTGATGGTAGAGCAGTACTAAATTCTTATCTAAAGAAAAGACGTAATATGAATGTCAAAAAAATTGGTGAACTTTGGCTGAAAAGAGTAACTAATAATGAAGTTTTTTTTGATAACTTTTCTACAGGAAATAAAATCTTAGTCAGGTATGAAAAGTTAGCAACTCAACCTCAAGCAACAACTCAACAAATTTGCAATTTTTTAGGCATAGAATTTATGCCAGAAATGCTTTCATATTGGAAATATGAACACAATATTATTTCAGGGAATAGAGGAACTCGTGCCTCAATTAATAAGTATCAAAATTCCACAGAAGACAACCAAATTTCAACTAATTCATCTATTAAATTAGATAGGCGCTGGCTAACAGAAATAACAGAAGATTCTATCAGAGAATTTTATTCTATTGTAGGCGATAAAAATACACTTTATGAGTGGGATTATGAATAGATAGATATAAATAATAATCCAGAAAGAAATCAGACAAATAAACCCATAGGAGATGAGAAATAATTTGAATAATCAACTAAAACCAGATTCATTGCTTAATCAGATTAGTCGAGGCCAGAAAAAAATTATTCAAAAAATTCAACATTCTATTAATCGTAACAAAATTCTGAATCATCGAGTAATTTTTTGTATTAATTCTGGGCGATCAGGTTCTAATTATTTATCAGAACTTTTAGGAACTGCTGAGGAAGTTATTAGTTATCATGAACCTAGTCCGAGTATGACTGGTGACTACTTAACGATGATTAATAAATTTGACTACGCAACATCTTTTTCTCAAAGAAGGTTTAAAAGCTCTGCTATTAAAGACATACTTTTAGAAATTCCTGATGGCAAGATATACTGTGAAACAAACCATATGTTTATTAAAACTTTTTTTGATGTTGTTGCTCAGGATTTTCTCAAAATAGAGGTGATTATTTTGCGCCGCTACTTACCAAAAGTTTTAAAAAGTTTTATTGAACTAGGATATTTCTCTGAGAAAAATCAGGCTTGGACTTTTTGGATGTCTAGTCCTAATGCTGTTACTGCTGCTATTCCCTGTATTGATGTAGATTCAAATTTAGATCAGTGGGATTTATCTATAGGTTATTTAATTGATATAGAAGCTAGGGCGAATAGATTTCAGCAAGAATATCCAGGTATAAATAGTTATGAAGTTCGCTTAGAAGAGTTAAATAATTTTGCCAAGGTTGAATCACTTTTTCAACAACTAAAGATTACTCCAACTGATACTACTAAGAAAATGTATACTCAACAAATTAATCAGAGAAAAGAGACTAAGAAAAAATATAGTGGGGAACAAGATATTAGTTTATCACACTGTCAAGAACGAATTGAGAAGTATATTCAAAGAGCCAATGATTTGAATATTTCTATACCTACTACTTTAGCATTAGAGAGTTATTAGTATGATTTTGAATATATTTTAGTTATAGTAGTTTAACTTAAAAATATAAATCAGCTCTAAAATCCTTCTTGAGCCTTTATTATTCAACTTTCTTTAATTTGTCTACCTATATTTTTAACTTTATCAAAGATTCTTTGCCCCAAACTTTTTTTCGTCTTAGTTTTCTGAGGATAGTAAGCAGGTTTAGATTCCCCAAGGTATCGATAATGTTCCCAAATATCCCAATAAGGACATCCTGGTTCAATCCTAATACCTGCCCAGTGCAAATACTGTAAAGGTTTATCTACTTTAGGGTCAATTAAGCGATCGCCTTCCCGTTGGAAATGAGGACTACCGCCCCAACTTCCAGGCCCTTTACCTTCTGGTCGGCGAACTAGATTCAATCGCCGAGAAATATGTTTTAATACAATATAGTTAAAAATTGGCTGATCTGTTGTTTTTTCAGAAAAGTCAAAATATTCGGTATGGGCAGCACATTCGGCAAAGGTTTCGTATAGTTCGCTTTCTGTAAATAAGTTTTTCTTTGATGCCCACCAGCCACTATTAAAAACATCTTTCACTTGTTCTTCAGTAAAGACTTTTTCTTCTATAACTTTGGATGTGAAGACATTTTTAATGCCACTTAAATATTGATAATCGCAACACAAAAAGTCATAGTCTTCTAGATATTTGAGATTGTCAGCGATTTTTTCAAAGACAATAATATCAACATCAATGTAGAGAAATTCATCGAACGGTCCAAACCAACAAGCTTGCTTTTTTTGTTTGTTCGGAGTATTAAAAAAGCCTTGCCCAAAGATGTTATATAATTTGTTGCAAAGATTATCTACAAATTCCAAGTCTGGATAAATTTCTACTCCATATTTATTTGTAACGATTTCTGCTACCTGCTGATAATTATCATCAAAAGGAATCATCATAATCGGAGTATCGCTGTCATATAATCGGATACTTTTCAACAGGGCAATTGTGTTATCAAGCACCTTATCATTAGCGACAATATAAATACCTTTCATATGTTTTTCCTTAGTTGTTTAAACCCAGTTTTTTAAAAATTTTAGTCATGAGATTGACTGGCGGATTATAAGCTTCTGGTTTCCCTGTAAATTTTGGTCTTTTCTCTGGTTCGTGGAGATAACGATAATGTAAAAATATTTCTCGATAGGGAAAATCTAAATTTTCTCCCTGACAAAGCCTAGTAAACCTTTTAGAAGACACCCCAATATAATGAAGATATGTCAGTCTTTCTCCCTTATCATATAGCACATTATCCCTTTCTTCAAAATGAGGTGATGTTACAGAACAACCTGTTCTTTTTTCTGGCAGTAAATCAAGACCAAAGTTATAAACAGGAATATCCAATCGCATTTTCATATAGTTGAGTAAAGATTGGTTCGGAGCGGATGTATATAAAACTTCTCCTTCTCCAGAATTGAGTTTTTCTAGTATAAACTGCCTTTGTGATTCGGAAAATAAACCCCTTTTTCCTGCATAAAATCCCGCACAAAAAATTTCAGATTTAATCCGTGATTCTGGAAAAACCTCAAATAGTTTAGGCGACTCTAAATTAAAAATATGGGAGGGGTCTTTATACTGAAAATCATAGACAACAAAATCATCCTTATCCAACTGTTCAAAAATATATTCAACAGAATTAAGTACCAAAATATCGGCATCAAAATACATAAACTTTTCAAAAGGAGCTTGAGGATCGAAACCGCAATATCTACGATTCATGCCAATTCGATTTACTCCTTTAATACCTTTTTCTGCCCACATATTCAAAGCGTTTGGATGACCTTTCCAAGCGTGGTAAGAAAATTCTTCCCAAGGCGTAAATATTTCTGGATTATCTAGAAACTGGACATTTTTTCGCTTGTCTATTTCAGCTTGGACTTTTTCAGTATTATCATCATAAGCAATTACACAAACTGGTGTATCAGTACCAACATTTACCTCAATACTGTTGAGTAAAGCTACCAGTTGATCGAAGACAATATCATTTGCTACTGTATATATACCGTTGGTCATTTCAGTTATCAATTATCAGTTATCAGTTATCAGTACCTCGTGCAATAGGGAACCTTGAAATACTGAAGTTTACTTTTTTCATTCCCCAAAAAGGGGAGAATAGAGACCCTATTTTTGGGTCATCAAAATCAATTTGAATTACTGCTATTGATTATATCAATAATTCCATGCAATACTAATTTAACCTACTTTTATACTTTTATCTAAAATAATCAATTATTTTTGTTTACTCTTTTTGATAGGAATAATTACTGATGCACAAAAAGGTCATATTTATAATGTCAAGTGGGCATTCTGGTTCTAGTCTTTTATCACTAATTTTAGGCAGTCATCCAGACTGTTTTTCAGCAGGTGAGTTGGTCGGTCTTCCCAATCGTTATCGTCAGCAAAAGCCTATTGATTGTGTGAATATGACATCTGAATTTTGGGAAAAAACTTTTGGATAAAAAGGATTATATGAATTGGCTAGTGTGCTGGGAAATACTCGTTTAAATAAGTATATTCCTTTAAAGTTTGAGAAAAAAAATCGACAATTTTTCAAAACAGATCAAATTTTTAATCCTTATTCTTTTATGTTTTCCAAGTTAGATAATAAAAAGGTTATTATTGATGCGAGTAAAGCTTATCCTTGGATTGGATAAAAAATTCAAGCTGAAGAATTTACATCAGGAAGAGTTGAAGCTTATCTAATTCATTTAGTTCGTGATGGTAGAGCATTTGTTAACTCTTATCTCATAAAATATCCTCACTGGGATATGGCAAAAATGTCAAGAGAATGGGTTGAAAAAACAAAACTAAGGAATAATTTTTTTGAAAAATTTAATCCAGAGAAAAGAATTGAAATTGCTTATGAAAAATTAGCGAGTAATCCTGATGAAACTGTGGAAAAAATTTGTAATTTTGTGAATATAAATTTTGTTCCTTCCATGATAGAGTATTGGCAATACGATCATTATGATGTTTCTGGTAATTCTGGTGCTTATTCTCTAATTCGTCGCTATCGAGGGCAGGAAATAGAGAGGAAAGTACAAAAAATAAATGGTGATTACTATAATAATGTAGATATAGCTATTAAACTAGATTTACGTTGGCAGAGAGAATTATCATCAGAAAAACTAGAAATATTTGAGCGTATTGCGGGAGAAACGAATAAACCTTTTGAGTGGAATTAGAATTAACGATATGATGGATTTTACGTTATTTATTTAACAAACAAATTTGATGAATCGCATTTTCTAACTATGCTTAAAGGAACACCTTGTCTCATAACTTGATAAACTAATTCACATTCGGAAAATTTATCTTGATAATCCCATCGTGGCATAGCTAAATAGTAGAAAGGTTGAGAATTTTCTGTTTGGTTAAACTCTCGGTAGTCAATTACTTTAATTTCAGGATTAGCAAAAGTTTTAGATAAGCGAACTGGATGACTAGATACTACATTTAAGCTAGCCTTCCCATTATTGTTTATCCACTCCATAGCTTCTCGCATACTTAACCCCCAATAATCGGTTTCATATTGATTATATGCTTTTGGTAATCCTCCAGATATACGATTGAAATAAATATATTCATAGGGATGCAAAGCCACCATATCCAAGACTATTGGACTTAGCAATGCAACAATCAAAGCACAAGTAAATAACTGGAAAGTTTTTCTGGATATTTTTTGATAAATCCAAATAAATGTAGTAGAGCAAATTACAGCTATTCCCGGAAGAATAAAAATAAATTGCCTGATACCATCGTAGATGGTTGATTCTCTAATAATGGCAATCATAGGCAAAAAGAACACTTGTAGTAAAAGTAAAATTACACAAGCACGTTGGAGGTTGGTGAATTTTTTATATTTAAACAATATCCATGGTAAACCAATAACAAATGTTACTAGAAAAATTAATGGAGTCGTAATTAACAATAATTTTGGAAGATAATGCCACGGAATTGATTGTCCTGAAATAAACTTACCATCAAAGAAAACAGTACCACTCCACTTATGTTTAGAAAGATACTGCAAGGTTTCAAAAAACCACCCAATAGGATTACTCCAAGATGCAGGATAAAAAATAGTTGTTGTTACCATCCATGATAAAAATATTGCTCCATAGAAACACCAGAAGTTTTTAATTTCTTTGTAAATATTCTTTTTTCCTAGAATAACTATTATATGAGTTATTGGTACAAAAAATAAGAAAAAGAAACCACCAATTCTTGTTCCTGTTACTAACCCGATCAATATGCCATAAAGAATAGAATAGATTGTTATCCGGTTAATTCCTAATTTAATATCTTCTTGATTAGCCTTGATATAGTAGTTAACTAAACAAGCTCCAAGTAAAGTCGCTAGGGTAAACATTGCTGCGAAGGGAATATCTTTAGGATTAAAAAAGCTATGACCCCAAAATCTCGGAAACAGAGCTAAATTAATGGGTGCTAACCAAGCAAATTCTAAACCTGCTAAAATAGCAACAATTCCTGCTACGGAAAAATAAGTTACTAAAGATATTAAAAAGGTTAAAATATGTTTGATTTTAATTCTTTTATAGGTTCTCAATAATATATTGTATTCTTCGTCTTCATAAGTAGGTTGATTTAGATTTTTCTGCAAAAGTTTATTTTGAAATATTTCATTAGCTTGAAAAATAGCTTCTGAGCTGAAATTAAATACAGTACCATAGTATTTTGCATCGCTTGGAAGTTCTTTACCTTTAGTAATTAGATTTACATTCCAAAATACCATGTTGATTTCCCAATGTTCATCCCATGATATTCCATAATTACTAATAACTGAAAATCCAATTGTCGCCAATAAAATTATTTTCAAAACAATTCTCAAGTAAGAATTTCTAAGCAAATAAATTATGGATGAAAAATATGGTATCGTCATATTACATAGTAATTTTGGTAAATTAATTAATAGTGAAAAATAGCCGTATCTACAATCTCATCAATATAACTTTGAAATGGCTCCAAAAATCTAAATAAAATATATATAATTTTTACAAGATTAGATGATGAATCTATAATAATTTAATGTATATGTATTTCAAGCTAAATTCATGTTTTTTTTACAAAAATTAACAAGCTGGAAAAATTCAGTTCAAACAACTTTGCGGAAGTTACTAATTAAAATAATTTCAATTGATGAGCTGTCTAAAACACAAAATTTGCAGAAATTATCTCCTATTTCAGAGCAAGTTACTGCTACTCCTGAAATCAAAGAAATGCGATTGCTAGACAACTCAAAACACTTAATAAATCAAAATTACTCTGTTCCCAATATTTACAGTGTTACTCTTACCAAAGTAATTTATTGGTCTTCTAAATACAATCTTTTCTTTACAAATTCCCGTCAATTGATTGCTGATTCTCTGATATATGAAAATCAACTAAAAAATATTAAAAAAATCAACATAAAATCCTTGTACCTCAATAAACCTGAAAAGCTATTAGGTACTTATAGTATTTTTAGAACATATAAGTCTTATAAAAATTACTATCATTCTCTCATAGACAATATTCCACGGCTTTATCTTCTTCATCAAGATGAGTATAGAAAAATTCCAGAAATTAATCTATTAGTTTCTAGCGAATTAACAGCACTAGAAGATTTCTACCTCAAAAAACTACTTCCAGAAAATGCTAAAATTTTTCTCGTAAAACCTAACAACTTTTATTTGTTAGAAAAGCTTATATTTCCCAAGTTATTGACAAGTTCTAATGCTGGTTATCTACCGTCAGAATATCTAGAATTTTTCATTAATAGAATCAAACCGAATAGAGAGATAAATAAAATTAATCGCATTTTTATTTCGAGAAAAAATTCCCCTTATCGTCATATCCTCAATGAAGATGAAATACTAGATCGTTTAGCAATTCATGGATTTAAAAAATACTTTCTTGAAGAAATGTCAATTACAGAACAAATAGAACTTTTTTATGATGCTGATTATGTCATAGGAGTACATGGAGCAGGGTTGGTAAATCTAATTTTTTCCTCTCAAATTAATGTTTTAGAAATATTTCCTACCTCTTATGTGATTCCCCACTACTATTATCTTTCAAAATCTTTGAATCATATGTATAAATATTTGTGTTGTAATAGCAAAGGCGGAAAAAATGTTCCTAGTTTTGTTGTAGATGCTGATGAACTGTTAAAAAGATTAAATCTTTAATACAACTTTTTCTAGATGTTAGCTAGGCTAAATCATCATAAGCATTCAGCTATTAGCGGTCAGCTATCAGCAATAAAAACCTCAAACTTAAGGAGGATATTTAAAGGAATATAGACTTGAAAACTGGCTTTTACAGTAAAATTTAATTTTGAATGATAAAGCTTTTATAAAAACTAAAAGCACTCTTCTGACGGCTGAATGCTTACAAATCATCAGATATTTTTTAATTTCAATTGGAAAGACAATAACTTTATCTAAAATAATCTGGTGTAGAATTTTCTAGTTGTCTTTTTTGGCTATAGAAACACAAATAGAAACTTCTAAAAATCGGAAAAACTCGCAAAACATTTCAGTTTTATGCCAAGCCAAATTTTCTTTTTAGACCATCAATTTTAATATTCAAAAAACACTTTTGTTTGTAGAGTTGTTTTTGCCACTCAGGTGCATTAACCCACTTATAATAAGCAGGAGTTGCTATTCTTGTTAAAAAATTGCGCCACTGTTTAATAGTATTTTCAGATTTAGTTTCCTGTGACCGATGTTGAGCATTTTCTCTAACTTTTTGACACAATTGAGGATTATCTTTAAGACGCTTCAGCGCAGCAATAGTATCATTTACAGAACTAACCTCAAAATAATCCAATTCACTTTTCCTTTCTGACTGAAAAGCTAATTCTTTCCCTAAAATAGCAGGTACACCAGCGTGCCAAGCATTATAGAGTTTCGAGGCTGGTTTGTGAGTATAATCCTGTCGTTGAAAGCTACGAACAGCAACAATGGCATCAATATTGCTATAGTCATACCAGCGATGTCTAGGAATAAATTCCCAATTTAGCCCTAACTCTTCTAATTGTTTCGACCAAGAGGTAGCTTTTAATTCTGGTGCTAAATTAGATTTGACTCCAAAATAACCAATATTCTCAAAGCGATCGCCCCTTCCAGGATTACGAGGAACTAATCCTGGTTGTATCCAATGAGGCATATAATAACTGTTGCTTAAATTTTTAACATCTTGAGGATTTTGGACAATGTGCAACTGAGCATAGGGATGGGGATTTTTATCTGCTTTAATGCAAATCATTAAAACTTTTGATGTTGGTCTTAGTCTATAGGAAAAAGAATCTCGGTGGGCAATAACAATCCCTTCTGTAGGTATAGTTTTGACTAACTCACAAGGAAAATCATCGGCTTTCAGATGAAGGTAAGTTTGTAATGTCCAGGCATATCTTCCTATACCAAATTTTGTCCAAGGAAAATTAGGAGTATCTGGCATATCCTCTACCCAATCTGCTTTGGGAAGGTAGAAATATATTGGGGGTAAATCACTCATATTTTAAACTTCTAACCATTTTGATAAATCTCGGTTAATTAAATCCTGAAGTTTCAAGATATCTTCTCGGTATTCTGCAATTAATTGTTTCCGTATTTTTTGAGGTAATTCTGGTTTTCCCAAATTTTTCTTTTTCAAATTATCAGCAACTCCCTTGCGAAATCTAGTCGGTAAAAAATGCTTAATCGTATCTTTAATTGGATTCGGGCGATTCAGGAGGGTGTTGATAGTTTGATTCTTAGGAACGCGAGTGGGATTATGTTGTTTATTGACGTTGGTATCGAAACTTTTATCTACTTCTAAAAACCCAAAAATATCTTTGTTTAAACTAACAGCATCATTTCTCAAATCTTCATAAAGATAAACTTTGATTTGACTGGAATCAAATATATGATAATAACGCTTTAATTGAGTATAATAAAAACCTCTACGTTTATGATGCCATTGAAAACTAAAATCATTGGCAATTCTTGTTTCTTCTTCTTGTAATGTCTTGGCAAAATCAGGAATTGGTTCCCTGCCATTACTTAAGGAAAATAGAAAGTGTGAAAAAGCTCTTTCGGCGGGGTCTCGTAGAATCGCAATTATCTTAGCATCGGGAATATAATGTTTAATTCTTTGGGGTGCTTTTTCACTATAAATATAAGAAGTTGAAGCTTCTCCTATAGCAATTTCATCTTTGACATCTGCAAATAATGTTTGATAAGTTTCTAAATCTGTAATTGCATTGTTCATGCTAAATTTTCCATTCGGTCCCAATCTTTCAATGCTTTCTCCTTCTAAGGTAAAAAAATCAGGTTCTTTTTGGTCTCTAGAAACTGGCATATAAATTTGGGGATGCTGTTTCAAGTAATAGTAAAGAGAAGAAGTACCTGATTTAGCAGCACCAATTAACAGAAAATTTGGCATTACCATTATATTTATCTCCTTTATCTACTTAATCTAGATTTCTTTTAACCATAATTGAGCTACATTTTCCCAAGTTTCATCTTTAACTAATTCACTAAATTCTTTGCTAATTTCTTGGAGTTTTTCCGGATTTTTTAAAAGCTCAACAATTTTATCAGCTAATGCTTCTTGAATATCTTGTTCATAAGGATGTCCTTCAACTTTGACGCAATAAATTTTATCCCTTAATCCTGCATAATTTGTTGTCACCGGAACGCACCCGACTAAAGCTGATTCTCGAACTGTATTACAATCTAACTCCTGAAATGTACAACCATAATAATTAATGACAGAAGTTGATTTTTCTTGCATTAAAACTTCTCTTCCTGCTTTACCATGTTCTATTACTCCAGGTTGACTCATTAATTTTAACATTTTAGTTTTCCAGGCTGGGTCTACTTTTTTTCCCCAACCGTAATAAATATTTAGTTGAGCTTCTGGAATTTCCCTTTTGATAATCGGCCAACCAAATTCTAACATTCTTTCTAAACCTCGAATATAATTTGAGGCATAAATAATTTTATAAGGCTCTTTAGGATTATCTTTAAGATTAATAAATTCGCGGTCAATTCCATTAGGGATAATTGCTATTTTATGATCGGGAATTTCTGGGAGAAGAGAACGATGATAATTATTTTTACAGAAAATTTTATCGTAGTGTTTTAACTTTTCATAAGTAACTTCCCTTGGCAAAAGTACCGAACCCAAATCTAGCCAGACTCTTTTAGCTTTGGTTGGAAACTTTATTCTCCAGGCAAATTGCCACATAATTAGAGTATCAAAACTATCGTAAGGATTAAATTTTGAATAGTGATTATATTCTACTCCCTCATAAATACCTTCTCTGTTTCCACAGTTATTATATACAGCAACTTTATAACCTAGTTTTACCCATTCTCGACTCAGGTATACAATTCTGGCATCAGCACCTCCTAATCCTGTTTTTAAACTTTCTGGAGACCATTCATAATCAGTGTGACCAGTGTAATAAACTATAGATTTTTCTGACCATACTTTAGGCGTTATTCTTTGTTTGAATTTGATTAATTGAGAATTCAAACTATTGAGTAGCTTTTTGACAATCACGGTTGATTCCTCCGAATTAATTTTGATATTTTCTGATTTATTGATATTAAAAAGTAGATTTACCCAGTAGAGGTGAAAATTTTAAAATTTAGTTTATTTAGATAAAAGCAATCCCATAACTATATATTTTTTCAGTAATCAACTATATAAATTACCTCTTTTCTATATAAAACTAGCTTGTGATATTTACCAAATACTTAGGGAGGCAATTACTTAAAAACGACAAAACAGAAATTAGCCCAAAAAGTTATGTCTTCCATCCAGGAAATTTCACAAATCCTAATCTCTAAGATTTAAACCTTGAGAACTAGTAAATTGCTTGGCGACTTTTTGACTTTATTTGTGATATAATTTTAATCTAAAATCGGGTGTACAAAAAACATACTATTTTGAGAATAGATTTACTTCCTAAGCGATCGGAAAAAGTCAGTAATCTCAATTTTAGTACCTGTAAGTGCTATTAATATAATATACAGCAACTACTAAAGCTGAAAAAAACCGGAAACAACCGGAAAATATTCATAAATTTGTTATTTTATTGTGTATACCTAAGTATCTTATGCTAACACCACTAAAACAGTCAATCAAGTCTAAATTTCCCTGGACTAATAACTTAACTAAAAAACTAACTGCTCAAACATGGCCGAAAAAGTCAATTGTTTTTTATTTAGGAAAGCGTTCTTTGCTACTAGAATCTGATATTAAAACTAAGGGTGCAAGTGGTTCAGATAGTGCTGTATTCTTTTTAACTAGAGAGTGGGCCAAACAAGGCTATGATGTTACTGTTTACACTAACTGTGAAGATAGAGAAGGAATTTATGGTGGGGTAAAGTATCTCAACTTTCAAAAAATAAATTGGTACGATACCTTTGATACTTTAATTATCTGGAGACATCCTAAGATGTTACCTGCGGGAGCTAAGGCAAATAGAATTTGGTTTGAGTGGCAAGATATAATCACATTCGACCCTAAATATTTAGCCCCGTATGATAAAATTTTTGTCAAAAGTTATTATCAGCGTAATCTATTACCAGAACTACCCGATGATAAGTTTGCAATTATTAATAATGGTGCAGATTCTTCAGTTTTAGAACTGAATAAAAATCAAAAACAACCCTATAAATTAGTATATGCTTCCAGGTACTATCGAGGTCTAGAATTTATGCTGATGTGGGGATGGCCGATTATTAAAAGGGAAATTTCCGAGGCGGAACTTCATATTTATTATGGCTGGACAAAGCGTGACAGTAGTCAAAAGTTAATACCTTGGAAGCAGAAAATGATTGAATTGATGGAGCAGCCTGGAGTAATCGACCATGGTAGTGTAGGTCATCAGCAATTAATGGCAGAAAAATCAACTTCAGCTATTCATTATTATGGTTGTTCTTATGAAGAAATAGACTGTATTTCTTTACGGGAGTCGGCAATGGTAGGGTGCGTTCCTGTAACTACTAATTATGCAGTTATTAAGGAAAAAGATTATTGTATTAAAGTTGATGGCGACCCCAGTATAAGAGAAACTCAAGAAGCATTAGCTTATCGAATCGTAGAACTTTTAAAAAATTCCCAAGAGTTAGAAAACATCAGGGAAAAAATCCAAGAAAATGTCAAAAATGAAACTTGGGAGAATGTAGCACCATTATGGTTGAAAAATATTGATTAATATTACGGATAATTAGGGTCTATAATCCAGAGGTATAGGGGTAGAATATATTCTACTCTACTTACTCAAAATAGCACGTTAGTATTCTGACTAGATAAAATCTGGTCACTACTAATTATTACTGGTTATATAGTAATCCTAATGTGAGTTGTTAAAAATATCTGAGTTTTACTGTCTTCTCTTACAATCGGAAAACAAACTATTTAGGATTTCTATATATAGATACCACTAACTATTGAGTGGAAATAAATTCTGGTTCTGCCTCTACAAGAAGAGAATTACTAATTAATTGAAATTCATAAAAATATTAAATTTTGGAGTAACCATGAAACTGATACTTCCCATTGAATATTATCGGCACGGTGGAGTAGAAAGAGTAATTTGTGGAACAATAGAAGAATGGGTAGATATCGATGCAGTAGAACAAATCATATTAATTTTGCAAAAAAAAGACATTCCTCATTTTCAAGAAAAACTACCATTATCTCCAAAAATTAAATATGAATCATTTATATTACCCCCGAAATCTTTACAATCTCGAATACTTTCCTTATTGAATAAGTTTTCATCTTTTTCTGGTAGAATTAAAGCGAAAAAAATAGAAAAAGTTTTTAAGGGTCTGCGTCGTAAATACCAGAGCAAATTTATTATTAAATATTTTGCTAGTCGTTATCAAGCAACTCATTGCTTATACTTTTTAGCTAATAGATTAACCCTACCCAATCTAGATATTCCTTTAGCAATGATATCCTATGATGTATTTTGGAGATTTTCACCGCTAACTTATCCAGAATCTTATGTCAAACAATACGATTTAAGCTTATTAGAATGGTTACAAAAGGTAGATATTGTTTTGACTATTTCTGAAAAAACACGCCAGGATATTCTCTCGATTTTTTCTGGATTTAGTGACAAAATAAAAGCTGTACCTATATCTGGTTATCCCACTAAGTCTAATGCTACACAAAATTCGTTTAGTTTAGCAGAAAATCCCTATGAATCTGTTGAGGAATTACCAATATTTTATTTACCTTCTTCTTTTGGGATTTACAAAGACCACTTGACCTTGTTAAAAGCAGGTATTAAACTTGCTCAGAAAAACCTGAAGTTTAAAATAGTTTTGATTGGCAAAGAAACGGATAACTTAATTGCGGGAAAGATGAGCTTATCTCAACAATCTAAGAGTCAAGAATATGTTGATTATTTATATCAATGCCAGGAAATATATCAGAATCATCAGAATTTAATGCAGGAATATTTCGAGGGGTTGGGATATTCTGAAGACGAAGAGGTAGAGAAATGGTATCAAAAATGTTCCTGTGTAGTTATGCCTTCCAAATATGAGGGATTTGGTTTAGCTCTCTCAGAAGCAGTAGTTAGAGGTTTGCCTGTTATTGTCTCAGATTTAGAAGTTTTTCGGGAACAAGTAGAACTTTATAAATGTAGCGATCGCGTAGATTTTTTCCCTGTTGGTGATGTTGATGCTTTAGCAAATTGTTTGGAAAAATTTATCCAAAATCCTCAGCAGAAGTTGTCTGCTGAAGAAATAGATAAACGGTTTTCTTATTGGACGTGGAAGGAAACTGCTCAACAGTATATTAATCTCTTAGAAAAATTGTAAAAAATGATGTCTGATCCTGAAATTATTTACAGGAAATTTACCGAAAAACTGATGGTATAAACCCAAATAAACCCAATAACTTAATATGATTTAAGGCTTCAGAATCAAAGTTTACTGCCAGAGCGCAATTTATTTTCAAATACCTCCAAAGTTCTTAACAAAGAAACTGCTGACTGAAAAGCTTCTTCAGTAAGTTCTGTTTCCTCCTCCGGTGTATCTATTATTTCATCAGCAAGTAATCTCAGAGAACCAATAATCTTATTCAGGAAACCGCGAGCTTCATAAGAAGCTTTAGCCAAAATTTGTTCGTCAAAATAATCATCAGTTTTAGCCTTATCAGCAAACTGTATAGAATAGAGACGGTGATAGTAACCATTTTCTTTTTCCAGAAGTTCGGCGTGAGTACCAACCTCGACCAATTCTCCACGCTCTAAAACAGCAATTTTATCTGCATTTTGGACTGTTGAGAGACGGTGGGCAATCACTAAAACTGTACGCTCGCGACTTAAGCGATCTATTGCCTCCTGGACCAAACGTTCAGAAACAGTATCCAAGGCACTGGTGGCCTCGTCTAAGATTAATATTTCTGGATTTTGCAACAGCGCCCTCGCAATAGCAAGCCGTTGACGTTGACCCCCCGAAAGCATCACACCCCGATCGCCTATTTCCGTTTCCCATTGCTTCGGCAATTCCATGATAAAGTCATAAGCATTAGCTTGTTGAGCAGCCGAAATCATTTCATCTTCTGTGGCATCCGGACGAGCATAGATAATATTATTTCTTACTGTGTCGTTGAACAAAAAAGTAGTTTGACTGACAATTCCCATTTTCTTTCTCAGACTTGCAACATCAAACTTACGCAAGTCAGTGCCATCTATAGTAATTGAACCAGAGGTGGGGTCATAAAATCTTGGTAGTAAGTCCGCAAAAGTTGATTTACCTGCTCCTGAGCCTCCCACTAATGCTAAAGTTTTACCTCTTGGTAAACTTAAATTAACATTTTTAATCACCAAATTATTATTGCCTGGATAAGCGAAAGAAATCTTCTTAAAATGAATTTTCCTCCGAATTTTTTCAAAAGTTATTGCACCAGGCTTCATAATTGGTTTGTTATCTCTTCTCCATAAGTCTACAGCCATATCAAAACTAGCAGAACCTTTGGCAATTTGGTTGCGGGTGCCATTAATTCCAGAGACAATTGGTAGTAAACGAAATAAAACTAAAAGATAGGTTAGTAAGATTGCAGAAACATTGGCGACTTGACTAGAAAAGAATGTTCTACCCAATAATAAAATACTGATTACTGTAAATATGCTTGTCACCTCATTAACTGGTCCTATTAATGCGGAATTCATTTGTGCTTTTAGGGCTATATCTTCGAGGGAAAGCATTAATGTTCTAATCTGTTGATATTCTCTATTTTCACTACCTACGGATTTAATTAAGCGAATACCAGTTAATACTTCAATCACCTTAATTGCATAATTTTTTTGTTCCCGATTCAGCAAACCTCCAAATTTCTTGGAACGACGAATAAATAACTGATTAATTCCTGCTATTAAGAGTACCAATAAAGAAGAAATTAAAGTGAGTTGCCAAGAAATAGAAATTAGTAAGCTAACAAATAAGAAAACAGTTAATGATTGAGTTAATAAATTAATATAAGCATTAATGGTTTGTGTACATTGAGCGGTATCTGAACCTAAACGCTTTGTTAAATCTCCTACTTTGACTTTCGTGAAGAAGTCTAAATCAGTATCCATTAATGTCTGGATCATTTCTGATTTAATAGTATTTGTCAAGCTGCGACTAAAAGCTACAGATATTAAACTCCTTAAATATGTAGTTAAATTTTTCAGAATAATAGTTAATATAACTGCCAAAAGCATCACTATTAGGCGATACTTTTCAGGAACTCCGTCAAAAGGAGATAGTAAATATTGAATTATTGGTGGAGCACCTTTCAATTCAACTTCTTGCCCAGAAATTTGGAGCAGAATTGGTACTATTAGTGCTGTGTTAACTCCATTAAATAATCCTCCAGCAAAACCTAATATAATATTTCCGATGATTTTGAGAGGATAACGCCGGAGAAATCTCACAATAAATTCTGTTCTAGACATTTATATTTTCCTTGTGTCTAAATAGCTAGGTTATATGGTCTCAATTATGCTTATTATTAATCTTTACTAGCTAAATCTTGATTAAGTCTGATAAAATATTTGCCATACCATCAATGCTATAGTATTTAATACATCTTTCTCTAGCTTTCATACCTCGATTATTTGCTTCAGTTAAATTGTTAAATATTAGTTCAATTTGTGCGGCAATTTGTGCTGGGGAACTAGGATCAACTAAATAACCAGTATCGCCGACAATTTTAGGAATATCTCCCACTTTTGTAGCAATAATTGGTTTAGCCATTGCCATACCATCAGTGAGTTTCAATGGGAACTGGGCTTGAGCTTCTGGAGTATCTCTTTGGGGAACTACTATTATATGGGCAGCCGCAACAATTTCTGGCATAACTGTTGGTGGATATTTGGGCATTTTAATAATCCACCTGCCCCATTTTTCCATTAATTGGCGGTCATAATCGTCATAGGGACTACCACCAACAATTGCCAATCTTAAATCTGGTTGGTTGAGATTATCTAAGGCAATTAAAACATCTTCTACGCCTTTATATGGTCTGGGGGCTCCTGGAAACATTAAAATTCTATAATTATCAAATCCATAACGAGTTCTGCTTATTTGTGGATTGTACTTAGCTGGATCGAATAAATTAGTATCTTTTCCATTGGGTAAATAAATACCACCAAAGCGTTTTTGCAGAAATTGATTGTGTAGAGTCACCCGGTCTGCTTTTGAAACAAAACCTTCTATCCATTTTAAATAAAAGGGATAGTCTGGTTGTCGTAAAGCTCCTTCTGGTTTGAAAATATCTCTAGCTAATTGTTTAATATTGGGACGATATTTCCAGTTATCTCCCCCATACCAACTTAACTCCCAATCGTCAATATCTAAAAATACGGGACGACTAGTTTGCATTTTTTTTACCAGAGCTAAACCGAAGCTAGTAGGTTTCAGTTTATAAGCATAAATAATATCTCCTGTAATTTTGTCTAGCAGTTGTTTCGCAGAAACTAAAAATCGGGGATAATATTTATTACTAGGAATAGCAACTATGGGCAGTGAAGTTTGACTAATATTTGTAGGAATATTTTGATTAACAAAGCCTACTATTTCTACTTCGCATCCGAGTTTTTGTAAAGCTTGAGATAATAAAAAAGGACGGACTGCTCCTCCCCATCTACCTGCGCCGCTACTAGATAAATCACTAGCTATTATGGAAATTTTTACCAAATCTGCAAACCTCCAAATTTTAGGTTTATGCCAAAGTTTTCTTTGATTAAAGCAGCAACTATACCTCCAGTTTTTTTGCCTAATTACTAACTACACCCTATTTTAGATTATATTCAATACTAACCTATGTTAAAAAGTGTTTTTGAGGTTAACTATTTTTTCCAGAGTTTGTAAGATGAATCCCCATCACTAATTTAGATAATAATTAGATAACTAGAGTGGCAAAAATTTTTATTTGTCTATTTGAGTGACTCGCCAACTCAGTTTCATATTTATCCAGAAATTCCAAAATGTAACAGTAGCGATCGCTATTAACTTAGCAATATATTGATTAACTCCAAAAAGATTAAATAGTAAATTTACAATTATTACATTAAAACTTAAACCAACCAGACAAATTAAATTAAATTTCAATAACCTTTTAAGTCTTTTCTGCCAACCACGTTGTGACCGAGAAATATCACCAAAAGTCCAGAGGTCATTCCACAGGAAATTATTAATCATTCCTAACTCTGCAGATAACATTGCACTACGAGTTAGACCTAAACCCACAACTTCACGCAATAAATAAAATATTGCCATATCCACAAACACACCACTAAAGCCAACTAGGCCAAAACGGATAAATCTACCCACAGGCCATTTGGCCAACCGTAAAGTTATCAAGTGCTGTAAATATTCTATATATTGTTTCCTGGTCACTTTGCTCTCTCCTTCTTGACGTTCCTGGAATACATAGCCCACTTCTCCCACCCAACGAATATTACCTCGCCCTAAAACCTCAATTAAAATTTTGTACCCCACTGGGCTAAGAATTTCACCAGCGATCGCCTCCCGACGGACCATAAAATAGCCACTCATGGGGTCAGAAACTCGTCCCACTACGCCGGGCAAAATTATTAACCCTAAAACTTGAGCCCCACGAGACAAAAATCTTCTCACAATACTCCACTCACTTACACCCCCTTCGTCAACGTGACGACTAGCTACGGCCAGATCGGCACCTCGCTCCATTTCTGCTAATAGTTTTAATAGGGTTTCTGGAGGATGTTGTAAGTCGGCATCTATTACTGCTAATATTTCTCCTCTGGCAACTTGCCAACCACGAATTACGGCGCTAGAAAGTCCTCTTTCTTTTTCCCTACGCATTACTTTGAGTTGGGAATATTTTAGGGTCATTTTTTGAGCGACTTTCCAAGTTAAGTCGGGGCTATCATCATCTACTACAATTAATTCATAATAGTTAGGAATTTTACTGTCTAATAAATGAGTTATTTTTTGAATCAGAGTAGGGATATTTTGACTTTCTTTGAATGTAGGAATAACTAGAGATAGTTTAATTTCCCGCCTATCTGATTTTGTACTATTTTTGGCTAAAGCTGGAACTTGTAGTAAACCGATTGGCACTGTTATTAAGAAGTCTTTTTGACTTGTAATCATTGATTAATGTTCTTAGATTTTCCCTGATTTAGTATAATTTTTATTTGATAATTGAATGAGCATCAGGAATGTTTTGATTTGTGTTACTCCACTATGATTACTGCATTTTTTTTGATTATTTTACGGGAAATTATGACTATACTATCAATGATAAATATGATGATTTTATTGGCTTTTATAGTTATTGTCTACTAATAAAATTGGTTTTTAGTCTTTATTTAGGAATTTGCCCTTAATCAAACATACAAATTGCTATAAAAATTGCTGGCACAGCCAGATACGAGTCAAAATAATTAAGTGCATCTTTAAACATAGAAATGATATTAAGTAGAACAAGGTGAAAAAAAATATTAGATATTTAGTTATAAAAGCCTTTAAAGCACTGATATAACTTACTTATAAGCTAGTTTAAATTTTGTACTTTATGTATCAAATTTACCACTCTCTACTTAAGTGAGTATGCAAAATTATTTACTCATTTAGAATTTGTCTCACCTTTGTTTAGCAATCAATTAGTAAAATGCCAGTCTATAATTAATTTTGCTTAGGTACATAGTAATTATTTTTTGCTAAATTATTATCTTGATTTTGAATGGTTTCAAGTAAACATATAAATTCAATTAATTAATTGAATTTATTGATATATCGCAACCTATGCGCGGATTGCGATATATCAAAAAGTAAATAAAAAAACTGAAACTTTTACCTGTTCCCCATTCCTAGTTAAGTGTTCCCTAAAAGCCATTAAAATTTTGTACATGACTAAAATAGGATTGCTATATATTACCTGGATTAACTAATTAATTTCCATCAATTAACTTGATTTTACCGATTTGGATTAAGTCAAATATTTGATTTATTTGGTCTCGCTCTTCATCTGTGATTTTTTGACCACATAGAATTGCAGAAGTAAGTTGTAGGTGTTCCCGACGACTTAGTTTTCCTGATGTCATAATTCGGTTTACCATTTGATTGATTGTTATCTTTGGTTGATTTTGCTGAGTCCATAACATAATTTATAATCTAATATCTCTAAGTAAATTAATATAAAAATATGGAAAATAAGTATTAAGGATTGGATAGTCCCGATGCTTTTTGGTGATAATTTTATACTAGATAAGTTTAGACTTAATTTGCACAAATTGGGATAAAAATTTTTAATAAATCTGCTACCTTGTTTCCCCAATAGTTTACTTCAAAACTTTTTAATCTCCTAGTTTAGCATCTCTTGCCATTTCAAAACTTATTTGAGAATTTCCATCACAAACAACCTTTCGCTATAATACGTTATTTTAATAAGAAGAGGGCAAATAATATGCCTTCAGGAAAATGTTATAGATGAGGTATTGATGCCGTTTTATGGATATTTATCGACTGCCAGCACTTTCAGACAACTACATCTTCTTACTACACGACCCCGGCCACAATATTGCTGCTGTAGTTGACCCCGCCGAACCCTACCCAGTGCTAGAAAAACTGGAATCTCTGAAGGCTAAGTTGGTGACTATTTTCAATACTCACCACCATTCCGACCATGTGGGTGGTAACCAAAGGTTAATCCAAAAGTTTCCCCAACTGACAGTCTATGGTGGGGTTGAGGACCGGGGCCGCATTCCTGGACAAAAGGTGTTTTTACAGGAGGGCGATCGCGTCCAATTTGCTGATCGAGTTGGTCAGGTGTTCTTTGTACCTGGTCATACCAGTGGCCACATTGCTTATTATTTTCCTCCAGTTAGTAGTGGGGACACAGGAGAATTGTTTTGTGGGGATACTTTGTTTGCTGGTGGTTGTGGTCGTTTGTTTGAAGGAACACCGGCCCAAATGGTTGACTCTTTGAGTAAACTACGTAATTTACCTGATAATACACGCTTTTGGTGTGCCCACGAGTACACTTTAAAAAACTTGCAGTTTGCTATGACTGTGGATGAGCAAAACCCTGAGCTACAAAAGCGTTTTGCGGAAGTTAAGGCAGCTCGCAGTCGGAATGAGGCGACTGTGCCATCAACTATAGGTGTAGAAAAACTTACAAATCCTTTTATGGGATGGGATAGAAAAAGTTTACAGTTAGTTATGAAAAGTCAAGACCCAGTGCAAACTTTTGCTCGTCTACGAGGAATGAAAGATCGATTTTAGGCTTTAGTATGGTTCAACAATTAATAATTAATAAATAAAGATTGTTGCAGTTATTTCAGTTATCAGTTAACAGTTATCAGTTATCAGTTATCAGTTAATAGTTAGCCTCCTATGGTCGGAACTTTCCTCCGGAATGCTACGCAAAGGTTAACAGTACCTCTCCAATAAAGAAGCTTGAGATTTGGAATATTCTCTTTTTTTATCCCCTTAAAATGGGAGGCGCATCTCCATAAATTTTAGGTAAAATATTTTGCCAAAGGATGGAAAAATTTGCACTTCTTCTGTTAACACCTACTACCTAAAACTTCAAACCTCAAAATCAACTAATGTTAATCTAGCAAGATTTTTTTAAAATGGTATTATACCTTGATTTTTCGGTAATATTTCTATATTTATCTCTTTTATTTATTATGTAAAATAATATTGAGATGTGAGGTGTAGCTTATAAGTTTTCAAAACGCTATAATCTTGCAAAAGTGCCAAATAGTTTCTAGAAATAACATGATTGCTTGATGTATTTTTATATTAAGATATTTGAGTTTTTTTCTCTTTTCGCCTGTACGGGTTATTTCCTACTGAACTACCCTCTTTGTCAGCTAAATTTAGCAAAATTTTTGATAATTGGTATGAAACATCTCCAATAATTAATGCACTTGCAACCTTTCTAAAAACCTTGTTAAATCTTAATTTCTGAAGATGTCTATTAAGTAGATTTTTTTCTGGCTTTTTCTAGCCAACTATCATATTTTTCCTGATGATTTTTTACCCACTCTTGAGCATGGCGTAAAATATCTTCTGGTTTATTTTCACCTTCTTTAATGCGTAAACTTTCAGCATTCATATCTGCAACTGAAATTTGTACTAATTCAAACCACTTTTTAGCAACTGGGTTAGCTTCTAGAAATTTTTTATTCGCCACAATACGCTGTTTACTTCTGTGGAAACCAAGATTTTTTCCGTCTACTGATGTATCTTTTTCACTCACATCTTTTAGAGATTCTGGTAAAGATGTGAAAGGAACTTCCAACCAAATAACATCTTCCCCTGGTTTTAAAACTGCAGATATCCAGTGTGGATTATAGGCATAATAAAGAATAGATTCACCTTTCTGATAACGAGTAATAGCATCTGCAAGTAAAATTGTATATTGTCCTCTATTATGTTCTACAGTATCTTTTAGTCCATAAGCTTCAATTTGATGGTCTATAGCCAGCTCACAAAACCAACCAGGATTACAACCAACTAAATTTGCTTTACCATCTTTATCTGAGTCAAAAAGTTTGGCTATTTCTGGATTTTTTAATTGTTCAATGTTAGTAATGTTATATTTATCGGCTGTTTTTTTATCAATTTGATATCCTTGCATTCCTTTCGGAGTTAAAATTCCCACTCCCTCTAATTTTTCTTCACCACCCGCATTCTCAAAGAATTTATTGTGTCCTGGTTGATAGTAAACAACACTATAGTCTAAGTCTCCATTAGCTACAGAAATATAAAGCGCTGGATAATCAATTTCTTTTGGTTTTTCTACTTTATAGCCCAGTTTTTCTAGACCTATATTGACAATGTTAGTTTGAAATGATTCTTCTATCCAGTTACTATGGGCAGTCCGAATAGTTACAGTTTGAGAATTAGGAACTTGTTGACAGGATGTAAAAATTATTAAGAAGCTGGTTAGGACTGCTCCTAAGATAATTTTTAGGGATTTTTGTTTCATTTTGGTTTAATTGGCAAATTTTACTATTTCTATATTATTTTGTCTATCTAGATTATCTTTTTTTCAGCACTATATACTCTACCATAATAGATACAAGCTATGAGTTTAAGCTGAGTGTTCTGTTCTTCCTCTACAATAGTTCTCCCAAAAAGTAATTGCAACTTTACCATACCTTTAATTAATCTTTAGTTAGTTCCTATTTGATTCTGGAAATTAGGATATAATTAAAGTTTGCAGTAAAAATTTTACAATTACAGTCATGGCCAAAAGATTACAGGTAGTATTGAATCAAGATGTTAACAAGTTGGGAAAATCGGGAGATGTAGTAGAGGTAGCTCCTGGTTATGCCCGTAACTATTTGATTCCTCAGAAAATTGCTTTTCGCACTACTCCAGGCATTCTTAAGCAAGTAGAACGTCGTCGTGAACAAGAGCGACAAAGACAACTTGAATTGAAGCAAGCAGCACAAGCTCAAAAGACTGCTTTGGAAACAGTAGGTCGCTTCAAAATTGCTAAACAAGTGGGTGAAAATGATGCAATTTTTGGTACGGTTACTGATAGAGAATTGGTGGAAGTAATTCAGCAATCTACTGGTCAAGAAATTGATAGACGTGGTGTGACTTTACCTGAAATTAGCAAGGTTGGTTTCTACAAAGCTGAAATTAAACTTCACCCAGAGGTAACTGCTGAAGTGGAAGTTCAAGTAGTAGGTAGTTAACAGTTATCAGTTATCAGTTATCAGTTATCAGTTATCAGTTGAACTGGAAACACGAATAACTGATATCTGATTGACCGAATATTATTAAAAATATTAGCTGTTGAACGAAAAATTTTACTTTTATTACCGAATAATTATTAATTATTAATTATATAATTCAGGTTAAAAGTCTACCCTTTCAAGGGGAAAAATTTTATTTTTTTCCTTTTCGTTAATCCTCTCACTTTTAGGGAGAGGTAATTATCAATTATCCATTATCCATTATCAATTATGCATTAATGAACTGTTCCTATTCTGAGAAGTTTATCAATTCCTTTTTCCTACTTTAAAGATAATGAAGTTGATAGCTGACTCTAAATGCTTACCAAAATAATTTTTATGTAAATCTATAGATACATACGGAGCGATCGCCTACCTCTCTAGAATATTCAAATGGAAAAAGCAATTTCAGTCGGTTTGAAGATAATGTTATTGGAAATTTTAGGGTTAATTCTGATTTGAAATACTAATTACAATAAGGTGTGAAATACAAAGCAAATTTGTTTTAGGCAACACTTGATTCCAAAATTTTACCGAAAAATTAAGGTATAAAGCCTCTCCATTCATGGAGAAAAAAGAAAAAAAATCCTTGAGCGCCAATCCTCTTTTTTATAAGAAGAGGTAATTCTCAATTCTCAATTCTCAATTCTCAATTCTTGAAAG
>JASJEE010000159.1 GCA_030064835.1 Microcoleaceae cyanobacterium MO_207.B10 | reverse complement strand
GTCTAATTCCTACTAGTTACTACTGACTAATCACTCCACTAATAATTTTCTGATCTACCTGAATCAAATATTAATACCGACAACCTCACACCTCACACCTCAAACCTAGTAATGCTGAATTATGTTTTTAAATTCTCCAAATATTTGTCATATTCTCCCGGCTACGACTGGGCAAACCTTAGTAGACTAGATAATATTAAGAGACAAAATTTAAGTAAAAATGTCGTCTAATTCCTACTAGTTACTACTGACTAATCACTCCACTAATAATTTTCTGATCTACCTGAATCAAATATTAATACCGACAACCTCACACCTCACACCTACCACCTCAAACCTAGTAATGTAGCAATATTTTATGAAAAAGGTATTAAACTTTTTAAGCAATAGACAAATTTTTTAAAAAAAATTTAATCATTGTCAACTCCCAAAATATTGATTTGTGTATTATATTAACTTGGAAATGGTTTCATAAAAACTGTCCAGATAACTAAAAAATCCAAGAGACAAAAAATCTATGGCTAAATTATCTTTAGAATATATCAAAGCAAAATTTAGGAGGATATTAGTATATAAAATCGGTGCCAAACTGCTATGGTATTTTGAAAAACTAATTCCTAAATATTCCTTAATTGGTAACACAGCCTTTTTTGACCCCTATCAATTTGACTGGGCAAAAGAATTAGAAGCAAATTGGATATTAATTCGGAAAGAGTTAGATGAAATCTTAAAACATCGAGATAGTTTACCAAATTTCCAAGACATTTCCCCAGACCAAGCTGATTATACTAGCCCTGATGATTTGTGGAAAACATACTTTCTTTATGGTTATGGTCTCAAAGGAGAAAAAAATTGTCAGAGCTGCCCAGAAACCACTCGTTTAATCGAAAAAGTTCCGGGGATGAAAACAGCATTTTTTTCAATTTTATTGCCGGGTAAACATATTCCCGAACATCGAGGCCCCTACAAAGGAGTTATCCGTTATTTATTAGCATTAAAAGTACCTGAACCTAAAGAAAAATGTCGGATTCGTGTAGCTGATGAAACTCATCATTGGGAAGAAGGCAAAAGTATGATGTTTGATGATTCTTTTCCCCATGAAGCTTGGAATGAAACTGATGGTGTGCGTGTAGTTTTGTTTTTAGATGTGATGAGACCAATGCGTTTTCCAGCTTCAATTTTTAATGAATTATTTATGAAATTAATTGCTATTTCTCCCTACATTCAAGATGCTTACATGAATCAGAAACAGTGGGAAGAGCGTTTAGAAAAATTGTTTGCCAAGGAACGTGAAAAAGAAAAAGTTTCATCATAAACAGGCAGATTTTTTCTGGAATATTCGTAATTGCCAAAAATATTCTGACTTAATTCTAGTCAGTGGGGGTTTGGTAAACAACCCCCTAATAAATAGGGTTTGCTGAACAAAAAGCAGAGTGTAGTAAGGGTGTTAAGATTTGACACGGTGACGCGGTGACACGGGGAAGCTTTTGAGGAGAAAGGGCTGAAAACTTCGTACTTTTATCAACAGAAAGAAGGCTAAAGCCTTTATCTGTCAATTCTGTGAGTATTAATCAGCAAGCCGTAAATAGACATCTCCGGAAAAAAAGGGAGCAAGGAGAAAGGAGCAGGGAGCAGAGGAAAAAAATTGATAATTTCTGCGCAATAATTAATTTTATTTTTGATTATTTGGAGATGCCTAATCTACTTTGTTTATCTGAAGATAAATTTTTATCACCTTATATACAAAAATCTACCCAAGCATTGCTGAAAAGTGACGTTGAAGACCCGCGTGTTTTAACCGGGGGATGAAAATCAGCGAATCGTTTAGACTAGACAACTTTAGTTGTCATGTACTATTCTTATGATTAAAAATCACCTTTCCAACGGCCTTTTCAAATGTACTCTTGCCAGCAAGTTTTAGTAGGTAAAAATCCCGAATTAATTCCTATTTAGAAATTGTTGTGCCAACAATCTCACAAGCTAACTAACATGGGAATATATTATGCTAGACAATTACATATTAAAGCCAGGAAAGCTATTGGCAAATATGATTTGGAAAAGGTTGACAAATACAACTATCATTACAAAGTTATACATTCACAAGCAGCACAACAAATATTGAGAAGCGTAGCTGAATCATTTTGCTCTTATTTTGGTTTAATTAAAGCTTATAGTGAAGGTAAAATTGCAGACAAACCCAGAATACATAACTATAGAAAAAAAGGAAAACTCAGATTAGCTACAGTTAGTTATCCGGCTCAAGCTTTAAAACTCAAAAGTAATCAAAAGCGAATGTTGGCAATAACTGGTATTGTGGAAGATTTACCCCAAGAGGAAAATCGGATAGAACTAGGTAAGGATGGGAAAATTCGTCTATTTCACAAATTTCATCCTTATGATGTTTACCGTTCTCGGTACTATAAGAGGAAGTTAAAAAAAGTATTCCAGTTAGCAGGAACAGTATTATCTTTTGGAGCGACTGGTGATAAGGATGATATTCATACATCCCACCAGGTAGGTACGACTCGCTTTGGTACAGATCCTAATACTTCTGTGCTTGATAAAGATTGTCGTTTACATGACCATGAAAATGTTTTTATTGTCGATGGTGGGTTTATGCCAAATGCTTTAGGTTTTAGTCCAGCTTTGACTATTGCTGCTAATGCTTTGAGGGTAGGGGATATTATGTTGGGAAAAGCGATAATTTGAATATAATAGGACTTACGCAAAGAAACCCGGTTTCTACGCTAAATCATTGTTTTGAACAAAAAACATCTACGAGAAACCGGGTTTCTGGGTTCTTCTGCGTAAGTCCTATATAATTTAGAATTTAGAATGTAAAATTCAATTGATTAATCTCTTCTGAATTCTTGATTCTAATTCAGGGATAATTCAATTAAGACTCCTGCCTCCTCTAAATTCCCCATTCCTCATGTGCGGGCGAATTGCCATTCGCCCCTACTACTCCTGACTCCTGACTCCTACCTTCACCCATAAGACTTTTTCAGCAAGCCCTAATTACACTGCTCTACCTGATTTTTAATTTCTGTAAACATTTCCCAAGGAACTCTTAGAGACCTCACACTTGGAAAATCTGAAGTTTTAGAAATACGAAACAAGAAAAGAGGAAATGAATCTTGTGGCATACCGAACAAAGTTTTTATCTTTTGACCAAGTTCTCGAACTTCATGTTCTTCCGCTTCACTAAACCCAGACCCAGGAAATAAAATTGTACGAATTAAGAAGAATGGCAAAACAGTCCAAGGTTGTACCGCTAAATTATATTCTGTGGCTGTTAGCCACAACCTTTGCAGGATACGTCCCGCAATAAAAAGATTTTCTGGGTTTATCTCACATTTGACGCTCAAACAGCAAAAATGTGAACAGCCCAAAACTGATGACTTTGGCATTGACTCTATGACTTTTTGAGGGAAGAAACGACGTGCAACTTTGTAGTAACGCAAAATAGACAATAATTTGACAGCAACTGTAGGTAACTCCAAGGTATCAATATCAATGCCATCTTGAGTTTGTTCGACTTGTTGCTTGTTCCATCTAAGCTCTCCAAACATCTGCTCATGCAACTTGGGGTGATGCATTCGGATACGATCTGCCTTACCTAAAATTTGTGCTGCTATTTTTTTGTCTTGTTCACTGCTGATAGTCCATAGCTCACATAAACCATCAAGCTGTGTAGCGACTTTTTTTAGATTATCAATTAAATCTTGCTCAATAATTTTTCCATCAAACAACTTACGATTTGTTATACGCTTTTCAATCTGATTGTAGAGTAAGGGAAAGTTGTTTACTTGAACAGTACTTCTACGATAATATTCAAACTTGGCTAATGGTTTATCAATACTTTCGTAACCAATAAATCTAAAATCATAGACTAATCCTAGTGCTTCAGATGCAATAATGACATTCTCAGCGAATGAACCTAAGGAAAAGATAGAAGCATAGCGCTCGACATCTATAAAACTTGTGGAACGAACACAATCTAAGTAGATTTCCAAAGTTCTACTTGCCACTACTACCCGCCAAGGTTGAATGTTTCCACCAGATGGCGCAAGACTTCCTAGTGTGACTAAACGCTCGATTTCACTTTTAGTTAGCTGGAAAGCTTCAGATTCCATATCTTATATTTTTCTAGTTTTGTACTTAATAACCCACATTCCGCACTTAATAGCGTAGTGCAAAAGGATGCATGAATCATCATTAGAATTTTAGCTAACAATTCGTCATTTTGTGGCCATTCCTAAACGTCACAGAGACTAAAGCGATAACGATTAATTGTATTATGGGTAATATTTTCTAGATGATTTGCTAAATTTGTTATAGTATAATTAGTCTGAGAATTTAGTAAATAAGCTACGTTATATCTATATATCTATTATATTTAGGGCTTGCTGAAAAAACTCGAAAAACTTGCAGCGTAAATCCTCTTGAAATTATCATTAAAATAATCTTCATTAACTTTCGATAAATCAAGTATCATTGGAATTGTAGGTAATCCTTTTTTGCTTAGTATAATTTCATCATTATTGACACAAATAAATCCTAATCTAAGAAAGAATTTTTTTGCACTAGGATTTATCGCGGCTAATAAATAAGTTAAATCATGTTCTTTAGCTAAAGCAACTCCTATCCATACTAAAAACTTAGCAAGATGTTTTATTCCACGATAATCTCTCAAAATACAGAACATACTCCCGCTAATTATTCTGTGATCGTAATATGGTAAATGATTTTTAAACTCGAAATAGTCTTCTGATGGCATCCCAACATGACTCCACTGAGTAAATCGTATTGTACCTATTGGTTCGCTCTCTACATATCCTATGTAGTTTATTGTAGAGTATAAGTTATCAAATCTGTCATATAGTCTAAAGTCGGGATTTGGAGGAAGGTATTTTTCCTGTTCCACCAGAACTCTATATCGCAGACTAAATACATGATCAATTTCTTGTGCATTTTTTGCAACTTTGATTATAAAATTCATTAAAATTGTTTGGAAATAAGGTAAAATAAACCAAGAATAAATTGGCTCTTAAAAATTCTAAATTCAGTATACAGAGGTTATCAAATAGATGTACTATTTCAAAGTAAAATTATCATAATAGATTCAGCCATTTCGTATCTATTATGTACTAATTTGAGATTCACTATATAAAGTACGAATTAAGCTTCAGGCAAATTCTTCTCGAACTAACGTTCCTGGACAACAATATAGCTCGAGCTGCCATTACAGTAAAACCAGCACCCGATCGTACAGAAGATGCTAACTGAGGCCATGATTTAAGATTTTTCCCTATATCTTGAATACTTTCTTTCATTTCTTCAGACACTAATTCAGGAGGGATAATTTTGAAGAATAATTCTTTTGTGTTTGCTTCAGAAAAGTATTCATCAGATATCAAACCGTGTAAAATTGGTAAGTTCTTATCCAGATCATATCTCTCAATATCTAATATTTCATTATCGCTAGTATCCATGAGTAAAGGAATCCCTAATTGTTTAGCCTTTTTTCTTATTTCAAATTTAATTTCTAAATTGTCGCATTCTTCAATAACTAAATCGAGCTTACCTCCCTCAAGGAAAAAATCATCTACGTTTAAAGTTGTAATCCCATTTGGGAAAGTTTTAACATTTAAGAAAGGGTTTGACTCATGAAGCTTTTGTTTTGTCAGAAGTGTTTTAGGTAAACCTATGTCTGTGATACTTGTCTGAATACGGTTAAGGTTTGAGATACTGAGAGTATCAAAATCTGCAATTCTCATCTCTCCCCCTATACCTTCTTGAACAAGTGTTTGACATATTGCATCACCAACACTCAATCCTATAATTCCAATTTTCTTTAAACCTAATTCCTTTTGTTCCTCATCTGTAATTTTATACTTATTCCTGACAAATCTTAACTCATTGAATAGATTCCTCGGTAACATATGTGCCAGCATCTTTTTCCACGGATAATAAACCCATAGACCAAAATTTTCAAGGCTAATTTTATTTAAAATTAAATTAGTCTGTTCTTCCATAAAAGAATTACTGTAACTCTTTTGAACAAACCTATTTTCAATTAATTCTTGTAACTGTAATTCTATAGTATCAATAATTTCTACGTCTGGTTCTTTAAATAGTTCTTTGATTCGTTTTGAGTCTATATTTTTATTGGGATCGAGTATTTCTATTTCCATTATTTTAAATTTATAACTTCTACTTAGATTTTATGTCATTAAGGCTGTATGGGTAGGTTTTGACTTTACCAGGGGAAAATCAGGAATATTCTTGGCCAGAATTGATTAGAATAGCGATCGCTTCCCTAATCTGAACAACTCAGAATATTCCGAAATTAATTCCTTTATATTCTCTTCCAGGTAAACTTATCAACTTTAGACACTATGTCTATTTTTGTCAATTAATGTGATCACCTAAGCTGAAAAGTCAGCTTAGGGTTTCTTTTCTCAGTCCACTACCGGCCAGATTAGCGGATATTATATTGCAATAAAGGTAAGCGATCGCCACCAGACCACTTCATCTATTAATTTAGTAATGTAGGGACGTTCCATGGAACATCCCTAAAAAATTATTATTTCCGGTAGTAGTCGCGTAGGGGTTTGGTCTCCAAACCCTCAACCAAACTTGGACAATAGCACCACATTAATCTAAAATCTGCTGTATAATCACTAAATTCTAAATTCTAAATTCGTTAATAATGAAAACTGTTGTAATTACTGGAATTTCCGGCACTTTAGGTAGTGCGATGGGTAAAGCATATAAATCAAGGGGGTGGCGAGTTGTTGGAGTGACTCGTCAACCTAATTTAGAGGGAGATTTTTTTGAGGAAAGTTCCTCTGTCAGAGACGTGCTGATAGCTGAATGCTTAAATAAAATTATTTTTAATTAGCTGGCTGATTATAGTGGATTGTTTCATCTAATTTAGGAGTTGTCTAAGAATAACCTGAACAGTTTTTTTGATGGAAACTAGATTTCACAATCTATTTTCAGATAAAATTTGTGCAACTTATTTTTACACGGCTACTTAGTCGGTCAAATTTGTCATTTGTTGGGTTTCGTTCCTCAACTCAACCTACTGGACTGTTTCATCTTAAATGTTGCAATAGAAAACTCTCTAGAGATTGCTTTCCTAAAGGAATGACTATTCTAACCTACTACTTTAGCTGAAACTTTCTATTAGAATGAATACAGGGATTCTCATATTTATGAGGTACACTATTTTTTTGCTTTTCCCTAAAATACCTTAACTTATGTACCTCATATATTGGAAAAAAAATGAATAAATTTATAATTATCAGACTATTTATTTTATTTCTGATATTGGCTGGATTTTCTGGGGGATTATGGTTAATTATTCAAAATAGTTCCCCCTCTCAACAGGCAAAAATATTAGAGACAGTTTATACAAAAGGTAATTATATTGAAGCAGTAATTTGGTTTATTTTTGCCGGAGCTTTTGCTGCATCCGCAGTTAAAAACAATCGTCTCGTTAGACTATATAGAATTATCGCCACATTAACATTTTTACTATTTGGATTATCCGATATTGTTGAGGTTCAAACAGGAGCTTGGTGGGATCCTTGGTGGTTATTTATCTGGAAAAGTTTATGTGTTTTATCAATGTTTTGTTTGCTAATTTCACATTTAAAACTCCGTTCTATTTCAAATTGAATGCGAATGATATGATTAAGGGAAATTTTTGATAATTTTCCAGTTTTGAGATGATGAATAATTTAGATAAAAAAATTAAAACTTTAGTAGATTTATTACAAAACAGAGCCAGAAAAAATCCATCACAAATAGGTTATAGCTTTCTCCTAGATGGAGAAACAGAAACAGTCAGCCTCACCTATCAACAATTACAACAACATTCACAAGCGATCGCTGCTTACCTCCAATCAGTATGTCCACCAGGAGAACGAGCCTTACTCCTCTATCAACCGGGACTAGAATATATTACTGCCTTTTTTGGATGTCTCTATGCCGGAGTCGTAGCAGTTCCCGCTTATCCCCCCAGACCCAATCGTTCCCTGGCCCGCATCCAAACAATTATTCAAGATAGTCAGCCCAAAGTAGCCTTAGCCACGAAATCGATCATATCCAGTCTAGAACGTCGTGCCTCAGAAACCCCAGAATTAAACAGTCTCGGTTGGCTAGCAACTGACCACATAGCCAATAATTTTGCCGAAAAATGGCAACAACCCAACATTAACGAGAATACCCTCGCCTTCCTCCAATATACTTCCGGCTCCACTGCCACACCAAAAGGGGTAATGATTACCCATAGTAATCTGTTGCATAATTCCAGTCTGATTCATCAATGTTTTGGACATTCTGCCGAAAGTAAAGGAGTAATATGGCTGCCTCCTTACCACGATATGGGTTTAATTGGTGGGATACTCCAACCCTTATATGGTGGGTTTCCAGTCATCCTCATGTCTCCCTTAATATTTTTGCAAAGTCCGGTGCGGTGGCTAAAAACTATTTCTCAATACAAAGGGACTACCAGTGGCGGACCCAACTTTGCTTATGACTTGTGTGTCCGTAAAATTAAACCGGAACAGATTCAAACTTTGGATCTTAGTAGTTGGGAAGTAGCATTTAATGGTGCGGAACCCATTAGTGCCGAAGTTTTAGAACGGTTTGTTAAAACCTTTGCCGTATGTGGTTTTCGTCAGGAAGCTTTTTATCCTTGCTACGGAATGGCAGAGGCCACCCTAATAATTTCTGGTGGTAATAAATTTGCCCCACCAGTGAAAACTACTGTTGCGGCTAACGCATTAGAACAGAATCAGATTATTTCTAGCACTACAGAAACAGAAGTCACAAAAAAATTAGTAGGTTGTGGTCAAACATTGCCAGACCAACAAATAAAAATTGTTCATCCAGAAAAATTAACTATCTGTCCTGAGAGTCAAGTGGGAGAAATTTGGGCATCGGGACCAAGCATTGCTCAGGGTTATTGGGGCAAACCAGAAGAAAGCAAGCAGACTTTTGAGGCTTATACAGCAGATATTCCGACTCAAGGGCCATTTCTGAGAACTGGGGATTTAGGATTTTTGGCTAGTGGTGAGTTATTTGTCACAGGTCGTCTCAAAGATGTGATTATTATCAATGGTCGGAATCACTACCCTCAAGATATTGAATGGACAGTTGAGCAAAGTCATCCTCTAATTAGACCAGGTTGTACAGCAGGCTTTTCTTTTGAGCTTGCAGGAGAAGAACGTTTAGTAGTAGTAGCTGAGGTGGAACGTAATTTTCGAGAATTTCGTCGCCGTAATGGCAAGTCTGGGACAGAAAATTCTGATAATTCTCAGGAATTAATTAAATATATCCAAGTTGCTGTGTCAAGAAATCACGACTTACAGATTTATCAGGTATTATTGCTGAAGCCGGGGGCTATTCCCAAAACTTCTAGCGGCAAGGTACAGCGTTATGCTTGTCGTGATGCTTTTCTGGCAGGAACTCTACAGATATTTGAATAATTTTTCATTGGCTCTTCATTTCTGAGTTCTATCTCGTTCGTTATTCCTACTTCGTATTAAGATAATGGCACAATAACCATCATGCCTTCCGTAAATCGGGAGTCAACCAGTTGAAATAGTTGCTAATTTATGTAGGTAATTATCAAAAGTCAAATTTTACTCCTTATAAGTTAGAAATTTTATTTCCGATTTTCTAGGAAGAATTTTTGACTCTAATATGTGGTATTGCCTATAAGCTACTACAAAAAACTGAATGATAAGTAATTTTAATGTGGTGCAGGAGTGAACAATGAAACTGTTGAACCAGCTTATGAATGAGCAAGACAGCAAACATCTGTCTTTAGTAAAAAATGATCAAGACCCTCCCTTGCAAGTCCCACAATCATCTCCCGCGATAGAAACTATCAAGTCTTGGTTGGTCTCCCAATTGGCCGAACGGCTAGAACTTAACATCCATGAAATAGATATTGAGCGGGATTTTACTGATTATGGTCTTAATTCAATTGAAGTGGTCAATCTCTCTGGAGAATTAGAAAATCTATTGGGCCGGCGACTTCCTCCGACTCTGTTGTTGGATTATCCCACTATTGAGGCTTTGGCTGAATATTTAGTTGAGGACACTTCAAGGGACGCTGGCCCTAACCTTCATAGACAATCAGAGTCTCTACCAAAAATGCCTGTTTCAGAACATGAGGCTGAAGTTTCAACCTCTCATCCAAATGCTGAAACTGAAGAAATCCCTTTGGAGTATTATAGCTTCGACCATTATCCAGAATATCTGCAACTGCAAAAGCAATTAGCAGAAATTAATTCTACTGGTCTTGGCAACCCGTTTTTCATACCTCAAGAACGGATTAATAACAATACCACAGTTATTGGCGGTAGGGAATTGGTCAATTATGCTACCTATAATTATTTAGGTATGTGTGGCGACCCTGTGGTCTCCAATGCTGCTAAGTCAGCTATTGACCATTATGGTACTTCTGTATCTGCCAGTAGGTTATTATCAGGAGAAAAACCATTACATCAAGAGTTGGAGAGAGAAATTTCTGATTTTATCGGCGTTGATGATAGTATTGTTTACGTTGGGGGTCATGCTACCAATGTCACTACTATTAGTCATTTGTTCGGACAAAATGATTTAATTCTCCATGACTCCTTGAGCCACAATAGTATTTTCCAAGGTTGTTTATTGTCTGGAGCAACTATCATCGCTTTTCCTCACAATGACTGGCAAGCTTTGGATAGGTTACTCAGCGATCGCCGTCATCGTTATAAGCGGGTACTTATTGCTATAGAAGGTGTATATAGTACAGATGGTGATATTCCCGATCTACCGAAATTTGTTGAGATTAAGAAAAATCACAAAGCTTTTCTGATGGTAGATGAAGCTCATTCTATCGGTACTATTGGAAAACATGGTCGTGGTATTAGTGAGTATTTTGGTATAGACCCCAATGATATTGATTTGTGGATGGGTACTTTAAGTAAATCTTTTGCTAGTTGCGGTGGTTATATTGCTGGTAGCAAAGCATTAATAGAATATCTTAAATATACTTCTCCAGGATTTGTCTATAGTGTAGGTATTTCTCCACCTGATGCTGCATCAGTGTTAGCAGCAATTCGTTTATTAAGAGCGGAACCAGAAAGGGTCGAACAACTGCGAGAAAGGTCTCAACTATTTTTGGAGTGCGCTCGCGAACGTGGACTTAATACTGGTATGAGTAAAGATTCTCCAGTGATACCTATTATTGTAGGTGAATCTATTAAGTCTGTACTTTTATCCCACAATTTGTTTAAGCGAGGGATTAATGTACCGTTTATGTTTTACCCATCTGTGCCCCAAAATGCAGCTCGGTTGCGCTTTTTTATAACTTGTAATCATACAGAGGAGCAAATTCGCTTCACTATTGATGCTCTTACCGAGGAGCTAAGTTTAATAAATGTTTAGTAATTAACCGTAATGTAGGGACGTTGCATACAAAGTCCCTACGGGGTTGGCAAAAGATTGTTTTATACAGTTATTGAATGAGACATGATATAAGCATCAGATTGAAAAATCACAGTTATTTAGTAGACAAATCGAGGTTGCACATTATGGAATGATACTGCAAAAAATTGGCTTGGACTTTGACTGAAAAAAAACCATTAACTAATCATTTTAGTAATTCCCCAATCTCAAATTCGA
>JASJEE010000158.1 GCA_030064835.1 Microcoleaceae cyanobacterium MO_207.B10 | reverse complement strand
AAATGTACTATAGGTAAGGGATTAAGTGATTCGAGAGTAATGGAACGAAAATGTACGCTAAGGTTGTAAGCTATGCCCCGCAGTCTTTGTAGCTACATTTAGGTAAATAGAAGGTTCGTGCTACCAGGTGCAACGTTGTAAAGTTTTGTAAAGATAACAAGTGTGCAGAAAACCACGCTAAGGCTGTATTTATTTCCAGATATACTTTTCATACTTCTGTAGAATGAGGACAAAAGTATAGGTGCTTGAGTAGCAAATGTGCCCAAGAGTGGGGAGACTGTACAAAAACGGGAAATTTGTACGCGCTTGGAATTAACAGTGCTTCCGAAACTCTTGTTCTCTAAAGCTTTTAGGTTTTCTGGCTCAAACAAGAGTTGCTGATATAAGCTTGCTAACTAACTTGCACCAGCAGGGATTAAATTCCCCTGGTTTTCTTTTTTTTTGCATTAACAACCAGGGGAATTAAAAAGCAGTTAAATGTAAGTTTTAATTTACGACAAACACAAAAAAAAAGGCTAATAACTACATGGCTTTGACTGAAAGTTGTTCATCTCGCATAATTGTCTAAACTTCAAAACTTATTATACTAGCTTTGTTCAACATCAACGGCTTCAGTAGATACAGTTTTCTTCTTAGGAAATCTTACAAATTGAGGATGTTTTAATGAAGGTTCGGACAGTAATTCCAGAAATTCCCACTGTTCCTTCTCTGGCATAAATGATGCCTTCACTTCGACAAAATAACGCCCTTCTTCTCCCCGAAAAACTGCTTCTACTGGAGGATTTGACCATAATAGCGGAACATGAGTAACTATCTTGATCTTCTTTGAAGAAGCTGTATTCTTTAAAAGTTTCTTTAGACCTTTTTTTAGGCGGTTTCTTTGAACGCTAATAACAGAAAAATCCCCGTGTCTTTTTTGCCAAAAACCACATAATCTGAACTCGTTAATATCTAATCCTAAATTTGTTTTAGCTTCGGGAGACCATTCATCTTTAATTCTAACTAGAGTAAAGGCTATTTCATGCCCTGACTCTAATTCTGGATTATACTTTGTATAGGGATAAACCACCAAGATTTTAGGTGAATTAAACGGATAATTCTTATCAATCGTCTCTCGGACTTTCAGCTTTTTAATCAGTAATTTATACAGTTTTCCTTGATAAATTAAATTATAAAATTGCTCGGAAGAATCCTTGATGATTTCACCTTGAATTACTCCTATTCCTTGAAATATTTTAGATTGTATGGATTGATTTTGGGGATGGGGTTGTTCGGTGGATGTTGAATCTTTATCCTGAGATGGGCTACTTTTAATGTGAGTTTCATTACTGAGTGTTGGTTCGGGTGGTGGTGTTTCTGTTGGCTCTTTGGTTGACGGTTTTTGGGTATCAATTTCCTGATTTGAACTACTTTCAATTTCAGTTAAATCAGTCGGAGTTGGGGATGGTTGAGGTGTTGATTTTGATTCGGTTTTTGGTGGCTTATTAATTTCAGTTAAATCAGTCGGAGTTGGAGATGGTTGAGGTGTTGATTTTGATTCGGTTTTTGGTGGCTTATCAATCTTGAGTTGAGGTGAAGTTGTGGTTTCAATAACCTCGGAATATTTGACTACTTTTAATAGTTTTTTGACTTCCTCTTTGGGCTGAGAATTTGATTTGTCTCTGAGACTTTTTTCGGGATTTTCTACATGACTGTTTTTGGCTTTAAGTAAAGCTAATTGTTTTTTTAAGTCTGTCAAAATATCTCTAAATGTTTGTTTCTGTAGTTCACTCTGAGCATTTTTTAGTAATAGCTGCATTTTCTTAATATTGTTCTCTAATTCTTTTTGAGTTGCCATAACTTCTTATTAGTTACTACACTTTTTTCAATAATTACTCTAACTCAAATTCTGCCAAGTTTCTTTGCTGCTGGCGTTTTCTGTTTCCTATCTCCTATCTCTAATGCTTGACGTATCTGCTCAGAGTATACAGTGGACAACTCTACATCGAGGAGAATTTTTTGAGTTTGATTGGACTGTAAGGTAAGGCGGTTTTCATCCCAAGTTGGCGTAGTGAAAAGGTTCCTGCAACCAGGGGCAACAAGCGAAGTGAAAGTATTGCTGTGCAAAGGTTTTATGGCTTCAAATTCTCAGCACATTTTCATACCCACTTCGTCACACAGAGCGTAGAATGTAACAACTCCAAATTCTTGCTCAACAGTCTTGTTGGGTTAGATTGTTCGATCGAAAAGTCTCAAATCGAGATAGAGCAATTTAACCCAACTGCCGTTTACAACCTCCGTTTCAAACGGTAATAATAGTCGTGGCAACCTGAGAATTTTTACTGTCTCAATGTGGAGGTTAGTTAGTTTTGATGACTGATGAGTTTCTTGAGGTGTTGGTTGCGGTGTTTCGGTTCAAATAAAAAAAATATGATATATTAATATTAGATACTCGTTACAACAATCTAATCCTTATGGCATATCACAAAAGAGGAGGTACTAGAGCTGGAGCCGGAAGACCAGCTAAAGCTCCTACTAAACTGATTAGAATTGAAGAAAATTTAGCAGATAAAATTAAAGAGTTAACTGTTAAATTAGAACCTGATTTTATCCTTAGTAAATGGGAAAGTGTGGAAAGTTTTCTACTATATAATCATTCTCTAGAGCAGCAAGAAAAAAATAATAAATTGTCTGATAATTTATTATCGGTACTTTTAAATGATTCGTTAGTTGAATTGTTAGAGAAAATATTTATCAAATTTTCTCCTGATGATTTTATTAGTTATTGGTCAGATATTGACTTGACTGAAATAGAATCTGTAATGGATACTACTCCAGAAATACCAAATATAGTAAGCATTCCAGATGTTGAGTTAGCTAAAGATGCAACTCCAGAAAAACAAGATATAGTAAACATTCCAGATATTGAATTAGCTAAAAATACTACCTTAGAAAAAGCAGATATAGTAACTATTCCAGATGTTGAATTAACTAAAGATACTACCTTAGAAAAAGCAGATATAGTAACTATTCCAGATGTTGAATTAACTAAAGATGCGACCTTAGAAAGACCAGATATAGTAAACATTCCAGAAATAGAATTAGCTAAAGATACTACCTCAGAAAAACCAAATATAGTAACCATTCCAGATATTAAATTAGCTAAAGATACTACCTCAGAAAAAGTAGATATAGTAAACATTCCAGAAATAGAATTAGCTAAAGATGCGACTCCAGAAAAACAAGATACAGCAAATATTCCAGAAATAGCATTAGCTAAAGATACTACTCCAGAAAAACCAAATATAGTAACCATTCCAGAAATAGCATTAGCTAAAAATGCGACTCCAGAAAAACCAAATATAGTAACCATTCCAGAAATTAAAACTACAATAGATGCAACCCCACAAAAGCTAGATAGGAGTAATGGAACGAAATTGTCCGAATCGACTGTAAAGTATACAGTGGTTGAATTTTCATCCCACAAAACCTCAGATGGAAACCTCTTAACTAAAGAGCAATTTAATATTTTACAAGCTGTACGCGATAGAACATCCGTTCCGCTTCGCGATCGCCTCTCTCAAACTAAGAAAAAGGGATTATTAATTGAAGCTTTAGCGGGGACTGGAAAATCAACAATATTGGCTGAAATAGCTAAGGTTTTAAAGTCGGAAAAATTATCCCCTCTTGAATGTCGTTTTGTTGTTTTTGGTAGAAAAAATAAAGCTGATTTAGCTAATAAATTATCAGAGATTAAATGGGAAAATTCAGTTCAAACTCTCAATAGTTTAGGCTATGAAATATTGAGAGATGCACTAGGCAAAAGTCATAAACAATTCAGATTAAATAATGGAAAGTATGAGAAAATAGCTCAAGACAAAAGATATTTAGATTCTTATAACAAATGGGGTGAGAAAATACCAGGTAAGTTACAAATTGAGAATCATAATGGAGAATTAGCTATTAAGTCTAAGAGTGATTTTGTGGATTTATTGGATAAGATGAGGCTGCATTGTTATTTTGTGGATGAAATTAGTAATGATGATGTATGGGAGATGGCGGGTAAATACGGAATTGAAATATTTAAGAGTAGACTGACTGAAATAACTGAGGCTGTATGTGATGTTTTGGAGACTGGTTTAGATGAGGGAATTGGGAAGTTAAATATAGACTTTTTAGACCAAACTTGGTTATTATGGCACGACCAAAATGTTTATAAACATATCTTCAAAAAATGGTCGAATAAGTTGAAAGTTCTTTCTATTGATGAGTGTCAAGATGTAGACTTGTTACAGATTGAATTTATTAAACTGTTACATAACCAATTTTCAAATTTTGTAATTGCAGTGGGGGATAGGTTCCAGGCTATTTACTCGTTCCGTGGGGCAATGACTGATGGAATTGATGTAATTAGCAAAAAATTCAACTGTGAAAAAATGCCTTTAACGACTAACTGGAGGTGTGGTAAAAAACATCTAAAATTAGTCAGAGATATTTACCCACATATTAATATTAAACCTTCCCCTACTGCTCCAGATGGTGAAATTAGAATTATCAAGGAAAATAACTTTTTAGATATATTTGATGGAGCTGATAGAAGTTTATCTTTTTTTGGTATTTGTCGTAAGAATGCTCCGCTGTTGATTTTTGCTATTAGACTACTGACTGCTGGTTATCCTGCCCGAATTAAAGATAGAAATTTAGGGGCAAAATTACTTAATAAAGTTAAGGAAGTTGTGCGGGGTAAATATCATGTTGATATTTTTTTGAGTCAGGTAGAGGAGTGGTTTAGTTTCCAGGCTAATTCTATTAATAAGTTGCCGGAAAAGGTACAGGAGCAAAAGTTAACTGAGCTGAAAGATTATAGAGATTGTTTGGTGGCTTTGTTTGCTAAGTTTCAACCCTTATGTTTGAATGATTGGAAGACTGAGATAGATAAGATTTTTGATGAATCAACTACTACTAAAAAGATTATAGATTTATATACTATTCATTCAGGTAAAGGTGGAGAAGGTCATTATACTTTTATTATTTATCCTGAGAATATGCCGATTGAATTTGAGAAACAATCTAGAGAAGAAAGGCAACAGGAACAACACATGATATATGTTAGTTTGACTAGGTGTTTGGCAAGGGCTAAAGGTGGTATTTTGTGGTTAGTTTTGGCAGCAAAAGGTGATAAGATTGAATGGCCGAAATGGTTGCCCCATGAGTATCGAAAGTTGTGGAAAGGTGAGGCCAAGGAGTCTACATTTGATGACTGGGAAGATGGGGATGATATTATTTTTTAGATTCTCGTTACAACTTCCTAAAATTAATCCTAGATGAAAGGCTATAAGTGCTAGCATGGTGTTATAATAAAATTTTGATAACGCAAACATAACAATAAGTTTGGAGGAAAAGTTATGAGTATAACGGCAAAAATGGAAGTGGTTCTTAAGTTTTCCGAACTACCAGAAACAGAAACGGTTGAGAACGGATGGCAAAAGTTTGAGTTAGATTCTGAAGGAATTGTTGTTAGTGTAACTCTCAAACCAAAGGCGTTTAAAAAGCTAACTCAAGCTTCAGAGAATTATCCTTTGTGGGTTGCTGCTCTCACTGGTAAAATGGGAGAAAGTACAGAAAATGGATTTCAACTAGAAAATCCCGCCATCCAAGTCTTTGAGAAAAAACCCAAAGCTGAAAAATCTGCATAAGAGCGATCGCCTCCAGCACAGCGAAGCTATCGCATTAATTGACAAAAATGGACATATTGGGTAAACTGTACCCAGTTTACCTGGAAGATAATATAAAGGAATTAATAAATATTTATTGAAGTCGTCCATTAGGGAAGCGGTCGCTATTCATCAATCAATTCTGGTCAAAATAATCAAGCCACCTTAAGTTTATAATGTAATGGTAATAATTTATCTTCCTTTACTGATATTTATAATTTTTGATATTTGTCTAAATCTATCATATCTTAGTTGTTTATGAACGAAATGAATTAGATTTTCTAGGCATTATTATCCTCATTAAATAATGTATCTAAATTCCGATAACCGCTAATAATCCGAACAATAATAATACCTTCGTTATGAGGATAATAAAAGATAATATAATCTTTAACTAAAAACCCTCGTAAATTAGGTCTAATTTGTGAATAGGATTTCCCCATAAAAGGAAAATTAGCAAATAATTTACATTTTTGGCGAATTGCATCAAACAAATTACTAGCAGAACGAGGATTATTTTTGGCAAGAGCATCACAAATTTCATTAATGTCTTTAATTGCATCCTCAGAAAATTGATAATTTGCCATTATTCTAATCCATATTCATTCTTTAATCTAGTTTGCAACTGTTCAAAAACTAATTCTCCATCGGTAACATTTCCTGCTAAAATTTGTTCAGTTGCGCTATCAATTTTTTGGCGTATTTCCTCCAGTTGGCTGTCAACTTTATTATGCTCTTCAGCTAAGATAATAATTTCTACTTTTTGACCTGCTGCAAATGGTAAATCTGATAAAACCAACTGCTGAGGATTATCAATTATTACATATTTTTTGTAAGCATTCATCGTTTTGATTAACTCCTTAATATTCGGGTAGGGATTTAAGATGATAATTGTCGTAACTTTAATTGAAAAATTTCTAAAATCAAATCTCGAATCAAACTAAAAGATTTATTTTAGTTGTTGATTTAACCAGTTTTCCAAATCTACTATAGTTGCTAAATCAAAAATTTCATCACCTAAAATATCTAATTTTTCCAGAGATAACTGCTCTATTTGAGTTTTAACTTCTGGAGCTATTTCTCCAAACTTTCGCCGAATTTGACGTAAGATTTGTTTCGCTACTTGCTCCCGTCCAATTTCAATTCCTTCCTTTCTCGCTAGAGAAATTTCTCCTTTCCTATCTTCAATCAATATTTCCTCTTTCTGTATTTCCTCTAATTCTTCATTATTTAAGTTCGCCCGATTCGCTATATTTAATGCTGCTTCTATTTCTGATACTTCTTCTAATGGAGAAGGTATTACTTCTAAAGAAGGTGCCGATTTAATAAAGTATATCCATTTATCACTTAGGGTTTCTAAATTTGATAATTCTTTCTTGAATTTGGGTAATTCGAGAAACATTAATGTTAATTCATCTCGATAATTAAACAATTTTTTCTCTTCTTTAAACCTAAACTTAGTAATGATTTCTTCATATTCCTCAAATAAAACAAAATCAGTAATTGTTAACCCCACAAAAGGTTTCAACTTTCTATAACCTTGCCCCACATCTAATTGACTTCCATAAGCTTTAGCTAAATTATAAATTACTCGTTTTTCAAAATCTTCCACATTCAAAACTTGCATTTCAATAATGACTGTCGAATCATTATCTAAAACTGCTTTTACATCTAAATAAGTCTCCTTAATAGTATTAGTAACCCCAGGATTATAAGGATTAATTATTTCTAGGGATTGAATGACATTTTGATTATTATAAACTATAGCATTGAGAAAACTAATCAGGATGTTTTTACTGTGAATAGAACCAAAGATTTTTTTAAAAGCAAAGTCAGTTTTGGGGCTGATAAATTTCATTTTATATATTTTCCTGAACTGGTATTATTTATGATAAACTAGATGGTAATTTCGATGGTGCGTTCCCTCTACTACTTACATTATTAAAATAGACATCTCCAGAAAATAAACTTACCCTTTATTTAACATAAGCTAGAGTTGTAAAATTCAGTTACCTAAATCATTTTTCGTACCTTTTTTCTAAAAATATGTTCCCTATTCCCTATTCCCTACTATGCGCCAAAAATCTATATCTTTTTCAGAGAGGTCTAATATATTATCTAATCATTTCCGACAATTCCGGCACTCGGATTTCTCCGATTATCATCATTAAATTAATTCACGCTTACATTAAGCAATTATCCTTACTCCCTCTCCGACTCCCAATCCTCATAAATCAACCCCTCAATTCGTTCAAATTCCCTAGTATTATGAGTAACTAAAGTTAAATTATTTGCCATTGCTATTGCAGCAATTTGTAAATCATTACTCCCTACAGGTGTCCCTTTTTTTTCTAAATCTGCTCTAATTATACCATAAATTTCCGCTGATTTATCATCAAAATCAAGCGAAATAAATTCTGATAAAAACTCCTTTTGTCTTAATAATGTTTGGACTGGATTATTACTTTTGGAAGCACCATAAAATAACTCAGCTTTGACTACAGAACAGACAAACACATCCTTCACAGGTACTTGCTGTAGCCGTTCTCTGATTAGAGTAGAACGCCGATTCAAATACCTAACAATTACATTAGTATCTAGTAAATACCTCATCTTTAAACTACCCTTCAGAAACATCAGAGCGCACTTTCATCAATAATTCCCTCATTATCAATTACAATAGGGTCATCTGCACAAGAGCCAGCCGTTCTCTCAAAAAAACCTCGACTCCATCCTAATTCTTCAGGAGTTTTAATTGTTTTGTTTGCTAATTCTTTCGTTAAAATAACTTGAATCTCCTCTGTTAAAGTCCGACCATTATTGAAAGCTTGATTCTGTAACTTTTCCATAATTTCTGGCTCTAAATTATCAAGAACAATAGTCATAATATTACCTCCTTATTAGTTCTAATTAAATCATTGAATTAACCCATCTAAAATTTCCGAAACTTCCGCCTGTTTACTATTTTTATTATCATCATAAATCATTAATGTCTTTGGATCAGCATGACGACTTAAATCTTGAGCTTTCCTAATATCTCCAGTTGCCTCTAATGCTGCCGTTATAGCACTATGCCGTATCCTATGAGGCGACATTGGTTTATCAATTCCCACCTGAACAGACAACCGACGAATAAAATAATATAAATAATCATCAGACAACCTACCCGTAATATGCTTACCATCCAAATTTACAAACAAAGCAGGCGTTAATGTCACAATTTCTATTCTCACAGACAACCATAACTTCAACGCCTCCACAGTTTTAGACGATATAGCTATCCTCTGTTTCTCCTGCTTCCCCTTACCTAATATCCAAATGCAGCGATCGCTCAAATTTACATCTGCTATATCGATATCTACTACCTCAGAACGCCTCAAAGCATTAGCCCATAATAATTGTAGAATAGCATTGTCACGTTTCCCCTTATCCGTAGACAAATCTAACTGGTTAAACATTTTTTGAATCCATTCTGGAGTCACCCCCGCCGTATCCCGATACTTCTGAGGACTCAAACCCTTCAACACACTAGCATTGAGAGTCCAATCACACAAACCCAAATCTGATGCAAACTTCACCAAACTGCGGACTGCTACAATCTTACGTTCTATAGTCGCAGGTTTCAAACCCTTAGCTATCAAATGATGCTTCCACTTCAGCACAAACGCCACCGCTTCCGGCTTTCTTAAACTCACAAATGCTAACACAGTCTCAGAATTCACTGGTTTGTCCAGAAAACCAAAAAAATCTCTCAGGTCCCTCTCATAAGCCCTCTTTGTATTGGCCGAACGCTGGTCCCGTAACATTTCTTCATAAATGTTCCTGTCCCGCCGTAAGACCTCTAATTCTCGGTCAAATGTCTGATTTGGCCTTAATTCTCCCACTTTTTTTTGGTCCCAATCTATTAAATCCCGGTCAAATGTCCGATTTTCCCTTAATTCTCCCACTTTTTTTGGTCCCAGTTTATTATAACATTTATTATCACAAACTGAAGAAGTATTAAAAGAAGAAATAAACAATCCTAATTCTGAAGATAGTTCTTTTAATAAATTGACTTGTATGTTACGTTTTCAAAGAATTATTGAATTAATAAGTAAACTTAAAAAAGATGGATATCATAAATTAATAGATTCAAAAATAGAAACCAAGATTAAATCTTGTCTAGAGTTGTTGGAGAGAATACCTGATGATGAAGATAAGCAGTTAGAAGTAGAACAATTAACATCACCGACTCAAGAAGATACATATAGATACTTGGACTATCCCCAGATTGAATCTGGAGACGACGAGCCTGAAGATATCGCCTCTACAAAAAAACCCGCTCGTATACGCTACTATAATGAACCTGCTTGGTATAGCGATGATTAAACTCAGATTATGGATTTTAACTTAATATATATATACGATGGGAAGCTGCTGCGGTTAATGTCTAGCATAAGCCATAGGATATCTAGCTCCTGGCTCAAAATTGTTCAGAAGCTTTGAAAATTATCGCTAATTCAGACCCGATTTGAACTCACCCAGGCGCAATTCCCCACTCACCACCTTCTACAAGTTGCTGCACTAAGCTTAGAACCTTACTTGCCAAGGCAACGCTATGTTTAGACGCTTCTTTGATGACGTTCCATCCGAAGTTCTGGACTTGATACTTGAAAACCTCTAGGGGAGTGAGGTCTGGCTGTTGCTGTGATGGAGTATCTATCAGTAATTCCAGGCAATCTGCTGTCCATTGCATATCATCTTGATATATGGCAGTTTCTCCTAGTGGGGTTTCTGGAGGTGGTAAATATAAGTCTAGATTTGGATGTTTTACTACTCCATCAACCCCTATGTCTATTACACTATTAGGCTGAAATGGAGTGGGTTCTGTTTGTGGCCTTTCAATATTCTCTGGATTTTTTTCCAGGGATACATAAATATGTTTAGCTTCTTCCCACTTACTCTGACTCTTAGAGTGTTCTTGGGTATTTGGGGAGGGGTTGTATTTAAAAGAAAGGCATTGGCTCAGTACCTCTTTTACTTCTGCTATATTTAAGGCTACTTTGTCTATATCTTGGACTGGCATGACTTTATACTTGCGAGTATTTTTGGAGTCTCGGCCAAGAAGATTGACTTCGTGGCCTAGTAGGTTAACTACTCGTTGCAGATATTTAATGGCATCTTTGCCTGGGGTAATTCCTAAAGCTGCTGATAATTTCTTGCTCCGGCGGGCTGTGGTAAGTAGTTGTTTGATTTCTGGGCTATTGCAGTTCCAATATTGCTCTGATTCTAAGAAGTGTTTGATATTGAGTTTTAAGAGCGCTTTGATTATTAGATGGCGCGAACGCACATCTGCTAAAAATTTCATTCCGCCCAAGGCTATATATCCCCATAATTCTTCCTGCTGTTCCTGGAGGTGTGAGGGGTTGTTGAGGAAGTAATAGAGTTCTTCTTGGCTGATGAAGTCTCGATGTTTTCTGAATAAATAGATGAGTTCTTCGCTCCAAATTGGGGAGTTTTCAATGCCTGGTAATCTGCTTTTATATCCAGCTTTGATAATCTGGCAGCGTTCTTCCCAGGTGGCGTCAAATTTGGCTGATAATTCTTGTACTTTGTCTTGATCTATGTCTGGAGCATTGAATATATCTCGTGCTTCCTTTCTTAATACTTCTTCGCTGGCGTTTTTGAGTATATTTGCACCGTCATCATTATGTTGCAGTTCTACGAATTTAATTTCATGTCCGGCTCCGGTTAGGGCTTCTATTAGGCATTCTCTGAGGTTGGCTTTTTCATAATTATCTTTGGCTTTGAGTTTGGCCCAAGCATCATGGTGGGGATTGTCTTCCAATCCTTGCTTAATCAAGGCTTCTAGATGCTGCATTATCTGAGGTAAATTGATAGATATGGTGGCTGCATCTTGAAGTAGATAATTCTCGATCGCTTCTTTGACATCTTTGACTACGGGACTACTAAAGTTTTCTCCCTCTTTCCTGGTGAATTCTGGGCAGGCTATATGCCAGTGTGCCTGG
>JASJEE010000157.1 GCA_030064835.1 Microcoleaceae cyanobacterium MO_207.B10 | reverse complement strand
TATTAAAGGTAAATTTGACCAATTTAATCGTAATATTCCTTTTTCTGCATTTGTGCAAGCATTCCGCGATTTAATGGGGCAATTATTATTAGAATCTGATGTCCAACTCCAAACCTGGAAAACCCAAATATTAAACATAGTAGGAGAAAGAGGTAAGATTCACGTTAATTCTATACTAGGACAAGGAACGGAATTTGTGATTACGTTACCTAAAAAAGCCTAAAGAAAAGTAAAATTTTATTGAGATTCAAACAAAAAAAACTGGCCAATTAATTCTCAAACAACTACGACCATGAACAAGCAAACTGAAAATAGCGACTCTCAGACAACTATTCATATTCCTGACTATCATATTATCGAAACAATTTATTCAGGTAGTCGCACAATAGTATATCAAGCTACTCGTATTGACGATAAATTACCAGTAATTATTAAACTGCTGAAAAATCCTTATCCTACCTTCAACGAATTAGTACAATTTCGCAATCAATATACTATTGCTAGAAATCTCAATTCACCCCTGATTATCCAAACATATAGCTTAGATCCCTATAAAAATAGTTATATTTTGGTAATGGAGGATTTCGGAGGTATTTCTTTAAAAGAATGGGAAGGTAGGGTAAAGATACCATCTATAGAAGATTTTTTACAAATAGCGATAGCCCTCTGTAATGCTCTAGAAATTTTGTATCAAGAGCGAATTATTCATAAAGATATTAAACCTAGTAATATATTAATTAATCCCGAAACTAAACAAGTTAAATTAATTGACTTTAGTATTGCTTCCCTATTACCTAGAGAAACTCAAGAAATACAAAATCCTAACGTATTAGAAGGAACATTAGGTTATATTTCCCCCGAACAAACAGGTAGAATGAACCGAGGAATTGATTATCGGAGTGACTTCTACTCATTAGGTGTAACTTTCTATGAATTACTGAGTGGAGAATTACCTTTTAAGTCAGAAGATGGCATGGAATTAGTACATTGTCACCTAGCAAAAGCAGCACCCTTACTCCATAAAATTCATTCCGAAATCCCATCTGTTTTATCAAATATTGTTAACAAATTAATGGCTAAAAATGCCGAAAGTAGATATCAAAGTGCTTTGGGATTAAAATTAGATTTAGAATACTGTTTAACTCAACTTCAACAAACAGGTGAAATTAAAGAATTTGAAATTGCACAACGGGATGTGAGCGATCGCTTTCTCATTCCTGAAAAGCTTTACGGAAGGGAACAAGAAGTTCAAACACTACTAGAAGCTTTTGATAAAGTTGCCAATGGTGCATCTGAACTAATGCTGGTGACGGGGTTTTCAGGTATTGGTAAAACTGCTGTTGTTAATGAAGTACATAAACCAATTGTGCAGCGACGAGGGTACTTTATTAAAGGTAAATTTGACCAATTTAATCGTAATATTCCCTTCTCTGCTTTGGTGCAAGCATTCCGTAGTTTAATAGGACAACTGCTGACTGAATTTGATACCGAGTTAGCTAATTGGAAGAGCAAAATTCTAGAGACAGTCGGTGAAAGTGGGCAAGTGCTGATTGAGGTGATTCCTGAACTAGAACAGATCATTGGGGAGCAACCCCCTGTACCAGAGCTTTCTGGTAATGCTGCTCAAAATCGCTTTAACTTACTATTTCAAAAGTTCATTGCCATTTTCAGCACTCCAGATCATCCCCTGGTAATGTTTTTGGACGATTTACAATGGGCTGACTCTGCCTCCCTGAATCTGATGCAGCTATTGATGAGCGAGAGTAATATCAGCTATTTGTTCATTATCGGAGCTTATCGCGATAATGAAGTTTTCCCCGCCCATCCTCTGATGTTGACTCTGGAGGAACTGAAAAAAACTGGAGCTACCCTCAATACTCTGAATCTCAAAGCATTGAGCTTAAAAGATGTGAATCAGTTGACTGCCGATACCCTCAGTTGTTCAGTGATGTCGGCGGAACCTCTGACTGAACTGGTTTACCAAAAAACTCAGGGCAATCCCTTCTTTACTACACAATTTCTCAAAGCCTTGCATGAGGAAGGTTATATTACCTTTGACATTCAAGTAGGACATTGGGAGTGTGATATGGTGACAGTGCGAACTCTCACCCTCACAGAAGATGTTGTTGAATTCATGGCAATGCAATTGCAGAAATTGCCTACAGAGACTCAAGATATCTTGAAGTTAGCTGCCTGTATTGGCAACCAGTTTGATTTGGAAACCTTGGCAACTGTGAGCGATCGCCCGTCTACAGAAACTGCTACTGACTTGTGGAAAGCATTAAAAGAGGGATTTGTCATTCCCATTAATGAAGTTTACAAGTTTTATCAAGACTCATCATTGGTGAATCAGCAACCAGCTACATCAGGCACAACTCAAGCACAGATAACAGTTAGCTACAAATTTCTGCACGATCGCGTCCAACAAGCTGCTTATTCTCTAATTCCCGAAGATGAGAAAACCCTAACTCATTTAAGAATAGGGAGATTATTACTGCAAGGTAAAACCCCCGAAACTTATCAAGAAATTATTTTCTCAATTGTTAATCAACTGAACTATGGCATTAAGCTACTCACCTCAGAATCAGAACGTTACGAACTGGCGGAACTAAATCTTGTTGCCGGACAAAAAGCCAAAACATCTGCTGCCTACGAAGCAGCATTTCGCTACCTAAATGTGGGCTTAGAATTATTACCCACTAATAGTTGGCAGTATCGCTACGATATGACTCTAAACCTATTTGAGTTAGCTGCTGAAGTAGCATCTCTGAATGGCAATTTTCAGCAAATGGAAGAATGGATAAACGTTGTTTTGTCTCAGGCTAAAACTGCAGTTGACAAAATGAAAGTTTATGCTGTTAAAGTTCAAGCTTATATGGCACAAATCAAAAAGCAAGAAGCTCTAGACATTGGATTAGAAGCTCTAAGCTTAGTCGGAGTGAATTTGCCCAAATCTCCTGAATCTGCGGACATTGAGCAAGCATTTGCAGAAACGAAAAAAAATATAGACGGCAGAAGCATTGATGAATTGATGAAACTACCGTTGATGGTAGATGAAGAAAAACTAGCGATCGCCAGAACCTTAGCGAGTATATTTACACCATCCTATCAAGTTGCATCACCCTTCCTACCCTTAGTGGTTTGCGAATTGATAAATCTATCCCTGATTCATGGTAATTCCGCGTTTTCTGGCTATGGCTATGCTTTTTATGGTCTTCTCTTAAACGGGCTATTTGAAGATATAGAGGCAGCATATCAATTTGGCAAATTAGGTTCCCGTTTAGTAGAACAGTTCAATGCGCCAGAAATAAAGGCATCCTGTATAATGCTGGTAGGAGTCTGTACAGTTCATTGCAAAGCACATTTCAGAGATACATTGCCTATCCTTGCCAAAGCATACCAAAGTTCTCTAGAAAGTGGCAATTTTGAATTTGCTGGCTATGCTACCATGCACACCTCAAGCTATGCTTACTGTATGGGGCAAGAACTGACGCTACTTGCACGAGACATGGTGACAACTACCAATGCTTTGAAGCGACTAAAACAAGACGGAATATTGAGTTCCCATCAAATTTTTCACCAAGCAGTCTTGAATTTAATCAATCCCTGCCAAAAGCCTGACGAGCTGAATGGTACAGTATATAATGAAGAGACATTATTACCAAAACTGAAAAGTAATAATGATATGTATGCTCTTTACCTTATCTATTTCAATAAATTAATACTTAGTTGCCTATTTTCAGAACCTAAAAAAGCTTATGAGAATGCCTTGTTCTTAGAATCTTATTTAGAGGCCGCTCCAGGGTTGTTGTATACGCCTGTGTTCTATTTCTATGATTCGTTAGCACATCTGGCAGTTTATTCTTCTTTAGATGCACAACAAGAGTCTCTTCTCCAGAAAGTGGAAATGAATCAGAAAAAGATGAAGAAATGGGCAATTCATGCACCAATGAATTGTCAACATAAATTTGATTTAGTTGAGGCAGAACGGTGTCGTGTCTTGAATGACAAAATCGGTGCAGTGGATTTGTACGATCGCGCTATTGCTGGTGCCCAAGCCAACAACTTTATCCAGGAAGAAGCCCTCGCTAATGAACTAGCAGCTAAGTTTTACCTCGACTGGGGTAAAAAACGCATTGCTCAAGAATATATGATTGAAGCGTATTATGACTATGCTCGTTGGGCAGCCAAAACCAAAACCAACGATTTAGAAAAACGCTACCCTCTACTATTGCAACCGATCCTGCAACAAGAACGACTGAGCCTAAATCTCAAAGAAAGTATTGGAACTCTGGCTCAAACTTACACTGCTAACACAACCAGCACTAATATCTCTGATGTTCTAGATTTTACCAGTTTACTCAAAGCAGCTCAATCTATCTCCAGCTCTCTGGAATTAGATACACTCATTAGTAGCTTGACTCGAATTATCTTAGAAAACTCAGGTGCGAACAAAGTTGTACTAATGCTTCCCGAAGAAAATAGTTGGGAAGTTAAAGCAATGACATGGAGTGATAGACAAGGAATTCAAACTACCCTAACTCAGCAATGTATCTCTGATTGTCAAGATATTCCTGTAAAGATAATTCATTACGTCAAAAATACCAAAAAAACAATTGTTATAAATAATTGTCAAACAGATATTGCTGGTTTAATCGGGCATTATATGCTCTCTCATCACCCCCAGAGTATATCCTGTAACCCAATTATTAATCAAGGTCATTTGGTAGGGATTATTTATTTAGAAAATCAATTGACGAGCGGGGTGTTTAATCACGATCGCATCAGTGTGATTAAGCTCCTGTCTTCCCAAGTTGCTATTTCCTTAGAAAATGCTCAACTTTATCAACAAGCCCAACAAGCATTACAAGATTTACAACAAGCTCAATTGCAAATTGTTCAAAGTGAAAAAATGTCCGCTTTGGGTAATTTAGTTGCGGGTATAGCTCACGAAATTAATAATCCAGTGGGTTTTATTTCGGGTAATATTAACGAAGCCCTAGCTTCCCTAGAAGACGTGACAGAATTTCTCCAACTCTATCAAGAAAAATTTCCGAATCCAGGGGATGAGATTACCGAAAAATCCGAAGAGTTAGAGATTGAATATCTTTTAGAAGACTTGCCAAAAATGCTAGCATCAATGCAGGTGGGGTGCGAGCGAATCAAAGGAATTAGTATCAGTCTAAGAACATTCTCCCGTGCAGATAAAGAGTACAAAGTACCATTTAATATCCATGAAGGAATTGAGAGTACCCTGTTAATTCTCAAACATCGCCTCAAAGCCAACGAAAAACGTCCGGCAATTGAAGTTGTGACTAAATATGTAAAATTACCACAAATTGACTGCTTTCCCGGTCAATTAAATCAGGTATTTATGAATATTATTGCTAATGCTATTGATGCGTTGGATGAATCGATCCAGGAACGAACTTTTGCAGAAATTAAGACTCATCCTAACCGCATTACAATTACAAATTCACTTGAAAATAACCAGGTGAAAATCTCAATTGCTGATAATGGTAAGGGAATGAGTGAAGAAGTAAAACAAAAGATTTTTGACCATTTATTTACTACAAAAGCCGTGGGTAAAGGAACAGGTTTAGGGTTAGCGATCGCCCGTCAAATAATCGTTGAAAAACATCAAGGTAGTATCAGTGTTAATTCAGAAATTGGTGTCGGAACAGAATTTATCATCTTCCTACCATTAAAATAGTAAAATACCAGAAATTAGATCACAAATCAGAAAAAAATTATCAACATGATACCCAATTGACCTAATTATCAAATCACAGAACAACAGTACGCAGGTACTCCCACTCTAGTGTATCGAGGTATCCGTAGCAGTTACCAGGAACAGGTCGTTATCAAAATATTACGAAACAAATACCCAAACTTTAACGAAATCGTCCTATTTCGCAACCAATATACTATTCTCAAAATCTCGACTTTCCTAATCTTATTAAACCGTTCTACTAAACTTACCCAAACTTACCCATGAATGATTGCACGAGCTTTGTAGGGGCGAATGGCCATTCGCCCCTACTTCCTGTTTCCCAGAAGACCACTGACATAAGAAAGCACTGTATATCGCTTTATAACCTAATATCAAATCCGTTTGCTTTTGAGCAAAATAAGATTCTACCGTCAGTCATTGTCAAAATACAAGATTTGTAATGGTTTGGTTGCCAAACCCCTACCTAAATAACTCCACCCCATCCCTGCCATCAATATCTTGTACATAAACCTTTACCTTCTCCTCTTTAGAAGTAGGTAATTTTTTACCTGTAAAATCTGGATGAATGGGCAACTCCCGATGACCCCTATCCACCAACACCAGTAATCTAATTGCTTCTGGGCGGCCATACTCTACAACAGCATTCAAACCAGCACGAGCTGTTCGACCTTTATAAATCACATCATCAACCAGCACTACAATTTTACCACTAATATCCACAGGAATAGTTGTTTTTGCTGGTGTTCGCATTCCTACTTGATCCAAGTCATCCCGATAAAAAGTAATGTCTAATGCTCCCACAGCTACTTTCACTCGTTCTAGTAATTCAATTTGAGTTGCTAGCATTTCTGCCAATGAAACACCTCTGGTGTAAATACCTAACAAAACTAATTGAGATAAATCTCCGGCATTTTCAATTACTTGGGAAGCGAGACGAGTAACAGTACGCCGTAACTCTTCTGCTGATAAAATTTCTACTGTATTGCTCATTGATTAAACCACAAATAACAGATAAAAAATAACCCTAACCAAATTAAAAAACAATATTGAGTTAACCTCAATGCTCGATCGATAGTTTCTGATGTAATTGGATGAATGGGGTCTCCCAAAAGTGGCTTGTGTTTAATTACTCCTCTGTAGGAGTTTGTACCGCCCATTTGTACCCCCAAAGCTGCAGCATAGGCGCACTCACTCCAACCTGCATTGGGACTGGGGTCTTTCACTGCATCTCTTTGGCAAATTCTCCAAACATACAGAGGTTTGCCAGACACCAATGCTATTGTCATAACATTTAAGCGACAAGGTAGCCACGTTAAAACATCTTCTAGCTTGGCACTAAACCATCCTATATCGGTGTAGGGTGCTTCCTTGTAGCCTACCATCGAATCTAATGTACTAGCAGCTTTATAAGCAAAAGCTAAAGGTAAACTGCCGAGACCAGGTATTATTGCTCCAATTAATGCGTAGAATAACGGTGCTATTACTCCATCAGTAGCATTTTCTGTTACTGTTTCTAAAATTGCCCGTAAAATTTCTGAAGTTGATAAATTTTTTGTATCTCTACCTACATATAAACTTAATTTTTCACGTGCTTGAATTAAATTGCCATTTACTAGAGGTTGAACTACGTCTTTAGCTGCCATCCTTAAACTTGTACCAGCAAAACAACTAGCTAATAGAATACTTTCTAATATTACTGTTAAAAAAGGAACTTGGACTACAGTTGTTTGTACACTTTGAACAATTAACCAACTGATAATTCCGCTACCTAAAACAAGAGCGATCGCTAGTAAGATACCTGCCAATCTAAGTAGAAGTCCAGTAGATTTATCTATCCGATCTTTAGTCAGTTTAAAAATCAGTTGAGTGTAATGAGTAATTACCCAACCCATGATTTTTACAGGATGTGGCCAACCCCAAGGATCGCCAATCAAATAATCTAAGCAAACAGCTATAAAAAGAACAATTAAAGGATAGTTAGCATTCACAAGAATTTAAGAATTATATATGTTTTTTAGTCATTAATCATTGCTCAAGGTCTATGGCTGATTATCCATCACAACTTTACAACAAATCTATCAATAACTAAACAACAAAACTAGTTTCTTCTCCTACTGCAGCTTGCCAACTACGGACATCATAGTATAAGTCTTCTAGGGAAATATTGTAAAGAGCTTCCGAAAGTTTTTTATTTAGTCGATTCCAGATAGAATAAGTAACCCAGTCTTCTGCTTGTTTATTATCTGTGGCATATTTCCCTAAAGGTTCTATTGTTTCACCAACAGCTTCTAGTATTTGTCCTAGAGATATTTGAGCTGGTAATCTAGCTAATTGATATCCTCCTTGAGAACCACGAACTGACTCTACTAAACCTGCACGACGCATCTTAATTAATAACTTTTCAAGATAAGGTATAGGTAAGTCTTGACGCATTGCTATTTGTCTTACAGATATAGGAGCTTTACTTCGTTGTAAACTCAAATCTAAAAGTGCCTTAACACTGTAATGTCCACGAGTAGTTAACTTCATTGTATTGTTCTTAATTAAAAAGGGCTAGAGTAATTTATAGCTATAACTATATCAAATGGCCATTCAACTAAACTCATTAATAGTTGATAGTTTATAGTTCAATGCTTATATTACATATAATGTAGATGATTACTGAGTGTAATAAATCCCTATTCTTAGATTATTGTCTGAAAAATTTAATCAAATATGTGAATTTTTGACATAATTAGTGTAATATAGTTTTAAAAGTAAACATCAAGCTATTGTTGATTGGAATTTTAACAAGCCAAGACAAAAGTTGATAACTGTAGTCAAGTGTTATAGGACTAAAAAGATGGGTAAAAAGAAAAATCCGGAACCCTTACAAGGGGAAGAATTACTTGAAAAAGTCAAAAGCTTAGGCAACAAAAGTAAGGAAGAGAAAGCTAGAGAATGTGGCTACTACACCGTTACTAAAAATGGTGTTGAACGAGTCAACATGATGAAGTTTTTGAATGCTTTGATTGATGCTGAAGGTATTCAGTTAGATGGAAAACAAAATGGTAATGGACGTGGCGGACGTTCTGCTAGTTATAGGATTAGTGTTCAATCTAATGGTAATTTATTGATTGGTGCGGCCTATACTAAACAAATGGATTTGAAACCAGGAGATGAATTTGAAATTTCCTTGGGACGTAAACACATTCATCTGCGTCAAGTAGAGGCAGAGGCAGGAGAAGAAGAGGAAGAAGAGGAAGAAGAAGAATTATCACTAGCAGTATAGTATCTTAAGTTAATACTGCTTATTTCTACATCTTTGGTATCCAATCTATTCCACTTCACTAAGAGCGTTAAAGATTATAGCTCTTAGTATTAATCATGGCAATATGTTAACTGCGTTTTTGCCAAAACTAAATATTGTCGTCATAAATTCCCATATTGCGATCTCAAGGATTTTCCTCCTAAGATTCAGCATATAGGAAATATGGCGACACATACCTACTTAGGGTTTGGTGAAAAAAGCAGAGTGTGAAAAGGATGTAAGATTTGACACGGAGACGCGGTGAAGCGGTGACGCTTTTGATCATCAAGAGCTGAAAACTTGTTACTTTTATCAACCGAAATCAGTCTAAAGCCTTTATCTGTGAATGCTTTGAGCATTAATCAGCCAGCTCTACTTATAGTAGTTTGCAAGTAGATTAATTATCAAGATTTATCGTGATATCAGATAATATTTTTAACTGCAAACCTTCAGATTCATGTATACACAAAATAACTGTTATCATTTGCGTATGAGCTTTATACAAGTTGCTTGTATGATTTTATAGATTTTATAGATTTTATAGAAGCCTAAGTGTATCTTTACCGGGAAGTAAATTTTTGAGGACGATTCTTGCTATAAACCGTGTATTTTTCAATAGAACCCATTTGTGGTCTATACATGGAAAAATCAAAAAACTCTATGAAATCGTTACAGAACCTAATAACCTTTCTATAATTACTCTGGCATCTTTTCCTCCCGCTGGTATCAAACGATGAGAAAGTACATTAGATGCCAAAAACTTCACATCATCAGGAATAGCATAATCTCTTCCTAATAAAAACCCCAACGCTTGAGTTGCCCTATGCAAAGCAACCGCTCCCCTTGGGCTCACACCCAAAGTAATTTCTTCATCTTCCCTTGTCGCTCTTACCAGCCTAATAATATACTGCTGTAAAGACGTCTCTAATTTCACTAGACTACATAAGCGCCGTAACTCCTGTACTTCCTCCAAAGTCACACAAGGCTCCAGTTCATCAACCCCCACGCTCTGAGATATTCTTTGCAACATCTGAAGCTCTTCCAACTCAGTAGGATAGCCTAATGTTAGAGACAAGGTAAAGCGATCCATTTGTGCTTCTGGTAGAGGAAATGTACCTTGATATTCAATGGGATTCTGAGTAGCAATTACGAAAAACGGATTGGGAACAGAACGCGATACCCCATCTACTGTCACCTGCTTTTCCTCCATCACTTCTAATAATGCGGATTGAGTCCGGGGAGTAGCGCGGTTAATTTCGTCTGCTAATAGCACATTTGTAAATACTGGGCCGGGTAAAAATTCAAATTCTCCACTCCGAGGATTCCAAATATTAGTACCAGTAATATCAGTGGGTAATAGATCAGGAGTAGATTGAACCCGTTGAAATTTTCCGGCAATTGAACGAGCTAGAGACTTTGCTAATAGAGTTTTACCAACACCTGGAACATCTTCTAAAAGAACATGACCTTCTGCAAGGAGTGCTACTAATACCAATTGGATAGGATTTTCTTTACCAACAATAGTACGACTAAGATTTTGTTTAAGCTTTTCAATAGTTTTTTTCATAATGTTTTTGCTTTTAATTTATCGTTTTTATTTATTGCCTCAAATTTTTAAAATCTTATCAGTGCTATAGGCAATATAATTATAAATCTCTTTAAGTTTAAAAGTTAATTTTTTTTATATACTTAGTATCATTTTATATTGAATTTTAAATTTATATCTAGATATAGCAAATTATAAGTGTATGAACTATAGATATTAATGTTAAAACCTTTATAGTGCGGTCATCTTGCCCGCTATGGGTGTAACTCACAAAGGTGGAATCTGCTGTATGTAGTTTATTTTGCTACAATTTTACAGCACTGTGCAATTTTATTAAATATATAAGTCTAGGGTTTTAGTCAATAAACAACTGAGATAAACATTAAGCTTTTAGTAAGCATTCCGCAGGAAAGCTCCTCTGTTTGCGCAGCATTCCGTAGGAAATGCTTACAGCTTTTACCAGATTAATTTACTTAGAATCTTTTGTAGGTAATGTAGGTAAGGGAGTGAGAGTAGAGCTTTTGCTAAAAAACTGATTTGCTCATGTTATAGTCTTTTGATAAATATTTTCTACAAATAAATTTCGAGGTTTTATATAGAATCCGGTTATTATGATATATGTTTATAACAATATTTAATCTCCCATCCCCCAATCTTCCCAAACTTCCCACACCCCCAACTATATTCAACTATTATATATAGTAAGTATTCAACCGGATTTAATATTAGGTGTTAGGTAGGGGGTAAGGAATAAATCTTAATCAGATATTTATAAGTTGAATTCTGTAGTAGAGAGGTTTGAACATTAATATCTGTAGTTCATATACTTGGAATTTGCTGTATATATCTCTGAGATAGAATCTTGGTAATTTATTTTGACTACTTATTAAAATAGTTGCGGGGGTAATTTCTGGAGTAATTTTTGAGGTGATTTATTACGAAAAGATTCTAATTATTTCACTGCAAGATTTTTCTAGGAACAAAATTCTCGAATGCCTAATACCAAGCGTGATAAATGTTTGCTACAAATATTATTAATCTTGGGTATAGGGTGTGGGGTTTACGGTGTATTTAAATAATCGGAAAAACTAGAAAAAAAGCTGCTGATGAAAGGAATAAATTTGCACAACCTTGT
>JASJEE010000015.1 GCA_030064835.1 Microcoleaceae cyanobacterium MO_207.B10 | reverse complement strand
CAAATAGTTTTACCCCTAGAAAAAATCATCCGACCAATTACAAACGCCCTAATTTTAGAACATAGTTAACATGAAATCTAAATCAGTTTCAAAATTTTTTTTTCGGAAAGTTGGAATCATAATCTGGTGTTTATTACTAGGAATAATTTTTTCTCTTATTGGTTTACATCTCCTCGGTCTAATTAATGGTTGGCAATTTCCATTAAAAGGAGTTATTGCTTTTTTGGGAGGTGGTGGGTTGGCTTGTTTTTTGATTAGTTGGATAATTGGCAAACCTACAAAAAAATTGCTAATTTGTTTCGGGTTAAGTCTAATAATAGCTGTCAATTTAATAACATTTATAGCAAGTTACTCTCTAACTCATTATAAAAGTTTTGGAAAGTTTGGTTTAGGTATTCCTCGACCAGTTAATTATAAAAATCCAACCGATGTCGGACTAGAATTTGTCACTCAAAAAATTCCAATTAACTCCAATAAATGGTTGGAAATTTGGTTAATTCCGGCTACTAATTCTCAGGGAATAGTAATCCTTTTCCCAGGACATAAAGTTGCAAAAGGAAGGCAGCTTCTCCCCCCTGCAAAAATCTTTCATTCTTTAAATTATGATACTGTATTAGTCGATTATCAAGGAGTTGGAGGGTCAAGCGGAAATCAAACAACAATTGGGGCAAAAGAAGCAAAAGATGTAGCTTCAGCAATGACTTATATACAAAAAATCAATCCAAATCAGCCGATTATACTTTATGGAATTTCCATGGGAAGTGCGGCTATTCTCCGGGCAATTGCTCTAGAAAAGATTGAACCAGATGCTATTATTATAGAAATGCCTTTTGTGAATTTTTTAGATGCGGTTAAAGTTCGCATAAAGAATGCAAATATTCCTCCCCTTCCCTTAGCAGAATTATTGGTTTTTTGGGGAAGTATTCAACATGGTTTTAATGGTTTTGCTTATAATCCTGTTGACTATGCAAAACAGGTTAATTCTCCGACTTTACTGATGCAAGGGGAACAGGATAAATGGGTAACAGTTAAAGAAATTAAAGAGTTATTTAATAATTTAAAAGGTGATAAAAAACTTGTGATTTTCCCTAATACCGGACATGAATTATTAGTTAGTGTCCGTCGAGAAAAATGGTATCAAAATGTAGAGCAGTTTCTCAGAAATATCAAAAAAAATTAATCTGTCATCTGATTACATAAAGAAGAATTTGAACATCTGACTAAAAAAATTTATCAAGAATAAATTCAGAATAAAAAGCAGAAAAGTTGATTTTAACTATAAATATTAGGTAATTATGAGCATCAAAAAATTAACACCTCGCTTTGATAAAAGTGAAACAGATTTAGAGGCGATCGCTGAATTATTAAACAACAGTGAATCAGCTCGTCAATTCCATGAATGGCCTTCTCCCGCAGAAATGTTAATGCAATTAGAAACTCCGTCTGTAGATAAGCAGCGCGACATTTGTTTATGGGAAGATAGCAACAGTCAACTTCTAGCTGTTGCTGGATTGATGATTCCCGAACTGGGAGAAGATATTGCAGGTATTTTGTGGTTCCGAGTAGCTCCTCAAACTCAAGGTAATAATTTGGAAACTCAAATTCTGGAGTGGGGAGAGAAACGGATGAGGGAAGTTGGTAGGGAAAGAAATGTCAAAGTTAAAGTGCTGTCTGGAGGACATAGCGATAATGTTGAACGTATAGCTTTATTAGAAAGTTGTGGTTTTAAAATTGGGCGGTATTTTCTGACAATGGAGCGATCGCTACTCGAACCTATTTCAGAACCTAAATTTCCCGAAGGTTTTACTCTCAAACATATAGAAAATGAAGCAGATGCAGCAGCTTGGGTAGAAATGTTTAATCAAACTTTTATTGACCATTGGAACCATCAAGAGATAACTGTTGAAGAGGTTAAGAATAAACTCAACAATTCTAAATATCAATCAGAGTTAAGTTTAGTTGCTGTTGCGCGTGATGGTACTTTTGCTGCTTTTTGTGATTGTCAGATTCACCCTGAAAATAATGAATTAAACGGACGTAAAGATGGCATAATTTATATGCTGGGTACTCGACGTGGTTTTCGGAAACAGGGTTTGGGGCGTGGTATTTTGCTGTCAGGGTTGAAATTGTTGAAAGCAGAGGGGATGGAAACAGCGATTTTGTATGTTGACGCGGATAACCTTTCAGGTGCGACGCGACTTTATGAGTCGGTGGGTTTCCAAAGAGTTAATACTCAGATAGCTTATGTGAAAGAAGTTTCTTCAATAATTGATAATTGATAATTGATAATTGATAATTACCTTTCCCTAAAAGGAAGAGGATTGAATAAAAGGAAAATAAATTCATTGTTTCTCTTGAAATAGAAGGCTTTAAACCTTAATTATTCGGTAAAGTATATTATTATCGCTTTAAGTATTCAGCATTCAGCTACTGTCAAAATTCTTACAGCAATTTCGGAGTTAGTGAGGTACAAAGCAAAGACTTCCAGTCTGTTAGTAATTTTGGTAACACAAGCATCCTGCTTGTTACAACAAAAACTGTACCTCAGCATCCTCAAAAGTGCTGTAATTGTAAAATAATTCAATTTTCTGATAGATAGTTTTTGAATGAAAAAATCTCTAATCTAATTGTAATCGTTGCAGTTCATTACAAGCATAATGTAGGGAAGATGGAGCATTTTGATCAAGTCCTTGAAGACAAATATCCGATGCCAATTTTTTGGCTGAAGCTTCAGCTAATGTAATTCTTTCTGTGGTATTTAGAGTTTTATTTTTGTAGTCATCTTGTTCATTACAATCTTGATTACCATTAATATAAGAAAACCAAGTTTCTATATTTCTGGCAGGTACAAAAATAGCTATTTTTTCATTAGGTAAACGCATATCTTTGTTTCGCTCTCCTTCTTCTTTATTCACAGCCATATTTAGAGAACGAATTCTTTCATCTACAGTTTTATCGTCAGCGTCAATCATTACTACCACTGCAATATCTTGATAATTTTTTCTGCTTTTATAACTTTTTAAAATTTTGGGATAATCGGTTAAAATAGAAGCATTATTATTTGTAACTTTCAAACCTTTAGGATTTTGGAATAGTCTAATATCTCTGTCTGAAAAACCTCGAACGATTAAATATTTTCTAATAAATCTTTCTTGGTCAATGTCTTCACATAAAATTGTTACTTTAGTCATTTTTAGCAATATTAATTTAGAAGTAATATCAAATCAAAAGATAGAAACCGAGTTTGTATGAAATTCCCTTGTACGGACGTTGCATGCAACGTCCCTACCATTTCCCTCCAACAAACCCGGTTTATTTAAACACTCCAAAACAACCATAATTTTTATTCAATCATCATAAATCCATCTAAGTTCTATTAATTTGGCAATTGATAAACCATCTTCATCTTCTTCAACAATTTTCTGTACCCGCACAGGTTGATTTTCTTGTCTTTCAAACCAATAACCTGAATTACTAGCTAAATAGTTAATTAAAGATGGGTGATGAGAAATTAATAATGCTTGTTTTTGATTCGACTGACAATAGTCAAAAAGTTTCATTAGCCAAGGTTGTACTTCTGGTAAAGCTAGAAAATTTTCTGGTTCATCAATACATAAAATACAATCAGTTTCTGGAGTGCAAAATATCAAAGTATATAGAGCAATTAATGTTTTTTGACCTTCTGATAATTCGTTAAGTTTGTAGGATGTTTTAGTGGGAAGATTGAAAATTGCCGAAAGAATTCTAGCTTCTCCATATTTCTGATTTTGGAAAGAATTAAAACCTTTGATTATTTTTTGTAATTCTAGTGTAAGCTCAAATATTTGATTCAAAAATTCTTGAGATAGATGACTATACCAAGCAGCATAGTTTGACATATTTCTATTAGGATGTTTTTCCTCTTGACGACTTTCTGTAGTCATAGCAAAAGGATTTATTTGAACAATAAAAAAATTGGCAATTAACTTTTTAAAGAAAGTAAGTTTTTGTTGGTCTGGTTTTTCAGGAACAAAACCTACTCCTGAGCGCGAAAAATCAAAATATCCAAGCATAGATCCTTTGGTGCTAGAGTAATCATTAAATAGTGTTGCAAAAGGAATTTCTCGTAAAGTCTGCTGGATATTAAACTCAAATAGAAGTTTTTTATCAAAGGTCAAATTTTCAGAAAGCATTCTGGGAATGGAATTATCTTGATATTCTATTTCCAGAACATATAAATATGTGCCTCCGTTTCCAGCAATTTCTAATTCAAATTTCTGAACAGATGAATTTTGCCATTTGGTTAAATCTTGCTGATGAAAAATTTCTGAGACTTGATAATATTTTCCAGTAGTTTCAAATTCTCCTAATATAAATTTTTGGAGTTTATGCAAAACTTCAAAAACTGTTGTTTTTCCAGAACCATTTGCTCCTAGTAGTAAATTTATATTTGAGAATTTAATTTCAAAGTTAACCAGACATTTAAAGTTGTTGACATAAAGTTTTTTTAGCATTAGCAGGATTTATAATTTTGAAAAATCAATAAGGTGGTTTCCCTATATTATGATGAATGAAACTCTGCACGACTTCTTTTTACTACATAATTAAAGTATAGAGCCATTATGAGATTATTTTTGGGTATTTGTATAATTCCTAATAGGTTTTCAGATAATGCTCTTGATTTGGGCAATATTGGTTTAGATTTTAGATTCTTTAGAGATATTCCGGCGGAATGTCTATATTTTGTTTGACCTAAATACCCTACATCTTTTGATATAGCTAGTTTTTAGCATCCTAAAATTTTTTTTCTCTATCCCCTTGACATATTATGTATTATTTATGTAGTATATAAATGTGGCAGTTACAGGAGAGGCAAACAACCTCCAGAGAAACAAGTCATATTTGCACCTTGAAAACTAAATAATTAATCTGAATTTTCATAAATATCCATCAGGTATAACTAAACTCAGAAGTTATAAATCAGCAGTCAGAAGTTAAATTCTTTCTGTGACTAATGTTGAGATTTTTTGGAGATGTTTAAGAGGAAGAGAAACTGCTATTTTAGACAAAACCTGAGTTGCCTATTCTATTACTTTACACTCCTGTAATTTTAGGTTACTTTAAGTCTGATAATTTTAAATATTATCAGTGTTTTATAAATTTGAAATAAACATAAAATAAACAAAAAAAATATTATGCTTTCTCCAATCAGATAATAAAAAAAGTGAAATCCCAAAAGAATATTTTCTAGAAATAAAATTCATTTTATCAATATTTAACATCACAGAATTAGGAGGTGTTGATATGGTTCATATTAGATTTGAAGGGCGTTCTTATGATGTAACAGAAAATCAACTAGGCATCACAGAAAACATGAAAGAAAATGCTATCAAAGAACGCCTAGCTCAATATTTTGATGTGTGTAAAGAACGCTTTAATTCCTACGTTTTAGATCATCGTCCAAGTGGGGATTTAATTGTTCGTCCCGAAGCTGTTTATGGTTAAATAAAACCTGAGTTTTAAGGAAAATATATTCAATGTTCCGCACCCTAACTGGTAAAGCGTACATACATTTTGGTTTGCTAAACCGAAGGTTGTAGGTTCAAGTCCTACCATCCCCTCTTTAATATTTTGTGGGGGTGTAGCTCAACGGATAGAGCATCAGTATTCAGCCCTTTATTGACTTGTGCGGAACATAATAATAGTGGTTAAAATTCACTTCGTGCCCTAACAAAAAAAGCTTACATACTAGCTCATTTGGTAGAGCATTTGTCTCAAGAACAAAGTGTAGCAGGTTCGATTCCTGCGGATGAATCAACAGCTTTTTTAACTTGTAAGAAGTGATTTTTAAACTATTATAATAAGAATAAAAAAATCAAAAATCAAACTTTTATTGGTAACTGATAACTGAAATGATTTAACACCCTAACGGATAAAGTATACATACATTCTAAGATAGCGATATTCGGGCAACCGACTAATTGTGAAACTTTCTAAGTCTTTCTGAAGATAAAGATTAGTGGGTTCACTGTCAGATTAAAAACTGATAAGAACGGCTGTATTGTATTCATTATTTTTTCAACTTAGTAAAATCCTATCTCTTAAGATGCTTTTCTACTTTTAATATTCAAGTTTAACCAGCTTTAATAGATTAAATAAACCATAGAAAATTTCACTCCGCGCCCTAACAATGAAAGCTTACATACTAGCTCATTTGGTAGAGCATTTGCCTTCCACGCAAGTCGTAGCAGGTTCAATTCCTGCGTATGAAACAACAGCTTTCTTAACTTGCGCGGAGTGATTTTAATTCCTATCTCTTAATATGTCATTTCTAATTTTAATACTAAAGTTGGAACAAGTTAAATAGATTAAATAAAGCAGAGAAAATTTCACTTCGCGCCCTAACAATGAAAGCTTACATACTAGCTCATTTGGTAGAGCATTCGGCTATTAACCGACTGGTAGCAGGTTCAATTCCTGCGTATGAATCAACAGCTTTCTTAACTTGCGCGAGGTGATTTTAATTCCTAATTTCAAAAAATATATAACAATAGGAAATCATTCGTGAGAAAAAACTGTAGGGATTTGGAAACCAAACCCCTACGAGAAAATCTTACAACCTATTTAGGATTGCTATATTTATCAACATAAAACAATCATTTCGCGCCCTAACAATTAAATCTTAGATATATTTGACTGCCACGCAAGTTAGCGAGAGCTAATGCAGGTATCCTGCGTATACAGGTTTTTGACTTGCGCGAAATGATTTTAACTACTACAATAAAGCCAAGTAAGACACATATTTTCAAACATATTTAACAATGATTAGAGTAATTTTTGACATCAAAAAATGTCAGTTTATATAATTAAATAAATTGCTAAAAATTGAACTTTTATCTCGCGCCCTAACTGGGAAAGCTTACATACTAGCCAAACGGCACTTGACTGATAATCAAGAAAAAACGGGTATTGTTCCTGTCTGTATACAAATAGCTTTCTTGACTTGCGCGAGATGATTTTAAACCAAAGCAAAAGGTATTAAACAGATTTACAGATGATTACAAAATATTTAGGGCAGGCAAAATCATAAGATTTTATATTAGTATCAATCACAATACCTATCCACTCTAAAAAGATTCAATAAAAAATCAAAATATTTACTTTGCGCCCTAACAGAAAAAGCTTACATACTAGCCCAGTGGTTTAAGGCACTTGACTCATAATCAAGCAAATCCAAAAAAGGATTTCGCAGGTTCAAATCCTGCGTATGAACAAACAGCTTTTTTAACTTGCGCAAAGTAATTATTTTAAGTAATTTGTAGATAAATTTAAAGTATATAAAATTTTTATTATATGGAGAAAGCATCATGTCTATAAAAACTGATGAAATATTGGAAAGACTAAAATCAATAACAATGTTAGAAGCTACAGAATTGGTGAAACAAATAGAAGATTGTTTTCAAGTAAGTGCCGATAAAATTACTGTAGTAAACCCTATTCCTATTGTCGATAAGAATAAGATAGATCCTCCTGAAGCAAAAACTATTTTTGATATTGTATTAGAGGAATTTCCAGCTAACAAAAAAATATCTTTTATTAAGGAGATACGCAGTTTAAGTCTCTTTGGAAGTTTACAGGAAACTAAAAAAGTTATTGATAACTTACCCCAAGTTATTAAATCTAATGTCAATATTCAAGACGCTGAACAGATGAAGCAAAAATTAGAAGAATTAGGAGCAACAGTTTCTTTGAAATAATTTGATAGCAGCCGTAAATTAGGTTGTAATATTTTATCGTAGGGGTTTGGTCTCCAAACCCAAAGGAGGGATTTGGAAAGCCAACCCCTACAGTTTTTTTACAAATCATTTAGAATCCCTATTGTGTATCTAATAATTTAGTCAACCTTTACGAAAATTCAGCTTTACCTTTTGAATATTATAGTAGAGAAAACTTGATGTCTTGGGAAGCTCGAAAAAATTGGGTAAAACCAGATTTAAAACCCTTTTAGAATTTCATTTAAAGCTTTTAATTATCCTTAAACAATAATATTATGTCTAAATAACAAGGGATAAAAAAGTTTTTGTTTGTAGTATTGCTCTAGCCTGAAAATATATAAGGCTGAGAGACTACAAGCTTTTATTTAGCAGTTGTCGTCGCGCCCCAAACTAGAGAGATTACATACAGCTTCTCAGTAGCAAAACTCTCTTAACTTGCGCGGTATATTTAATCATAAATATTAATACCAAAACACCGCAAAAATGCGGACGATAATTGCCTCCGAAAAAAATTATTATTCTCTGAATAAGGAGGTATATCAAATGTCTAAAACTAAGATGAATAAAGACGAGCGCGACTTACGTCTAGAAATGCTTAATAGTCTGCTCACAACTCCTCACCGTCAATTAGAAAAAGTAGCAGAAATTCATCAATTAATTGTTGAGTTAGACCCTATTTTTTACGGACATTTAGCAGTTTGGTATCAAAATAACGGTGATGTGCGCGACCATAAAGAAGTGTTCTTAGGAAACTTGCTAACAAGTAATCTGACAGAACACCGAGATGCAGGTTTCATAATGCTACAAAATTTCCCGCCTTACCAGGTGTCGCGCATTGTAGATTTTATGAAACAACAGCAAAATAAAATGCCACGTTCCGCGCGTACTGCTGTGACTCGTTATTTGCGCAAGCGCGAACAGAATACAGATTTTTTTGACCGCGCTGCTATCCGTAACCGCAAGGCAATGAAGCATTTATATGCGACTTTGCACATTAAACCCAACTCTCGTGCTGATGCTATCTTATTTAAAAAAAGACCTCCAGAAGATAGTCTAGCTTTCATGTTGAAGCAGTTGGCAAAAACTGAGACAGCAGCAGAGCAAGCAGCTTTAATAGTGGAACACAACATTCCCTATACTATTGCTGTGGGAGCAGTCAAACAATTAACACCTACTGTATTAGTAGCGTTGATTAATTCTATGTCTCCCCAGGAAATTATCAATAACATGAAGTCTCTGACTGCTCGTGGGGCAATGGAACACCCAGAGGTAAAGGCGTTAATAGATCAGAAATTGACTGAAGCGCAAAAGAGCGATCGCGTATCTGCTTATAAAGCTAAGGTTGCTGCGGATGCTTCCCAAGTTGATGCGGAAACTGCTGCCAAGTTGGAGCAGGTGACTAACGAGCAAGTAAAAAAGCGCGGTAAAATTTCTCTCCCAACTGCTTTACTGGTGGATAAGTCTGGTTCTATGGACAAGGCGATCGAAGTTGGTAAACGTATTGCTGCTTTAATTTCTGGTATTACTGAAGCAGATTTATTTGTCTACGCTTTCGATACTATGCCTTCCTTAGTGACTGCCAAAGGTACAGAGTTGAGTGACTGGGAACATGGTTTCCGACATATTCGTGCAGGTGGTGGTACAAGTTGCGGTTGTGCTGTGGAGGCGATGCGACGCAAAAAGCAAGTTGTCGAACAGTTTATTCTGGTGACAGATGAAGGAGAAAATAATGCTCCCTATTTTGCTGATGCTTACACTGCTTATTGTCGAGACTTGGCGGTAATGCCAAATGTGGTTATCGTGCGTTTGGGTAACTATGCTTCTAATTATGTGGAAAGTAAACTGAAGCAGAAGCAAGTACCTGTGGAAACTTTTAGTTTCAAAGGTGACTACTACTCTTTGCCTAACTTAGTGCCAATGTTGTCTCATCCTTCACGACTGGAGTTGTTGATGGAAATTATGGATACTTCTTTGCCAGTGCGCAATGATAAGTAGTTAGGGTTTGCTGAAAAAGTCTTTTTTAGGGAGTAAGGGAGCGGGGGAGTAAGAGAGTAGGGGAGTAATTTTTTTGCCTTTGTCTTCCCAAAATACTAACTTTTTAGGCGTTGCACGATTAGGAATGATGAAATCAGAAAGTAGATATTTTTAGGTAATTCTTTCCTCAATATATCGACAGTTGAAAATCTATTATCATTCTTTAATTTGCAACCCCCCTCAATGGAGTTTTGCGATAGCAAAAAGCCCCTACTGGATATGGCAGTTTTGCGTAAGTCCTGACTATAAAAAATTGCAATAGTCAAAGATTTACAGATCATAGAAAAAACACTTTTGACTTTTGATTTTTGAATTTTAACTAGCTTCCCTGTAATGGTTTCCTGACAAAATCAAATGGCGTTAGCCAGTAAATAAGTTGAAAAAGTTCTCAATCAAGTTAAAATTCAAGACATACAATTAAATTAACTTTGGTCAGTTGCAAAAGGCGGCGACTGCCTCCGGGTTAATCACACAGTTGTGCATCGGTGCTATTAAAAGTGCTAAATTGCAACATCAGACTTAGGGAGAATAATTGTGGCCAAAAAGGAAAAGTTAAAAAAGTCTAATCTTCTCTATCAAAGGTTGAAAGAAGCATTAGAAAATGGTAATAAAGTCCGCATCGAAGCTGAGGAAAGTTATTATGGCCTCCCCATTACTTTAACAAAAGATTTTGTCGAAATTATGGTATTAGTCCCACCTGATGAATATGATGATGAAGATGATTCTTTTAAACAGGTGACATGGTTGGTTAGGCTTTCGTCTATTTTTGCGATCGCCTACCCTACAGAATACTGGTCAACGGCAAGATTGGAAAAACTTCTAGAAATAGGTTCAAATCAAGTTTAAGTTTTTTTTAGTTAAAATCTCATTATTTACCTTTAACAAAAACTAGGGGGGAAAGAAATATTTTCTCCCCTTAACATTTAGATATAGCCAATTCTTTTTACATCAAGATTTTTTCTATAATAATTGTTTTCTCCTTGACAAAATTTTCAAAAAATTCTGATAATTTAGAAAAAATATTACTATTAAAGTTACTATAAATGCGATAAACTTGCGAACTAGAGAAATTAATCAGTTGCCAATAAAATAAAAGCTAAAATCTACCCACAAGTCGCTCCCATAATGCACGCCTCCGCCATTGATATTTAGAAATTAATAAACTTTGGGAAAAACCATGAATAAAAAATTCTTCAATCTGTTTAGCAATCTGGATCTAAACACAAGTCTAATTGAAATAATAGAAAATTTATTAGACCAATTTGTAACCATGCTGAAGATAATAATATAAGCCATTGCAATTGTGATTATTACTTTTGGTGTACTCAAAGCATGATCACAAATGTGGCGGAGGCGGAAAAATTGAAAACGGTTTGCTTCAGAGGGAAAAATACGACTATATTTAGGAGTTTCATTAGTTCTTGCCTGAGAATTTCTATTAGCTACTAGACATAGTAGGAACAGCAATATCTCCTAGTTGGAGTGATGTCGGAAAGTTAGGAGCTATTGCTGGAATTAGGACTTTTATTAACTTTTTCTTAGAAAAAGAACTCAAACAAATTGAGCCGAAAAATAATGCTGATTAAATTCAGAAAAAAAGACAACTAAAGCCATTAGTATAAATTAATCTCCATGTAGCTACAGAGAGCATTAATTTCTCACTTTATGTTACCCTTTGTATCACTTTGATAGAGCAGAAAGGATCATTATGTTACAGATAGTTAATCAAAAGTATAGTAAATTTAACTTCAAAACTGCTGCAAATTGTCAGTCATTATGAATACTCAAGAAAACAACCTCTTAACTCAAGAAGAAAAAAGATTAGAAGCAGACCTTAACCATGAAGCATATTGGCGACGCTGGGGTCCCTATTTAAGTGAGAGACAATGGGGTACAGTACGAGAAGATTACAGTGAAGATGGTTCAGCTTGGGATTATTTTTCTCACCAAGAATCTCATTACCGCGCTTATCGTTGGGGAGAAGACGGTATTTGCGGTATTTCCGATAATCATCAATTGCTGTGTTTTGCGATCGCTCTCTGGAATGGCGAAGATCCTATTATTAAAGAACGACTTTTTGGTCTCACAGGTAGTCAAGGAAATCATGGGGAAGATGTCAAAGAATATTATTTTTATCTAGATAGTACCCCCAGTCATAGTTACATGAAAGCTTTGTATAAGTATCCTCAAAGTGCTTATCCCTATGCTGACTTGGTAACAGAAAATCAAGAGCGCGATCGCTATGCTTTGGAATACGAACTACTGGACACGGGAATCTTTGCAGAAAATCGTTATTTTGATGTTTTAGTTGAATATGCTAAAGCAACAGAAGAAGATATTTTAATCAAAATTACTGTTAGTAATCGAGGCCCGGAAACTAAAACTTTACACTTACTCCCCACTCTTTGGTTTAGAAATATTTGGTCTTGGGATAATAATTCAAAAAAACCTATTCTGAAAAAAATTAACTCTAATTTGGTAGAAGCGGAGCATCATATTTTAGGCAAAATGTGGCTTTATTGTGAGGATGCAAAAGAATTATTATTTATCGAAAATGAGACTAATAAAGAATATTTATTTGGAGAAGAAAATGATACACCTTATGTAAAAAATGGCATCAACGATTATTTGGTTAAAGGTGTAAAATCAGCCGTAAATCCAGAAATGAAAGGCACTAAATTTTCACCATATTATCAGATAGAACTAGGTGCAGGAGAAACCAAAACTATAAAATTAAGACTGAGTAATTCACCAGAAAATTCACAACCATTAAACTCAGAATTTGACCATATTTTTCAAACACGCATCAGAGAAGCAGATGAATTTTATCAACGCATATCACCTTGCAAAATGAGCGATGAATGGCAAAACATTCAGCGTCAAGCATTTGCCGGACTATTGTGGACAAAACAATATTATTATTATGTAGTTGATGAATGGTTAAAAGGCGACCCTACCCAACCACCAGTATCAGAAAATCGCAAAAATATTAGAAATTATGAATGGATTCATCTATTTAATGATGATGTCATCTCCATGCCCGATAAATGGGAATATCCCTGGTATGCAGTTTGGGATTTAGCATTTCATGCCATACCTTTAGCAATAATTGACCCTTATTTTGCCAAACATCAACTAGACCTAATAACCAGAGAATGGTATATGCACCCCAACGGTCAATTACCTGCTTATGAATGGAATTTTAGTGATGTAAATCCTCCCGTTCATGCTTGGGCAACTTGGCGAGTTTATAAAATTGAAAAAGAAGTCTATGGTCGGGGCGATCGCCAGTTTTTAGAAAGAGTATTTCAAAAGTTATTACTTAACTTTACCTGGTGGGTAAATCAGAAAGATATGGAAGGTAATAATGTTTTTGAAGGAGGCTTTTTAGGCTTAGATAATATTGGAGTATTCGACCGGAGTTCAGAACTACCAACCGGAGGACATATTGAACAATCAGACGGTACAAGTTGGATGGCAATGTACTGTCTAGATATGTTAACTATTGCTCTGGAATTAGCCAGAGAAAATGAAGTTTACGAAGATATTGCTTCTAAATTTTTCGAGCATTTTCTCTACATAGTTGATGCCATGAATCATCTAGGTCCAGATGGTACTCAACTTTGGAATGAAGAAGATGGTTTTTATTATGATGTATTGCATCCGCCCGATCAAGAAGATGTGCATATAAAAGTACGTTCAATAGTAGGATTAATTCCTTTATTTGCTGTCGCTATTATTGAGTCAGAAACCCTGCAAAAATTACCTAATTTCCAGAAACGAGTCAATTGGTTTATGCAAAATCGCCCAGACTTAAGCAAAAATATTGCTTGCATGGAAGCTTGCGGTATTGACTCAGAACGTTTACTAGCAATTGCCAGTCCCGAACGCCTCCGCACAATTCTCGAAAAAATGCTCGATGAGAACGAATTTTTTAGTGAGTATGGTATTCGTTCTTTATCTCGTTTCCACGCTGAAAATCCCTATATTTTTTATACAGATAATGAGGAATATCGAGTTGACTACGAACCTGCTGAATCTAGTAGTGGGATGTTTGGTGGAAATTCTAATTGGCGCGGTCCGATATGGTTTCCCATTAATCACTTAATGGTAGAATCTCTCCAGAGATTTCATGATTATTTAGGTGAAGATTTCCAGGTAGAATGTCCGACAGGTTCAGGTAATATGATGAACTTGTGGGAAGTAGCATTGGAAATTGAAGCCAGGTTAATCAAGATTTTCGTCAAGGATGAAACCGGAAACCGTCCGGTTTATGGTGGGAGGGAAATCTTCCAAAATAACCCTCATTGGCAAGATTTGATTTTATTTTATGAATATTTCCATGGCGATAAGGGTGCTGGGTTAGGTGCGAGTCATCAGACTGGTTGGACTGGTTTAGTGGCGAAGTTGATTCAGCAACGGAGTGAGTATAGTTGTGAGTTGTAGGTTGGTCTGTTGAGCAATTAACAATGAACAATTAATAATTAATAATTACTCCTTCTGAAAACGGATAGGATTGACTAAAAGGAAAATTTTTGATTTCTCCCTTCAAAGAGGAGGCTTCAAACCTGAATCTTCCAATTATTAATTATTAACTATTAATTATTAATTATTCGGTGATTGATACAGCAGTTTCCAACTTTCTCAAGTACATATATTTTATGTTTTTAGGGTATTGCATAATTGCCGGATGATTTAGTCACAGAGCAGAAACCATAATCCCCGTGTCAGCCGAAATCATCCCAGTATTCAGCAACGCCGATTTTAGTGAGGAGGGTGGGAAGTAGGGACGTTGTATTCAACGTCCCTACAAGTGTGGGAGTAGGCGAAACATATTCATCCTTTTTACTGATACCACATTAACCTGAAATCTGCTATTTGTATGGGTAATACTAAATCCGGTTTAGAAAGAACCATTATTAAATACTTCTATAGCTAAAGTAAAATAAGTGCTAAGTTTGAAGTAAAATTAATTGGGACTATCCCAGATTAAATCTTCAGGAGAACTTAAATGAAAGGTTTAAAGTCAAAAAATGTTTTAGTCACAGGAGCAACTTCCGGTATTGGTCAGGCGATCGCTGTGCAGATGGCAAAGGAAGGGGCAAATGTAGCTATCAACTATCGTAATGATATCAAAAAAGTGGCTGAAACTCAGGAAATGATTGACAATATCTGTAATCAGATTAAAGGTTGTGGCAGTCGAGATTTTCCTGTAGAGGGAGATGTTTCTGAAGAAGCGGATGTTGTCAGAATGGTAGCAGAAGTTGTGAAAGAATTTGGCAGTATTGATATTTTAATTAATAACGCAGGTATTCAATTTGCTGCCGATTCTCATAACGTTTCCACTGCTGATTTTGATCAAGTTATTAGTGTTAATTTACGGGGTGCTTATCTTTGTGCGCGGGAAACAATAAAGCATTTTTTAGAACAGAAAAATGGAGGAGTAATTATTAATGTTTCCAGCGTCCATGAAATTATTCCTCGCCCTCAATATGTGAGTTATTCTATTAGTAAAGGTGGCATGGAAAATTTGACTAAAACTCTAGCTTTAGAATATGCAGACCGAGGAATTCGAGTCAATGCAATTGGTCCGGGAGCTACTGCTACAGATATTAATAAAAGTTGGACAGAAGACCCTCAAAAACAAAAAAAAGTTGCCGAGAATATTCCGATGGGAAGGGTAGGAACTGCAGAAGAAATGGCTACAGTTACGGCATTTTTAGCTTCTGATGATGCTTCTTATATTACTGGGCAAACTTTATTTATCGATGGTGGTTTGACTCTTTATCCTAAGTTTCAAAAACCTTGGTCAGCCGGAGAGTAGGTGTTAGGTGATAGGTGGTAAATTTTTGTTTTTGGGAATTATAATTTTACATAACTAATTTGATTTTAAATTCCCATCTCCGATACTTTAAATATCTAAAAATAGCAAAATTTGTAAGAATTGGTATTAAACTGATACCCATGCATAATTATAGCTATTTTGAGGTTTGAATTTAAACAAGTTTAACCTCTTTTCGGAATTACTCGAAACACTTTTACCTCTTTTTCCATACCACCGAATAATCCAGGAAATCTAACTTCAACAATCGCTTCCCAAATTATCTGTATCATTTGACCATCGTAAGATACAGGTCCTAAACCGGGAATTATACAGGTAATATCATGTTCGGATAATCACTTATAATAAAGTTTTTGTTTGTAGTAGGGCTTCAGCCCTATCTAGAGTTAGAGCTAAAGCCCTACTACGAGCTTTAATTATAGTAACTATTTAACCGAAAATGATCTAAAAGCTGAGGATGTTGTTCCGGCAAAAGAATTAGAATAAAGTGTTTCACTATCAACAGTACCGCGTCCCTTTGTACCCCATCTCACTTCAAAACTAATTTCCTCTGGAGTTTTATTTCCCGTCCAATAAAACTGTCCGGAAAATGATTGACCGACTTCAATTTCATTATTTTGAAGCTGAATATCTATCATAAACTTTTGCCTTTTCAAATAAACTTCGATAATTTAAGGTTAATTAATCCACTAATTCTGGATCGACAGCAAAGGCAAAAGTAGATAAATTACTATTAAGTAGAGCAAGGTAAAAAAAATGTGTTGGATATTTAGTTATAAAAGCCTTAAAACCACTGATATAACTTACTTATGAACCAGTTTACAATTTGATACATAAAGTACAATATTTACCACTTTCTACTTAATAACCCTAGAAAAACTGTATAAAAGACCATTTTTTTTATGTGTAAAAACCATGCCTTCCAACTGTAAATATACTTCAATTTACCAAACAATTCGATTGTGTTCTGCCTCAAATGAAGGAGTGCCATGCTTGGGAATTTCAATAGATGTTGTCAATTCAATTACTTGAGTACCTGTAGCTATTATTTGATTAATTAAAGGTTCTTCTAGGATGATTTATTGTAAACTTATTCTATTTTTTTAATAATAGCCATAAGTTATCCGTTCTGAACATATTCAACTTGCTTTTAAATTACTATTTTTCTTTAAAGAAATCCCCGAACGCAACGAACGAAAATAGCATATTTGACAAATATCTCCTAACCTTAAAGGATAATGGGAAAGATACAATTCACCAGGATTGTCAAACTTGATAAGATGTTGAATTGAATCCCAAATAAGTTGAATAACTTCTATATGTCGAATGAACCATGATATAAATAATATAAATATAATAATTGCTACAGAAATACAAACCTCCCACTTCAAAATAGTTAAATCTGAAGCAGAAATATTTCCCATAAAAAACTGTTTGCTTTTAGACAAAAACATCAAGATAAATTCAATCAATTCAACTACTGGAAATAAAAAGATAACAAATATAACAAAAAAGATAGTTGGAATTAATAACACAATTAGTGAAAATATATGGTGATTATGAGCTATGAGTTTGAATCCTTCTGGAGTATTTTCAGGAGTTTTCAACTCAGGATATTGAAATAAGTACGTTTTCTTAAAAATTGATGTTACAGCACTTTTCATTTCATTAGACCACAGTAGGGACGTTCCATTGAACGTCCCTACAAGGTTTTGGTTCTGACGATGTGGTTTATCAATCTGAAAAACACTGTAATATCATGTCCGGTTGAATAGTTATAAATAAAAATTGAGGAGTCAGGAGTCAGGAGTCAGGAGTCAGGAGGGTTTCTTCCAGTTTTTACTTAAATCTATACACAAATGATGCTACCGGACATGATATAAAGAATCAAAAAATGACTTTTCCATAAACTTTTTTTTAAACACAGAATAAATAAATACAAAAATGTAAAGCACTCCTCCATTTTATTACTCAAAACAGAGAAGTGCCGACTAATTAAGAATAGATAATTGATAATTAGAGATACAAATTTGAATAATTAGTCTGGGTATCTTACCCGCAATAGATGTACCTCATCACAAAGGGAAATGCTGTATTTTTCATTATCAATTATCAATTATTTATTTACGCTTCGTCTAAAGCAACAATACCAGGTAGCTCTTTACCTTCCAATAATTCCAAACTAGCACCACCACCAGTAGAAATGTGACTCATTTTTTCACCTAAATTTAACTGCTCCACCGCAGCAACGGAGTCACCACCACCAATAATAGTAATAGAATCCTGCTTATCAGCAAGAGTCCTGGCGATCGCCTCAGTCCCCTTAGCAAACTTCTCCATCTCAAACACACCCATCGGACCGTTCCAAATTACAGTCTTACAGTCTGCTAAAGCATCTTGGAAAACCTTTGCAGAGTCAGGACCGATATCCAAACCCATCCAACCATCAGGAATAGCTTCAACACTAACAGTTTGAGTATTTGCCTCAGGGTCAAACTTATCAGCTACAACCACATCAGTAGGTAACAACATTTCCACACCTTTCTCTTTTGCCTTAGCTTCCAGAGACTTAGCCAATTCTAGCTTATCGTCTTCAACCAAAGACTTACCCACACTTAAACCACGAGCTTTGTAGAAAGTGAAAATCATACCGCCACCCAAGAGCAACTTATCGCACTTATCCAACAAAGCATCAATCACACCAATCTTACTAGAAACCTTAGAACCACCAATAATAGCAGCCAAAGGTTTTTGAGGATTATCAATTGCACCTTGAAGGAATTTCAATTCCTTCTCAATTAAATAACCACCGACAGAAGGACTCAAATATTTAGTCACCCCTTCAGTCGAAGCATGAGCGCGGTGAGCAGTTCCAAAAGCATCATTCACATAAACATCTGCCACAGAAGCAAGTTGCTTGGCAAACTCTGGGTCATTTCCCTCCTCTCCAGGATAGAACCGAACATTCTCCAGCAAAACTACATCACCATCTTGCATCCCTGCCACAGTAGAATTTACTTCCTCACCAATGCAGTCGTCACACTTCTTAACTTCCTTACCCAATACTTCAGAAAGTCTTTCTCCCACAAGAGTCAGACGCATATCATCATTTACTTTTCCCTTTGGACGTCCAAAGTGGCTAGTCAAGATAACTTTTGCTCCCTTACCAATTAAATCTTGAATTGTAGGAAGAGCTGCCCGAATCCGGGTATCATCTGTAATACTACCATTATCAACAGGCACGTTAAAGTCCGCCCGCATGAGTACCTTTTTACCAGATAAGTCAGATGCCGATAAATTTGCTACAGTTTTTTTGGCCACAGGATTAATCTCCTAGTATTTGTCTTAATCTATATCCATCTATGGTCAGATTATTGGCCCATAAACAGATAGAATTAGGTTACAACAATTTGTTCATGGTAGACATTTTATCGGAGTCCGTACCCCAAATATACTTCTATGTTTCAAACAGTTCTATTTCCTGTAAATGATAGCCGAGAAAGCCGCGAAGCTGCGGAAGTGGTGGCTAACGTTGTCCAAAAATATAACTCTCGCCTGGTATTATTATCAGTGAGGGTACCAGTTTCGGAAGGCCAGGAGACATTTCAAATGAATGACCACGAAGCAATTGCCAAACTTTTGGAAGGAGCTAAGGCTATGTTTGCCCAGCAGGGTATCGAAGCGGAAATTCTCGAAAGAGAGGGTAAACCGGCTTTTGTTATCTGTGATGTAGCTGATGAGATTGAAGCTAATTTAATTGTGATTGGCTCCCGAGGTACAGGTTTAACGGAAGAAGGAACTACGGATAGTGTCAGTAACCGGATTATTAATCTATCTCCTTGTCCTGTTTTGGTAGTTCCTTAGATTAGGGTCTTGGGGTGGAGATTTTATGGTATGGGGGAATTAGAGATTGGCTTCCTAGTACCCGTTTTGTGAACAAAAACGACCGATTCTGCTAATAGCTAAAAATTTGATAAATTATTTTCCCCTGTTCCATTATTTACTTTTATTCCTAACACTCTCACCACCCAAAAAAAACAAAAAACTATGTCAATTTCTAGGCAAATCTTCAGGTTCATTAATTGATAATGGATAATTACCTCTGGTTAAAACCGTAGTTCATTGAATACAAGGAAATATAATAATCCTAGCACTTTTTTCCCGTTGAAAGGGGAGGCTAATGAAGCTGAATTATTTAATTAGTAATTATTAATAATTAGGGCTTGCTGAAAAAGTTTTATGGGTAAGGGATAGGAGTCAGGAGTCAGGAGACAGGAGACAGGAGAAATGGGAATTATCGGGGAGGTACTCGCAAAATTATTCCTCAATTTTTCTGCCATAATCATCTCATGCATACTAACTTTTTCAGCTTTTATCACCAAAAAGCTGGTACTTTTTTCAACTAAAAAATTCTCAATTCTTGATCTTTCAATACTTTCATAATTAATCAGCAAGCCCTAATTAATTATTCGGTAATATGTAAGCATTCAGCTACTAGCTATCAGCTATTTATTTTAGTTTGAGAAAAAAGCTTTATCAGTTTAGGTAAATTGAATCTTACTATCAAAGCCGACTTTAAAGGTTATATTCATTTAAAGCCATTTTAATGTTTAGATAGGGTTTGCTGTTTGTGCAGCATTTCGTAGGAATAGCTGAATGCTTACGGTAATATAACCCGACTATAAGTAATGGCCAATATGACTCTAGTCATAGGTAGACCAAAACTTCATTAATTGATAATTGATAATTGATGATTGATAATTGATAATTACCTCTGGTTAAAACCGAGAGGATTGAATATCAGGAAATATTATTTCTTTTTTTCCCTTAAAAGAGGAGGCTTTAAACCAGAATTATTTAATTATTAATAATTAATAATTCGGTAACTAAAAAGGGACAGATGACAAGCAAAAGCGACGGATGGTTATAAATTAAGAACTAGGAAAAGCAGATTTTGGGATATCTTCATAGCCAGAGCTTTCTTTTTGCTTCACTATTTGTAAACCTTCTTTAAGTGCAGTTAGGCGATCGCCCATCCAGTGATTCTCTGGAATTAAGCCAGCAATTCCCAAATTTTCTAACCTACGTTTTACCTTTCCAGTTGCTCCAACCATAACTATATTTCTTCCAGCATCAATCGCCTCTTGAATAGCATTTTCAATCGCCAAAGAAGAAGTCACCCCCAGAATTGGAACTTCACTCAAATCGACAATCAATACATCATAATTACTAATGGCACCATGTTCTCTGGAAATCGCTTTGGCTACTCCAAAAATCATTGGCCCGCTCAAATGAAACAGCAAAACTCGGCCATTTGCCAATTCCAAAATTTGCTTTTCTTCCTCAGTCATTACGATTTTATCGTCCGCATCAGTAATAGCTTTGACAGAATTAGATTGCATTTCTTCGAGGCGTTCAATAGTTAAAATATTGGCGATAAAAACTCCCACTGCAACTGCCACCATTAAATCCACAAATACCGTGAGTAATACCACACTATAAACAATTCCGGCAGCCTTCCAAGAAATTTTGTGAACCCGTTTCAGGAAACCCCAATCAATAATATCAATTCCCACCTTTAAGACAATTCCAGCTAATACAGCTAGAGGAATTCCAGAAGTTAAAGGTGCTGCCCATAACACAACAATTAACAGGGCTAAAGCACGACTAATCCCAGATAAAGCAGTGCGTCCCCCCGCTTGGATACTAACTACAGTTGCCGTTGTGGCTCCAGATCCAGCAATTCCACCACATAAACCTGTAATTAAATTCGCCACCCCTTGACTGATTAATTCCTTATTCGATTTATGTTCAGTTCTAGTCAAACTATCTGACACCAAACAAGTTAATAGGCAATCAATAGAACCCACCATACCCAAAACCATGGCATTCACAAACATTAACCGTAAATTTTCAGCGGTAAATGTAGGCATTTGCAGTTGTGGCAAACCGGGGGTAATTTCTCCAATTGTAGCGATCGTCCGAATTTCAATGTTTCCAAAGAAAATAAAAGAAATCGCCGTACCAATTACCAAAGCTATTAGTTGAGGAGGAACTAACTTTTTGAGTTTGGCGGGACAAAAAAACAAAATTCCTAGAGTAATTAACCCTAACAACGTTTCCCATGGACTAATATTGGCAATCAAATTAGGGAAAGCCTTAATCACGCCAATTACTCCACCAGAGGGGGTTTGTTGACCAATAAACGGGGCAATTTGCAAAAAAATCAAAATTACGCCAATTCCTGTCATAAAACCAGAAATGACGTTATAAGGAAGCATAGTAATATACTTTCCTAATCGCAGGACTCCAAATAGGATTTGAAATATACCGGCCATCATTACTACGGTAAAGGCCATTGCCAGACCACTTTCAGGATTGGCGGCCATTAATTCGGCAATAACAGCAGTGACAATGACAGTCATAGGTCCGGTGGGTTCAGAAATTAGACTAGGAGTACCACCAAATAAAGCGGCAAAAAATCCGACTAAGATTGCTCCCCATAACCCTGCTGCAGCACCTGCTCCAGAAGCTATTCCAAAAGCGAGTGCCATGGGTAAGGCCACCACTGCAGCAGTCAAGCCACCAAAAATATCTCCTTTTAGGTTTCGGAAATGAATCGTATTGGTAATTTGCATGAAAGATTTCCCTAAATCACAATTAAGATGCTACATCTGAATAATGCAAATATGATCCTAAATTTATTTGACTTGAACTATTGCTACTTCTCAACTTTTGGGCGGTGCTAATGCTAATAACTAAATAGCAAATCCGACTATGGCCGTAAGTGCCCATTATTAATAACAAGATTTACACAAAGCATCTATAAATTGCGTTCTTTGTAGGGGCAATTCATGAATTGCCCCTACAGGTAGTGTCTGTCCGTAAGTCCTGAATAAGCTAATATTTTTTTCTATGAGAACCTATTGCCAATTTTTGCAGTTTCTCATTTTTAAATTTTGAATTTTGACTTCCGCAAAGCGGTTGAATTATCTATATGACTATTCAATGGTATCCGGGCCATATTGCAAAGGCCGAACGAAATCTTAAGGAACAACTGAAACGGGTTGATGTGGTTCTAGAGGTTCGAGATGCTCGTATCCCTCTGACTACTAATCATCCACAGGTTTCTGAGTGGGTAGGTGCTAAAGCCCGGGTTTTGGTATTAAATCGGATGGATATGATTCCTGTAGAAGTTATGAAAGAATGGCAGGAATGGTTTGAAAGTAAAGGGGAAGTCCCTTATTTTACTAATGCTCGGTTGGGTGATGGAGTTAAAAATGTGGCCAAGGCAGCACGGGAAGCTGGTCGTGCTGTTAATCAGAGACGGCGCGATCGCGGGATGTTACCTCGGCCTGTCCGTGCTGTGGTAATTGGTTTTCCTAATGTTGGTAAGTCTGCTCTGATTAATAGACTGTTGAAGAGGAAGGTTGTTGAAAGTGCGAGGCGTGCTGGTGTGACGAAACAATTAAGATGGGTACGCATTTCTGATGAGATTGAATTGTTAGATGCTCCTGGTGTAATTCCTAGTAGGATTAAAAATCCAGATGATGCGATTAAGCTGGCTATTTGTGAGGATATTGGGGATGCTGCTTATGATAATCAAATCATAGCTGCTAGTTTGATTGATTTTTTCATGTCTCTAGAGGTTGATAGTAATGGTTTTGTTTCTACTTCTTGTTTGGATTCTCGTTATGGCTTAAAAGTTAATAGTTATACAGGTGAAGGTTATTTACACGAGGTTGCAAATCAGATTCATCAAGGAGATGTTGAGCGTACTTCTAGACGAATTTTAGATGATTTTCGCAAGGGTTTATTAGGTCAAATACCTTTGGAGTTACCTTTGAATAGGGAGTAGGGAGTAGGGAGTAGGGAGTAGGGAGTAGGGAGTAGGGAGTAGGGAGCAGGGTTATTAGACATAAGATATCTTGGCTTAATGCTAATAATCGTTAAAAAAATGATTGAAGCTTACTTATTACTTAATAACTGAAGTTCCATCGGAAGTATAGCATTAATGCATGGGAATTGGTATTATAAGTATTGAGTATTGAAATGTAGTCTAGAAATTCTAAAAAATATTAATTATCCGAGATGAATTATATGAAAATTCTGCCAGAGTTGAAGAGTTAGATGAATTTCTAGGAGAGTTTAGTTTTCCAAGAATTGAAACAAATTGGGAAGCAGAAACTTGGGCAGATGCTTTTTATCTCAAGAGGTAGTTTTTTGTTTAATAACTGTTAGGTTAGCAAGAAAAGGTGGTAGTTCCAAGGGTAAAGTCTTCCTCTAAATCTGAGCGATCGCTTCCGCTTCTTTATTTTCTAGTTATTAGATTTTTAAGTTGAAGAAAAAGTCATACATAAAGACGGATTAACCCACTTAATTATACGATATCCTAATTTTTAGCAGGATACAAGAGTAAAACCTCCCTAACACTGAATTTTTTCTGGGATGCTTCACAGGATGAATGTTTGTAGCGGAAGTTGAATCGAAACTACTATTTTCTAAGACATATCTATAATTATAAAAGTGGGTTTTTATGGTACGAGCTACTGAAATCAAGGTTTACTAGATTTGATAAGATTGCAAATAGAATGAGAATATCCTCTCCGGAACGACTCAAAGTTGTGATGGAGAAAAAATTAATACACAAAGATAAATTATGAGCGATTCAATTATCAAATTAGTCGATGACTTACCCACTGGTGGGATTACAGTTTCAGCATTACGCGCCTTAGATTTTGTAGTTCCTGGTGAATGGAACAATTTAGTAGGTTTTGAAGATACCGTTCGTGAAATTACTGGGGAAGAAAAATCCAAAAAGATTCAAAAAATTAGCGAACGTGCTTTGTGGATATATAACGAGGAATCTCAAGGATATCAAGACGCTATCTGGACTTACCAAAGTCTAGATAAAGCTGATGCTGCTTTAGGTGCAGCAGCAATGGCAAATAAAATTGGCGAAAAAATCTCTTTCCTGGGTTTCCTGAATAAGTTAACCCCATCAGCAGATACAACTCAAGCAATAGATTTATCCATCAAAATAGTAGCCGAGTTGGTTGCTTTCTGCAAATTAAATGGAATGCCAACGAAGGATAGTTTAGGAGATTTTTCGGCAGCTTTGGCAGAAGAATATAGCGGTCCTTCTTTGATGCGAATGGTTGCTTTGGTCTGTTTCGATGGGTTGATTCCTCTAGGACCTGATTTTGTGAATCGTGTGGGAGATATTATTGGGGGAATGAGTTCTTCTGGTTTGAAACAAAATCCTTTATTTCAGAGGGTAAATAATTTGATTCCTGGTGATAGTACCGAAGGCAAACTTGATTTTATTGGTAATAGTTTTGATGCGGTTAGAGGTTGGATGAGTAATTTAGTTTCATCGCGAGGATTAGACCCTCAAATGATTATTGATAGTTTGCAAAATTTTGTAGATATTGCTGATGATAAGTTGGATTATTTGGCGGCATTTATTGATTTGACTACTAATTATTTTGAGCATACTGGTGTTCAAACTGTAGCTCGTCGTTTGATTTTACAAGCTGTAGAAGAAGCTTAAATAATTAATAATTAATAATTAATAATTGTTAATTATTAATTATTACCAAAAAAAGAGGGCATTCGCCTGCCCTTTTAAGGGGATGAAAAGAATAAATTTCATTATTTCAAGCCTCTGGGTTTCCTAGGTCATGCTGCGCAAACAGCTAGAGTTACTGTTAACTGATAACTGATAACTGATAACTGAAATGACCTCTTCTGTAATACAAGGATTGCCTAAAAGGATTTTTTTTCTTTTTTATACTTTTAAGGAAAGGAGGAGTTTTAAATCTTGATTTTTTGGTGAAATAAGTGAAATTATTACACCATTTAGGCTTAATTTTTTTGTGGGTAAATCAAAATTACCGAAAAATTTTGGTCTCAAGCCTCCCCTGTTAAGGGGATGAAAAAAATATCTAATTCAGTATTTCAAGCCTCCGAGTTTAGTCGGAGGTTCGCTGATAACTGTTAACGCAGTTCCTCCGATAGGAGGCTAACTGATAAATGAAATTACCCACTGTCTAAGAATTACTTTTTAACTAGGGTTCAGAATACATAATTCAGGAGTTAGGAGAGAATTTTTCTATGTTTTAAAAATAATAATTATATCTCACAAATCAATAAAATATAATCGAATAAAACCTAACTATTGTAGGTTTTATTTTTGTTATTAACCTGTTTGATCAACTTTATAAACACTTTCAACAATTAATAATTAATAATTAGTAATTATTACCTCTTCTGTTATAGAAGGATTGCCTAAAAGGATTTTTTTTCTTTTGTAATATCAAATCTGAATAATTGCTATACCTGGGTTATTGCGACTGCAACGGAGTGGAAGGTTTGCGCACCATTCTGGAACGGATAGCAATCTCAGAGGTGCGCGGAGATTGCTTCCTAGGGTGGCAATGACTATTGTTCAAGCTGATTTTATTATCCTTGAGGTTTTTGGTGCTTCACAAAATGTTTTTTCTGATGATGTTATTGTTGGCGATCGCTTCTTTTCAAGTCCTGCTTTTTGTGGATAAGTTAATTATTGTAGAGGTAAACAGCTATTTTCTCCTACAGATGGTATAAGTTATATGCTAATCCTAAATGATTTGTGAAAAAAACAATGTAGGGGTTTGGTCTCTAAAACCAAGCTTAAGATAGGATTTGGAAACTAAACCCCTACGATAAAATCTTACAACCTGATTTAGGATTGCTATAATATAGCACTTTGCCCAACTAATCAGTACAGTAACAATAGACAGTTGAATAAGTTCTAATTTCTCAAAGTTCATTGCTTCAATTATTGTACTTAACTGTTATGCAAAGGGCTGTAAATAGATTTAATAGGATTTCTTACTCCTTACTCTAAAGTATAGAGAATAGGATATTTTTTTATTAGGATATAACAAAATTGCTTTCACAAAATCCGATTTTTACATTTACTATTCTTTTATTAGTAATTTTAACTCTCCCCCCTCTGTTTGAGCGTATCCGACTGCCTGGATTAGTAGGTTTATTAGTAGCAGGAATTATTTTAGGTGGAGATGGATTAAAATTACTCGACCCGGAAACAGAAACCATGAAGTTATTATCAGATATTGGTAAGGTTTATCTGATGTTTGTTGCTGGATTAGAAATTGATTTGGAGGAATTTAAAAAACATCAAGACCGCTCTCTGGGTTTTGGTATTGCTACTTTTTTATTCCCACTTATTACTGGTACATTAGTTGCTAAAATATTTGGTTTGGGTTGGAATGGTGCAATTTTAACTGGTTCTTTATTGGCTTCTCATACTCTTTTAGGTTATCCAATTGTGCAGCAGTTGGGTGTAGTGGGAAATCAAGCAATTACTGTAACAATTGGAGCGACTATTTTTACTGATATTGCAGCTTTATTAGTCTTAGCAATTTGTGTATCGATTAATGCTGGTAATTTTTCTGTGATTAGTTTGGGAATTCAATTGGGAAGTTTGGCTATTTATTCAGTAGTAATTCTCTGGGGTTTTCAATCGCTAGGTAAACAATTTTTCCGGCGAACTACTAATCAAGAAAGTAATCAATTTTTGTTTATTTTGTTGGTTGTTTTTATTGCTGCTTTAGGGGCAACTGTAATTAATATAGATAAAATTGTTGGTGCTTTTTTGGCTGGTTTGGCAGTTAATGATGTGGTGGGAAAAAGTCCGGTCAAGGATAAAATAGAGTTTGTTGGGAGTGTTTTATTTATTCCCTGTTTCTTTGTTAATATGGGATTATTGCTGGATATGTCGGCTTTTGTTAATACATTTTTGACAAGCTTTGAATTAACTTTATCAATTATTTTAGGTTTGCTCGGTAGTAAATTTTTAGCAGCGTTTTTTGCTAAAAAGATTTATCTATATAATTGGTATGAAACTATGAGTATGTGGTCTCTGTCAATGCCACAGGTAGCAGCTACTTTGGCTGCTGCTTTGGTGGGTTTGCAAGTAGGTATATTGCCAGAGACTATATTTAATAGTGTGGTTTTTCTCATGTTGGTGACATCTATTTTAGGTCCGATTCTTACTTCTAAGTTTGCCAGTAAATTATCTTTACCAGAGCAGGATTTTTCGTCAGACAATTCTTTGATTTGGTGGGAGACTCATCAGGAAATCCCAGATAGTTTGACAGAGACATTTGAGGGAAATGTTAATCATAAATTTGTGGTATTAGTACCAGTATATTTTTCCTCAGAACAAACAAAATATTTGATTGAAATGGCTGCAATGTTGGCAAAACATGAGACAGGTTTAGTTATACCTTTATGTTTAGTTAAAGGTTACGTTCATATGGATTCTCCTCAGTTGAAAATGGCTTTACGACAGAGTTATCAAAGATTAGATTCTGTTTTAGAAATTAGTCAAAGTTTTGCAGTTGAAGCTAATCCAGAAATCCGAATTTATGATGATTTTGCTAAAGGTGTTAGTCGGACAGCAAGGGAAAAAAATTCTAGTTTGATTGTGATGGGTTGGCGGAAAAATACTGGTATTCAAGCTCGTTTATTTGGGAATATTATTGACCGAGTTTTTTGGTCTGCTCATTGCCCGGTAGCTGTGGTACGTCTGTTAGAAGACCCCACTAATATTCGTCGCATTTTAGTACCAGTTAAAAATATTACGCCTCAAGCATTAAGAACTGTTAGATTTGCTCAACTTTTTGCTGATACTAATCAAGCTTCTGTGACTCTGCTTCATGTTTGCGATCGCCAAACTCCTGAAGAGCAAATTACTAAGTTTCATTCCCAACTTTCTCAACTTGTTTCTGAAGGTCAACCTCAAGTTAAATCAAGAATTAAAATTATTCGTTATGATGATGTCTCTCCTGTTATTAGTAAGGCGGCAAAATCATATCAATTAGTAATATTACGTTCGATGCGACGACGTACCGCAGCGGGATTATCTGTGAGTGATGTTACTACTAAAGTTTTGTCGGAAATTAGTTGTTCTGTGGTTATCTTTGGAGAACCTTATTCTTAATTTTACAGCAGTTTTTATATGAATAAACCACAGCTAAAAATCTAGGTGGTAGGTGTTAGGTGAAACAAAGGCTGCGAATCTCAAGAAGGCTGAACTTGTGGTCTAATTGGGTTTAAAGAGCTGTAGGGAATGGGGATATGAGCAGCTAAAATTAGAGATTTTATTGATTACTAATTATCCGAACTTATGTAGGAGTGGGCAACAGAAAACAGAGCAGAAGAAAATTTATCTTATGCAGATGATAACTGCTATGGCAATCTTAAATAGGTTGTAATATTTGATCGTAGGGGTTTGGTCTCCAAACTAACATGGGTTTTGGTTTCCAAATCCCTACAGTTTTTTTGTCACAAATAATTTGGGATTAGTATTTTATAAAAGCAGTTTTTAATTTGATTAGATACAGAATTTTAGTGATTTTATAATTTTAAGGAATCAGCAATATAAAATAAGGAAAATAGAATGAAATAATACCAAATTGAATAAAGCTTCCCCCCGCCCCCGCCTCCGCGAGGGTAAACTCCGGGGAATTGTTACAGTAAAATCCAGACACAAAAGGAGGGGAATATTTACACTTCTTATATTAATACCTACAACCTGCCACCTAATACCTACAACCAAGCAATGTAGCAATATTTTATGAAAATAGTATAAGTATATATATCTAAGAAGATAATTATAGTAATAAATCAAAACTATCTCCGGAAAACTACATAAGCCAAATGTAGTGCTAACTAACAACAAAAGTTAAATATCTGAACTTATTTAATATTTTTCAAAACAGGTGCATTTAATTAGTTAATTAAATAACCTTAGCTATCTAAGGAAGGAAGGATAGTAATGCAGAAATTTCGTTGTGACGCTCCACAAATGTTTGCTAAACCTTTGCCTGGCATAGTAGATGAAACAATTGCTCCTCATCAACCTGGAAGAGTTAAGTTCAAAGCTACATATTGGCCTGCGAAACTTTTTAGAGGTTACAATCTTACTCTTGAACCTGGTCAAGAAGTTTTGGTTATCGGTCGTCAGGGAATTACTTTATTAGTACGCCCTCTGTAAAAGTTATCATTTAATAGTTAACAGTTATCAGTCAAGTAGGTTGGCTTAAGCGTTAGCGCAACCCAACAACTATCATTCAACTGAGTTTTTAGATGAGGTGGTTAAGTAGCGATCGCTCAACTCTCTCTTATTCTTGATGATTAATTCAACTGCAACGTCTTAGTTTTTGAACTTTGGAAAAGCATCAATCCAAACCAATAACAACATCCAACATATAAATGTCTGGTTGAGCAAAGCAAACCCAACCTACTGGCGCGTCTAGACTAAATTTGTGGGTGTTTAGCCAGACACTTAAAAGACCTAACCCCCAACCCCCTTCCTAGCAAGGGAAGGCGGTTGGGGGTTAGGTTTTTCACCTTTTCAAGCTATGCACACTACTACATTATTAATTGTTAAATTAACTACAACGTAGGGGTTTTTGGATTTTAGATGAGGAGTTAGAAGGCGATCGCTTGACTCTTTCTAGATTGATAATTAATTCAACTGCAACGTCTTAGTTTTTGAATTTTGGAAAAGCATCAGTGCAACCCAACAATAATATTCAACATTTGTATGTTGGGTTTCCTGTGGTCAACCCAACCTGCATTAATTGTTAAATTAACTACAACGTTGGGGTTTTTGGATTTTAGATGAGAAGTTAGGAGGCGATCGCTCAACTCTCTCTTTTCTTGATAATTAATTCAACTGCAACGTCTTAGTTTTTCACACCTGTAGGTTAGGTTAAGCTTTAGCGCAACCCAACAAAAGTATCTTGAGATTTGTATCTTGGGTTGACGAAAGGAAACCCAACCTACTTTTTTATTAAATTAACTACAACGTTGGGGTTTTTAGATTTTAGATAAAGTATTAAGGTGGCGATCGCTCTACTTTCAATATATGATGTTTATTGATTTTAGAAAATTTGATAAATAGAAATAATGGAATTCATTTTTTTTCAAGAAAGAAGGACAGCATCTATCATTCCCATTTTAACTTTAATTGAACACAAGCCAGAATCAATAGTCGGTTGTATATTGATGGGAGAAGATAGACCTAAAGAGCAACCTCCTGATTGGTTTATCTTTGCTGAATCATCAGAAAATCCGGCATCTTACCTATTTAAAAAAGCTGAACAAGGAGAATTTTTAGGTGCTCTAGATGTATTTTTAATTGTTAAAGAGCCTGGTTCATTACTACAGATTACAGTCTTAGTGGCTATAGGTTGTTGCAATATTAATCACAGTGGAGAAGCAGGTAGAGGAGGTAAAACTATCTTAAGTTTATTAGCAAAACATAACATCAGAACATACCCCGCAGAAGTTATTCGACCAGTTGACAATAATGATCCTAATATTGATAAGCTACATCAGGAAGCAAAAAAAATCTTTTTCAAGGCATTTAATAAGATTGGTATATACTGGCTTCCTGAAGCATGGGGATTAAAACCTTTTCGATACTAAAATATTGAGGAGTGATTATTTTACATTGATGAAGTTTAATCTTATTTAAACCTTATAAATTTTTCCCAGTATTTTCAGCTCCTACAAAACAAAACCCATAGTCTCTAATCCCTGCCTTAGTCGCTTTGCTTCAGTAGGATTATATTTTTCATGCAAACTAATAGCTTTCCCAAACGCCTCTAAACTTTCTGGCACTTTTCCAACTTTTAACAACACTACTCCCAAATTTTGATAAGCTTCGGCATAATTACTATCAATTTTAATTACTTTTTCATAAGCAGCGATCGCCTCGGTAAACCAACCTATTTGTTTTAATACCATGCCTCGGTTGTAGTGACCAACTGCAAAATTAGGGTCTATCTGTACAGCAATTTCATAGTTAGTTTTTGCATCCTGTAAATTTCCTTCTTCTTTGAGCAAACTACCCAAATTATTGTAGGCTCCTAACTTTAATTTCGGCAAAATATTTAATTCTGTTGCTATTTGATAATGACTCTTTGCCATTTCTCTATTTTGCTTTTGTCGATAGGCAATTCCTAAGTGGTAATGTAGTTCATACAAAATTGTTTTGTCTATCTCCAGATTTTTCAAACCTCGAAGTAACAACTCCATACCTTTTTCTCTTTCGCCAATTTCAAGATATAAAGCACCTAACTTACTACAAACATAAGCATCATCAGGATTATTACTGAGAAAACTTTCCATTGCTGCTCGTGCTTTTTGCAATTTATTTTTAGATGTAATTTCTCCCTTTTGATAACCTTCGTGTAAAATTGCCACTTCTGGTAAGGAAGCAATTTGCCACTGAGATTCTTTTGCTAAAATCTCAGTCAAACTATCATCTATTATGGCGTGATATGGTCGGAAAAATTTTATCTCTGGATGATTTCTAAACAGACGAGAAACTAGAGAATAGGGAGATTGTTTTGCGCCTATTTCTTCTCTGATTAAATTAATTAAAATGTAGCGATCGCTCTTAATTGCTGCCTGAATATGTGGAGCTATTTTTGGTGAGAGATATTCATCTGCATCTAATACTAATACCCAGTCTCCTGTCACATATTTTAGAGATTCATTTCTTGCTGCTGCAAAATCATTACACCATTCAAAATAATGTACTTTTGCACCAAAATCTTGAGCTATTTCTGGCGTGCGATCGGTTGACCCTGTATCTAGCACGACTATTTCATCGACTACATCTTTTACACTTGCCAAACATCTTGGCAAGTTTTTTTCCTCATTTTTTACGATAATGCAAAAACTTAAATTCATTTTCTTTTATATTACGTCTACTCAAATAGTTAATAAATAATAGGTCAGCATTAAGCTATTAGCAGTCAGCACTTCAGCAATCAAATATTTACCTAAATAGTTAAAGTTAGCTGATGATGTCCGCTGTTACCCAGACTTTGAATTATGGCACTACTTCAATCTTAATTCATCCTCCAAATGCCAAAAACGAGGAACGCTGAAAGCTGATAGCTGAG
>JASJEE010000002.1 GCA_030064835.1 Microcoleaceae cyanobacterium MO_207.B10 | reverse complement strand
ACTCGCCAAGGAATTTTAGAAGCATTTGAAGAACATTTAATTAAACAAGCTAAACCAGGAGATGTGGTAGTTTTTCACTATTCTGGTCATGGTTCCCGTGTGAAAGACCCTAATCCTGTTGTGCAGACTTCTTTGATGGATGGTAGTGGTTTAAGTGGTACATTGGTTCCGTTTGATAGTTCTTTGCCTCAAGGATATCCTGATGTTGGTGGTACTGTTAATGATATTATGGGGCATACTTTATTTCTACTTACATCAGCTTTAAAAACAGAAAATTTTACGGGAATTCTTGATAGTTGTTTTTCCGGGATGACAACTAGAGATTTTACTGTTCGTTCTCGTGCAGGGGGAGAGAATATAGAAATTGTATCCCAAGAAAAGGCTTATCAAGAAAAGTGGTTATCTCGGCTTGATATGTCTAAAGATGAGTTTGTCAGAGGTTATCAAAGTGGTGTAGCAAAAGGAATTTTCTTTGCTTCTGCTAAACCTTTTCAAACGGCTAAAGATGTGAGAATTCTTGATTTTTATGCGGGAATTTTTAGCTATTTATTTACACAATATTTATGGCAAGAAACAGGTACGCCAAGTGAAGCGATCGCCTATACTAATAAACAAATTCCCAGTAGGTTAGAACAAAATCCATTTTATGAGTTTAAAGTAGGTACTAAATTAGAAAATGAAAGTGTATATTTGACTGATAATAATTATCCAGTTGCTGATGCAGTAGTTACAGAAGTAAAAGATAATCAAGCTCAAATTTGGTTGGGAGGATTAGATGTAAAAAAGATAGCTGAACTGACAACAGGTGCTGTATTTAATGTTATTTATCCCCAAGAAAAATCTACTCCTCAATTAATTTTTGAATCTCGGAATGGTTTGATGGCAACTGCAACGGTTAAGGATAATGTAAAATCTGGATATTTATTGCAGCAGCAAAATTAGACAGAATGACAAATATCCAAGCTTCTCAAATTGAATATGTAGATGTAATCGTTATCGGTGGAGGAATTGCTGGAATTTCTATTGCCGAATTTCTCGCCCGTCATAGTCGCCTTTCCATCAAAGTCTTAGAAAAAGCTCCACAATTAGGAACATTTGCTTCGGGTAAACTTGAAGGTTGGTTTCACACTGGCGCACTCTACTCAGGACATGACGATGCTCAGACTTTTATGAATTGTGTTAACAGTCTGGAAGATTTAATTAATTTATACAGTTCCTACTTTACCGAACAATGTAATATTGCTCTGAGAGAAACAACACCAAATTTTTTTACCCCCAAAGTTATCCCCAATTCTCAAGGTTGGTTTAGCGATCGCCCGGTATATTTAATTCATCCAGGAGCAAATTCTCCTGAAATTAGTCTATCTCGTCTCAGAAGTGATGCGGTATATTTGGATATTCAGCGTAACCGAGTCTTAGGTAGATTAGAAACTGCTTATGGTGATCAACATAATTGACTGCAAAATGGAACTTGTCTAGCACCAATTTATGCTCAAGTTGAAGCTCACGAAGCTTTAAATTGTTCTTTGCGTCACTCTACAGCAACTATCAATAACCTTTGTCGTCAATTTGATAAATCTTATGGTTTGGAAAATTCCAACTATGAGATTATCAAAACCTTAGATTCTTCCATGAATACTCATAGCATAATTAGAACTTTGGTTGCGAGTGCTTTGAGTCAAGGGGTGACATTTGAGACAGGGGTAATTATTGATAAACTTTTTATAGATCGTTATGGTCCCCTGCAAATCAAAAGTTTGTTATGTCGGACAGAAAAGGGTTTTGCTAAACGTCTAAAAGCCAAATTATTTGTCTTTGCAGTAGGAAAAGGTTTTGAACCATTTTTGTCTGAGTTACAAATTCGGGCAAAACTCAAACGTAGTCGTAGTGCAATGGTGGTAGCTGAACCTGCTCTCACCGATACTAATTTTGTGCGGATGTCTACTAAGAGAAAATTTCACTTTAATCATTTTGTGCATAACTGGGAAAGAGGGGAAGAAAAATTTGTATACTCAATGCTTGCTGATTCTAGTTATACTAACGACGAACCAATAAATCAAGAAGAGGAAGTAGATATCGAGGCAATTTTGGAATCAGCAGAGCGGTATTTCGGCAAAGATCAACTTTACAGTCGTAAACTCTTTAGTTATGAGTGTGTAAAAACAGAATTTATTAGTCAGGAAGAACAAAAACGACGTTATAGTTATTGGATAGAGTCAAATCCTCAGAGTAACTATTTATGTGTTTTGCCAGGTAAATTTTCGTTTTTCCCAACTGTAGCATTCCCAGCTTATCAACGCATTAAAACTCTGATTGATTTTGATGAGTGTGTCGAGAAATCAACTTTTATTCCAGATATTAAAGTAATGCAGGAAGCAAATAAATTAATTGCAGATTCTTATCCAATGAAAATTATCGCTGAAGCAAGAAACTTTCAGTAATTAACAATTAACAATTATTCTGTAGGGAGGTTAAATGCAATGTCCCTACTAATGGTGTTAGCAATGCCAAGATTAATTTTTTCATGGTAAAAATATTTGAATGTTTTCTATTAAATGTCCCTGGAAGTTAGAATTTAACAATTGCTAAACTCCTATTCCTCAATTAAAATTTTATCTAAGCTTTCTATGACTTGCTTAAAAGTAAAAGTATCATTATTAGAATTTGACTCGAACAATTGCACCAACAAAGCATCAATTGCTTTCTCATTACCCCTGCCAATTTCCCCTAAGCTTGCTTTTACTGAGCATTGTAGCAACTGCCACTGCTGTAGCAGTCGCCTTAGTAAAAGAGTCCATAATTTCCAATCTCCTAAAATTAACTGAGAACAAATTTATCTAATTTACGTCTAGAGAGAAAATAGCCATCTAAATATTTACTCTATCTGAAATCTTAAAACCTATGATTTTTTCTCGTTCTGATTCTCTAAATAGCCTTTTATTAGGTACTGCCACCACAGCAGCAATTGTCATTACTATTCCTACAGTGGCAGTTGCTAAAACAGCTCAACAAGTAGCAGAAATAGCTACACCAATTACAGTTCAAATTAATAGTAATTTAGGAGATGGTTCTGGTGTAATAATTTCTAAAAATGGTAATGTTTATACTGTCTTAACTGTTAATCATGTGGTAGAAGATTCTGAAACTAAATATAGTATTAGAACTTACTTGGAAAAAGATTATCAAGTAACTAATGTAATTAATCTCCAAAAAACGGAAGAAGAACCAGATTTAGCCATACTTCAATTTGAAAGTTTAGAAACATATCCGGTGGCAACTTTAGGTAATTCTGAACAATCAGTTATTGGCGCTCAAATTTATGTATTTGGTTATCCCGCAACAGGAGGTTTATTTGGTACAGATAGAGCGCCAGAATTATCACCGGGGTTAGTAACAAGTCGTCCGAAAAGTCGTCCAGAAGGTTACACTTTACGTTATCAAGCTGTTACTTGGAGTGGGATGAGTGGCGGTCCGGTTTTTGATGCTGATGGTCGAGTTGTTGGTTTACACGGACAAGGTGAATTTGGTTTTGCACAAACTAATTCGGGAGATGTTGCGCCGATCAAAACTGGGTTTAATGCAGCAGTTCCAATTAATAGTTTTATCAGAAAATTATCTGATGCTGGAATTAATCCTGCTGATTTAATTTTAGATGATACTCCTGCAGCTAGCACTCCTGTTTCAACTATTAATCCTCAAAGTGCTGAAGCTTTACATTTTAGAGGTATAACTTATTTAGACCAGGGGGATGCTTGGGAGGCGATCGCTAATTTTAATCGTGCTTTAGAAAAAAATCCTCAGAGTCCAGAAATTTACTTTAATATGGGTATTGCTCGCAGTATGTTAGTAAACCCCTATGAACCTACAAGAGGCCCAAATCCGATTAAGGATTATAGTAAGGCAATTGAACTTAATCCTGGCTATGCTGATGCTTATTATAATCGTGCTAGTGCCTATTATCAAAATAGTCTTAGCTATCAACAATTAGGAGATAATCAAAAAGCAAATCAGCAACTTGAACAGGCTATTAAAGACTTTGAAAAAGCTGCCGAACTTTATCAGCAAGGTGGGAGGATTAAATCTTATCAAAATACTCTGGATTTAATTAAAAAATTAAATAGCTAATACTGAATTCCTAGTAGATGAAGTCCAGATATTAACAATTGAATATTTGTACTGCGGGCATCTTGCCCGCAAAACCTGTACCTAAAAAAGCTGGAATCCTCTATATATTTGCTGTTTTTTTTACTTGTTTAACTTGAGCATAATTAGTAGTATCTAATAGACATCTCTAATAATAAAAAATCAAGTCAATTATCATATATAAAATATTAATTATGGCTGTCTGAATGAAGCTAAAACTTATAATTGGTAAGGTTTTTAGAGCTTTTTATCTTCAACTTACCTCCTAGTTATTGGCTCTTATTAGCCTCAAAATACTAAAATTTTATGCTGAAATTCAAGAAAATTTTTTCACATAAAATTGCCGAAACCGTCGCCTGTTCCCCCGATATCCTACCCCTACCAACCAATTTTTTCAGCATACCCTAATTATTTCTCCTGGCTCCCTCTTTTCCGGAGACATCTAATGCTGAAATATTATTATGTAACTCTAATTGTTGAGTAAGTTGCTTAATTTGACGTTGATGTTCAGCTTTAAGAGATTTCACAGTCTGTTGGAGTTGAAACTCATAAGTTTGTTTCAGTTGCTCAGTTTTTTGCTTTAACTGAGTCTGATTTTGACTAGTCATTGATATCATGGTTTCAAGCATTGATTCTTGATGAATTTCTTCTAATTCTTTTATTTGAGTTTTCAGCTTTGTTTGATATTTTTTTTCTAATCCTTTAATTGTATCTTGCAGCTTTTTATCGTGATTAGACTCTAAATTTTTAGTTTGAATTCGATGATTTTTCTCTAAGGATTTAACAACTTCTTCGATTTTTTGAGAATTATCTGCCTCTAGCTCTTGAATTTTGTTTTGAAATTCTGCTTGCCAATATTTACTAATATTTTCTATTTTTTGTTGATGTACTTGCTCCCTATCTGCTAATTCATGCTCATATTTATCTTTCAATAGCTGATTTTTCTGTTGCAGTTGTGCCTGGATTGATTCTAATTTTTGGATATGACTTTGATGTTCTAGTTTCAAAGATTTTACTGCTTCTTCCTGCTTTTGCCGATAACTTATTTCTAGTTGCTTAACCCGTTTTTTATATTTATCTTTTAAGGATTTAATACTCCCTTGTAGTTGCTCATTCTTTGTTTTTAATTGATTTTGCAATTCAATTTTATGTCTCAGTTTTTTCTGGTATTCAGCTTTTAATTTTTGAATTGCTTGTTGTTTATTTGCTTGATGAAGTTGCTCTAGTTCCTGAATTTTATTTTGATTTTGTATATGGGCAAGGAAAATATTTATTTCGATTTCTTCTACAGTATTTTTGAGGTCGTTTTCTAATAAGCTTTTTTGTTTAATTTCCTCTATATATTTGGCAATTTGAATATCTAACGCCTGAATTTCTTGTTGATATTCCTGTTGTAAATTTTCATTTTTTTCCTGAAGATAGGAGATACGTTCCTGAGCTTCTAGTATTTGTTGATTATGAAATTTGTTTTGCTTTTTTAATCGTTTTGCAAACAAGGAATAAGCAAAACCTGTTCCGGCCATTAAACTGACAATTGTAATTACAAAAAATGATGCTGTAAGCATAATTTTAGCTACCTCCTGATTTGAAAAAAATTTGAATTAATCAAAAATATAGAATTATTAATGAGCATTCATCCATGAATAATTATTCATTGTCCACTTTCCCTGGTAAATATGATAAATATTAAAGACAAAGCAGTCTTTCAATCATAACAGTTAAACTACCATAGTAATTATATTTAAGTTGCAAATTTATGTTGCTTGTGGATTGTAGGTCGTAGTAGTTAAAATCTGCAAACTAAATCGGCAAATTAAGTAGAAAAAAATGTTTTGGCATACTTATAGTGAGTCTGATATTAATAGCAAAATATCTACTATAAAAATATTGTTATAGCAAATATGAAAGATGAATTACTCTAAATTTTGTGTAAAATTATGATGTAGACTTAAAGCAAATACTTGTAGTAGATAGCAATGGAACACCAATCAAAATCTTTGGAAATGACTCGCGCTCATGTATTTATCTCAGGAAAAGTTCAGGGAGTTGGTTATCGTTTTTATACATTAGAAAAAGCACTTAAAATGAGTGTAAATGGTACGGTAAAAAATTTATCTGATGGTAGGGTGGAAGCTATTTTTGAGGGGAGTAAAGAATCTGTTGAAAAGATGATTAAATGGTGTGAACAAGGGCCGACTTATGCTGTAGTTAAGGATGTAAAAGTAGAGTACGAGAAACCTGAAGGAATTAAAGGTTTTGAAATTATTCGTTATTAATCTACAGCAGTTTTCAGGTCAATTAACCATCTAAAAAAATGATAATCCAGTAGGGAGTTTGTATGGAAGGTCTTTAGCGTAGCTTACCAAAATGAAAACTGATTTATAAAGGTATAATAATAAAGCTATCGTCTAAACCGGATTTAGTGTTATACCAATTAAAAAAAAGAATGTTACGAATGGTAAGGGCGATAAAAAGACTTTTAATAAGATGTCCCTTTGACAAAAAAGATGATTTCCGACCTAAAACATGGTATTAAAGGAATTCCCATGCGACTCCTGTACGGGCGATTTCCTGCGGAATGCTCCTAATTACGCTCTTCGCCCCGACGAGTCCTGACTCCTAAAAAATCCCCTATTCATTTGTAGCAAACATTTATCAAAATGGTATTAGTCTGCTCAAGGGGTGACAAGCAGGTAAAAGCCTAATACCCGCGAGGTTTTCACTCGATTATATTCCCCGATCTAACGATACTTATTGACACCTTTTTTAACAATAGATTGGGGAAAATACATAAGTGAACACCTGTGTCGTGCAGCGCTATAATAAAGAAGGCTTTTTAATGGTTCAATTCTTCCCAACACCCAACACCTTGCCTACTTTTCAGCTTGTTTGTCACCCCGTGAGGTTAGTCTGTATGGGCGATTTTCTTCGGAATGCTTTGCAAGCGCGAATCGCCCCTACTGACTCCTAATTAACTATCTGATTATACCAATCTTCGGAATTTGATTAAATCCGCGTGTCATTATTCAAGCAGCCGTTAAAACCGGCGCTGTGTGCTTTCTCCCGTCATTTTTTGTGTTTAGCTCTGGGAACGCACAAATTTATCTAACCTTGCCATCCCTTTCTCTATAGTTGCTAAGTCAGTAGCATAAGATATTCTAATGTGGTCATCAGCACCGAAAACCACACCAGGAATAACAGCTACTTTTTGCTCTTCTAGTAAAGCGTTACAAAATTCGAGGGAGCTATTACTAACCTTACTAATATTGACGAACATATAGAAAGCACCTTCGGGTTTGCTACAAGTTAGACCAGGTATAGCATGAAGTAAATCATAAATTGCTTGCCGACGTTTAGCAAAAGCTTGACGCATCTCTTCAACACAGTCTTGGGATGATTCCAAGGCAGCGATCGCCCCATACTGAGCAAAAGTACAAACATTCGACGTACTATGACTTTGAATTTTTGCTATAGTCTTAATTAATTCTACAGGCGCTCCCAAATAGCCAATTCGCCAACCTGTCATTGAAAAAGCTTTAGCAAACCCATTACTAATAATAGTATTGTTAAAAACATCTGAATTAACCGCCCCAATACTCAGATGTTCAGCCCCATCATAGATAATCTTTTCGTAAATTTCATCAGAAACCACCAAAATATCTTTCTCAACTATTATCTCTGCCAATGCTTTAATTTCCTCTGGTTTGTAAACCATCCCAGTAGGATTAGATGGAGAATTAAGCACCAACAATTTAGTCTTATCTGTAATAGCTTGACGCAGTTGCTCTGGTGTAATTTTATAACCAGTTTGAACATCCGTACTTAAAATTACTGGTTCCCCACCTGCAAGTTTGACCATTTCTGGATAACTTAACCAGTAGGGTGCCGGAATGATCACTTCATCTCCCGCTTCGATCAATGCCAACATTAAATTAAATAGAGAATGTTTCCCCCCATTAGTGACAATAATATTTTCAGGTTTGTAGTTTAGGCCATTTTCTCTCGAAAGCTTCTGGGCGATCGCTTCTCTGAGTTTTGGTTCTCCCGCTGCTGGACCATATTTTGTCTTACCTGCGTCCAGAGCTTTTTGAGCTGCTGCTTTTATGTGCTGTGGGGTGTCAAAGTCAGGCTCCCCGGTACTAAAACTACAGACATCTATTCCCTCAGCTTTCATTGCTTTAGCTTTAGCGGAGATAGCCAAGGTTAGGGAAGGTGGTACTTTGCCAACTCGTGCTGCCAGTTTCATCTTTATATCTCTTTGAGTTATTGAATTTTCCATTTTAGGTTGGACAATGATTGGGTTCAACCTAGACTATTAGGAAATAATGACATTCATAGCTATCAATTTAGTAACAGATGTAGCGGATATGTGTTAAAAAGTCAGAAGTCAGAAGTTATAAGTCAGAAGTTATGAAGTCTGAGTACGAAAAAAGAAATTTGTGGGTTCGTCATTTCATTACAGCGGTTTTCATTTCAGTAGACCACAGTAGGGACGTTGCATGCAACGTCCCTACAAGCTTTTGGTTATGGCGATGTGGTTCATCAATTTGAAAAGCGCTGTAATGCTAACATGATATTTACCTCCTCTAAGTTTTTTGCTCAAAAGTCAAACCCCATCGCCTTTGTCTGGAATGACAAACTGAATCACACCCCACTGACCGTTAGTTAACCAAAAAGGGTCTTCCTCATTTAATATTTCAATTTGATCTGGTTCAAGTCCTGTAGCTACTTCCGACTTGAGGGTACGCAAAGCGACAAATGGTGTAGGAAAATAATAACCAATATCCGATAAAGGTGTGGTAAATAACCAGTGGCGATCGCCCAATATCCGCCGATAGTTAGCATCACCTTTAATTAAAATTAGACTTGCTTTTGCTAACTCCTCCTTTAAAGACTTTGGCATTTCCCAAAAAGCTAGAGGTGCATTCCAAAAAAAGCTATCTCGACATATTAGACGACCGACAGAAATATATTCTTGCAACCTACCTGCCAACATTCGGACATTTTCTGAGATGTCATTACCCAACATTTCCAAAGTGTAAAAAACATCCTGACTCATGGCATCAGAGACAAATGTGGGATGTGCTTTTAGATGTAAATAAACAATATTAGCAGTATTAGTAGACAGCAGAAAATCTATAAGAAATAAATCACAAACCAATTCAAAACCGGCATTATCTATAATTAAATCGATTCGTTGTCCCTGAATATTACTTAAATAGTTGAGCAAGTCGTCGGTATCATCCACCAAAATATTACTTTGTTGTTGCTGAAAGTCTTGAGTATTGCCATCCCCGGCATCAACTGGCCATAAGCTTAAATCAGCTCTATTGCCCCACAAAGCATTTTGCAGCAGAGCCGTGAGACAGGTTTGATACCATTGTGGTTGTGGTTGGTCGGTATCTAAAGGTTGAATGCATTCGCGAAGTGGTGCGAATACACTATCGCTAATTTTTCGGATAGCATCCATTGACTTTTCTAAACTTAAGCGTTTTTGATAGCCAAAAGGGTCTATTCCTTGCCACAAACTTGGTACAAAGTAACCTGTTGCTTCTAACAAACGTCGGAAGAAATAAGCTTCAGCAAAAAAAAATGGTACATCAAACCAACTTTTGCCCTCGAAAGGTATCAGATATGATGCCCAAGCAGGGACATCTGGTCCCTCGTCATCTGCTATCGGTCGCACCAAACCCTCAAATAATTCTTCAATGATAATTTCTAACTCTTCTACAATATCTGGAGGAAAATCATTTTCTTTGATGACTCTTTCGATGACAGCAGGTAGTCTGTTGACTAACGTATAGTGGGCAAATGTATTTTCCTCTGAAGGCATTACAGGGGAAGGAATTAGGAATTCAGCAGTTTCAGATTCTGTCATTTCAGTTATCAGTTATCAGTTATCAGTTAGCCTCCTCCGGACCAAATAATTAATAATCAGTAATTAATCATTGGATAATTTCAGCAGAAGTAGAAGTATCTGTGAATTAGGGATGAATAGTACCGTCAGGTAGAATGGCTCCCTTGAGGTCACTATCTCGGAAGTTAGCACCTTCAATATTAGCACCGCGAAGGTTAACACCCCGAAGATTTGCACCTCGTAAAAATGCCTTACTCAGATTACTGTTAGCCAAATTAGCACCTCGCAAGTCCGCACCCTCTAGAGAAGCTTCCCTGAGATTAGCATTTTTTAAGTAAGCACCCAACATATTAGCATCTTCGAGATGAATGCCTTCCAGATTAGCACCTTCGAGGTCAGCATTTTCTAAATTAATATTGCGATAGTTATACCTTTTGTCTAGCTTGATCACAGCATCTTTAAGATTAGCCTCTTTTAAGTTAGCACCCTTGAGGTTAACACCATCTAACTTTACATTTTCCAAGTTAGCATTTTCCAGATTTGCATTCTCTAACTCAGCTCTCAATAAATCTACTCCCCAGAGATTAGCATTTTTAAGATTAGCATTTTGTAGTTTGGCATAAGCCAGGTTTGCTCCCCATAAGTTAGCGTCTTGAAGGTTACCATCTGAGAGACTGGCATTTTCTAGATTTGCATATCCGAGATTTGCCCCCAAGAGATTGGCAGAATGTAAATCTGCATACCTGAGTTTAGCGCCCCTTAAATCTGTTTCTGACAACTTAGCAGATGTTAGGTCAGCACCTGCGAGATTGGTTTTCCAAAGTTTGGCATGATGAAGATTGGCATTATTGAGAACAGCACCTTCAAGAGTGGCATCTTTAAGGTTAACACTCTCTAAGTTGGCATAGGTTAAGTTAACATTGCTTAAGTCACACCGAGGACATTGACCTGTTTGCAGTAATACTTGCTGCAAATGCTTTTTTCTAGCGCTAGAGCGAGACATTTCTAACTCGATGCGAGAATTTAACCATTTATTTTCTCCCCAGGTTTTTAGGGCTGCTATTGTGGTGTAAAGTGCTATTAGAGATAGACTAGCTATTGTAACTTTGGCAAATATCTTTTTCGGTTTTTTGTTGCTTGAGTCGATGGGCTGAGTTGTAAAATTATTTTCGGGGTATTCTAGACAATCAAGCACTTTCAAAGCGGTTTCAGCATTCGGAAAACGGTGTTGCAGTTTTGGTTCGACCATTTTTTCTAGCCATTTAACAAAAGCAGGTTCTAGATTAGGAATCAATTTTTTAAAATTAATTCGGTAGTTCTCATCAATTAGTTTCCCGATATCGTTTGATTTAGTATTGGTTAAGAGACAGATTAAGGTTGCACCTAAACTATATAAATCTGATGCTTCGGTGAGTTCGCGGTTGAATAACTGTTCTGGTGGCATAAATCCTAGAGTACCTTTGACGGCGCTGCTAACTGCTACATTACCATAACCACTGCGAGCAAAACCAAAGTCTACAAGGTAAACTTTTAGTTGAGTAGTGTTGCGTTCTACTAGGATATTTTCGGGTTTAATATCCCGATGAATTATGGGTGGTACTTGTTTTTGTAGGTATACCAAGACTTGTAATACTGATTTGGCAATAAATTTGATTTCTTCTATTGTCCAAAGTTGGGTTTGTGCAAGAGAGGGAGCGTTTTTATATTCTTGTACTAAACAAAAGCCGTTTTCGGTCTCAAATGAATCTAGATAACGGGGAATAGAGGGATGATTTAATTGTTGTAATAGTTCTATTTCTCTGTGGTAGCTATCATATTCTGCCCAGTTAGCAAATTGATACTGTTTAGTAACTACTGGTGTCTGAGTGGTAGTATCAGTTGTCAGATAAGTAATTCGACCTCCAGTTTGATTACAACCTAGTTCTTGTTTTATTTGATAACGTTGGTTAACAAATTCTGGCAGATTCATCATAATTAGTGATTGTTTCTAAGATGTAATTTCTAGGATACCCGATTAATTAGGATTGAGCGACAGTTTCAGTTAAAAATAATTTTTCTTAATTATTAATTGCCTGACAAATATTTATATTAAGCGGAAAAAAGGCCATTGTTAGGGCAAAAATTTTTATTCAAATTTAGATGTGTATTATACTAATATACCAAATTGAAAAAATCTTGCTCTCTTCCCCACCTACGGAAGAATAAACCTTGTACCCATCCCCGCTGATGCGATGATAAATCTTATACTTGCGCAAGTGAATATCCGGTGGCTATCCGGCGGGAGAATGTTACAAATAAACTAACTAGTAAATTATTAATTATTAATTATTAACTATGAATTATTAATTCACCTACAACCTCAAACATAGAGAATTATTTGTAGCAAATAGTTGTATAATTGGGATTATTTGCTTTAGTTTAAATCAATGAGTAAATCACATAATTATTACTATAAATATCACGTCGGTGGGTGTTTACCAGTTGATGCTCCCACTTATGTTAAACGTCAAGCAGATTTAGATTTATACCGGGGTTTAAAAGGGGGAGAATTTTGTTATGTTTTAAATTCTCGACAGATGGGTAAGTCTAGTTTGCGGGTACAAATTATGCAACAGTTACAGTCTGAAGGTGTTATTTGTGCGGCTATTGATTTGAGTGCGATTGGTAATTTGGATATTACTCCTGAACAATGGTATGCTGGAGTAATTGATAGTATTGTTAGTAGTTTAAATTTGTACGATCGCTTTGATTTAACAAGTTGGTGGTTTGAGCATCATAATTTATCTTATGGGCAGCGTTTCAGTAAGTTTATTCAATCAACTATTCTCAAGTTAATTCCCCAAAAAATTGTAATTTTTATTGATGAAATTGATAGTATTCTCAGTTTGAATTTTCAAGTAGATGATTTTTTTACGGTAATTCGGTCTTGTTATGATAAAAGGGCAGACAATCAGGATTACAAACGTTTGGCTTTTACTTTTTTAGGTGTAGTTACTCCCGCAGATTTAATTAAAAATAAATTTAATAGTCCGTTTAATATTGGTCGTGCAATTGAATTAACTGGTTTTACTTTTAAGGAAGCTCAACCTTTAGTCACAGGATTAGCAACAGTATCTGTTAATAGTCAAGCATTATTACAGGCAATATTAAATTGGACGAATGGGCAACCTTTTCTGACTCAAAAACTGTGTCAACTTGCCCTCAAATATGAGTCTTCTATTACTACTGATAAAGAAATAGTATGGGTCGAAGATTTGGTACAAACTATGATCATAAATAATTGGGAAAGCCAGGATGACCCACAACATTTAAGAACTATTCGTGACCGCTTATTATTAAGTATTCAACGGCAGAAGTTATTATTGTTATATCAAAAAATTTGGCAGAGTAAGGGAGTAAAAGTTAATCAAAATTCAGAAGAATTAGAATTACGCTTAACTGGTTTGGTTGTGCAGCAGCGAGGTAAGCTAAAAGTTTATAACCGCATTTATGAAGCTATTTTTAATCAAAATTGGATAAATAATGCTTTAGCAGAAGCGGGAATATTAGCAGATAAGAATTCATCTGTTAAATCAGAGACGAAATCATTAATGAGTCAGCAAGAATATCGGAATTGTCAGATATTGCTGAACAAGGTAAAAAATTATTGGGTGAAGGGTGTTTTAGAAACTTCTTTGCATGGCAAAGTATTAATTGAACTGGGATTAGCAGAACGAAAAGATGCAGTAACTCGTCCTTGGGGTTTGGTATGGCAAGATTTAGAAAATCCGCAAGCAGAATTACCGCCTGGTACTCGAATTATTGATAAATTTGATGAGTTAGGTGCAGGACGTACTTTATTAATTTTAGGTGAACCTGGTTCTGGGAAAACTACAAGTTTATTAGAGTTAGCGCGAGATTTAATTAATAGAACGGAAGCTGATTTAAGTCAGTCTATACCTGTTGTTTTTAACCTTTCTTCTTGGCAGGGAAAAAAACAAGCGATCGCTGATTGGTTGGTGCTGGAATTACATACTAAATATCAAGTTTCTCAACAGATTGGGAAAAGTTGGATACAAGGGCAAAAATTACTTTTATTATTAGATGGTTTAGATGAAGTTAGTAGGGATAAACGAGAAGATTGTGTGGATAGTTTGAATAATTTTTGTCAAGAATATGGACAAACAGAAATGATAGTTTGTAGTCGAATTCGCGATTATGAAGCACTTTCTGGGAATTTGATATTTCAAGCTGCTATCTATTTACAGCCGTTAAGTTTGGAGCAGGTTCAAGAGTATTTAAAAACTGCTGGTGCTGATTTAGCTGCGGTGAGAAAAGCATTAGAATCTGATGTGAAATTACAAGAATTTGCTCAGTCTCCTTTAATCTTAAGTATTATTAGTTTGGCTTATCAAGGAATTTCAATTACAGAATTACCAAGTCGAAGTAATAGTGAACTGAGAGAACATTTATTTAATGCTTATATTGACCGAATTTTCAAACGTCGAGCAGTTAATATTCCCTATTCTCAAGAGAAAGTAAAAAGTTGGCTAAGTTGGTTGGCAAAACAGATGGTTAGGGAGTCAGAAACTGTATTTTTAATTGAAAGAATTCAGCCAACTTGGCTACGAAATAAAATTTCTAGTATCGCTTATCTTATTACTCTTTTAACGATAATCTTCCTCTTATTATGGAATCTATTTTATCGAGTATTAAGATTGCCTGTAATGGTGTTACTTGTAATATTTTGTTTTATATATTTTTGGCGTTTTTTTGGATTTAAAAGTATTCAAACAGTCACTACTTTAAGATGGTTGGGAAAATATACTATCAACCGAGTAATTATTGGCATGACTGTAGGAATAATTTCTGGTATATTATTCATATGTATAATTATATCAAAAGCTATTTTTCTGTCTAATTTCAAAATTCCTAGTTATCTCACTGATTTGATAATTAGATTAGCAATGGCTGGATTAAGTTTAGGACTAATTTTAGGAATAGTTCGTGGTATGACGGGTCCGGGAATAGAAGAAGTAACTGTTCCTAATCAAGGAATTTGGCAGTCAACTAAAAATGCTTTTATTTTTGGTTTAGTTGGTGCAATAGTAATGAGTTTAACTGCTAAATTATTAGACTGGTACTTCATAACTTGGGGTCAATATGGATTAATTTTTGGATTGGCGGTGGGAGGTGGAGAGGCTTGTGTCAAACATTTTATTTTACGAGTTATTTTATATTTGAGTGGTTATATTCCTTGGAATTATGCTCGTTTTCTCGACTACGCTACACAATTAATTTTCCTCCAAAAAGTTGGTGGTGGCTATATTTTTATTCACCGACTATTGTTAGAACATTTTGCCAGAATGCCTTGAATAAAAAATAGTAAGCATTTCCTACGGAATGCTGCGCCAACAGCTATCAGCTTTTTTAGCCTTTATACTTCTAAATTATTGTTAAAAATTTTAGATAAATTTTAACAAGATGTAATTGACAAAAAGAAAAAATAATTTATTTTTGCCATAGCTCCCGCTATTTACAAAATCTTCACCGTTGTAAATTTAATCGGACTATCCTACTTCAAGCTTAGAAAAAATTGGTAGCTAAAACTGCTATTTTATACAGAAAAATTAGCTATCCTATAAATAGGTAAATTTCTAGTTAAGACAGTACATTTATTTTATGCTGACACAAATAGTTCGCCCTATGGTTCGGACTCAAGTCCGATTATTAGCAAACTGTCAGGCAACCCGTCTAACATTAATTCATACTATTGCTAAATGGCTAGGTTTCCTGGGAGTAAAAGCAGAAGTAACGCAACTTGATTCTAGTGCAGACAAAAAAATAACTATTTCTTTAACTGTAGAACAACCAGAATCTTGTGATCATCAAGATTGGCAAAAAATTGTCGATGGTGTTAAATCAGAAGAATATCAAAATAATTCTCAAGAAATAACTGCAAATGAACCTATTGAAAGCATGACAACTAAGCAACAAGGAAAACTCCAAAGGTTGCTAGCTTATGTTATTCAAGCAGGGGAGCCAAATCAAAAAATTAAGTGGGAAGAAATTTCCCCTAATTTGCAAGATTTAGGATTAAATGAACAGATGTTGCAAGGAATTCGTTCTGCAGTTAGAGTGCCTCAATCTATCGATTTATTAATTGAAGAATTAGAGCCAGATGTGGCAGCGATCGCTCTTCCTTTAGCTATGAATATTGCTCTTTTGGATCGACAAGTTAATTCCTCTGAGGATTATGCTTTAAGTTCTTTATTACAAGTAATGAAACAACCTACAAGTGTAGAAACAAAAGTAGAAAAGAAAAGTGTTAAGCATAAACTATATTGGTTGATAACTGCAGTTATTCCGAAATTTTAATTAGTTAAAATGATTATTTATTGGTTGTGTTGAAAAGTAGGTGTGGTTTCCGTTCCGGAATGCTCCGCAAAGGCGAAACCACCCCTACAGAGAACCACCCCTACAGAGCTTTATTTCAAATAAATTAATAGATTTAATCCAGGGATAGTCCGAGATAAAGTCCAAAATAAAAAGACTAAATAAAACATTCCTAATATCCACTGATACCAAACCAAAGTAGAAATTAAACCGGGTAAATATTCATCCCGGAGACGTAAATCATTAAAGCCAAATTTAAGTAAGTTATTGAGACTAAAATCATAATAATTTAACCAATTCCAACGACGTTCCCATAAAATAGACATATAGCGATCGCGAAAAAATGGAGTTCTAGGAATGATTGGCAATCTGCAAATCATTAATCTTAACTGTCCCATATCTCCCTCTTCAGTAAAGTAAGAAACATTCATTAAATTGTGATAACGACCCTGCCAATAAATTCGCCCCAATATAATCATTGGAAAAGCCAAAATCACTGTTGCTAAACAAGCAAGAGTTAAAAAAGGTTGAACAGAAGTATTAAAAATAGCTGTTAAACTAACCAGACAAAAAATACTAAAACTACCCAACATCCACCCGGTTTCCTCAACAGTAGGAAGAATAGGTTTAGGTAGTCTGCGTCGCCATTTATCCACAAACCAAAATAATAAACCAAAATAAGCGATCGCGATTAAACCTACTCCAAAAACCAACCAAAAACTCGTACCATATCCACTCAATAACAATAATAAATTTAACCATAACCAGTGCCAACCAATAGCAAATAAATTATAAGTAGAAGCAGATTTTTGCGGACAGACTTTTCTAGCTTGACTATCAACTTTTGGAGAAAAAGTTAAACTGAATAAACAATCTTTCAAATCTCTTAACTGTAATCTTGCCCGCAAATATTCTACTTGATTAGCATCTGAAACTTGTTCCTGTAGACGAAAATTTTTGACTAAATTCCGTAATAAATTATCATTACCTTGTAAAGCAGGTCAAGAAATAATTTTGCCTATTTGACCAACATCTCCAATAATTTTTGCTTGGTCAGAATCAAAACTTAACTCCGGTATATTTAGATAAGAATTTACAGCAAATTTAGCGTCACTAAAATCAAAATAATTTTCAATACTTGCCCCCTTTAAATCTACTTGTTCCTGGAAAAAAGTTTCTCTAAAAGTTACGGAATTTGCAAAATATACATGAGTTAAAAATCAAGACTTAGCGAACCGAGACTTATATCATGTTCGGTTGAATACTTATAAATAACTGTTGTGAGGAGTCAGTCCTCAGTCCTCAGGAGGGAAGAAAGGAGAAAAGTAAAGATAATTTCAGTATTTCTTTGGTACTGTCGGTACTGTCAGTCCTTAAATTTTATTATAACTGATTATCCGAACATGATATTAGAGAAAAATCCTCTTTATTCCAACTTACATTCGTTAAAATTCACATTATCCTGCCACTTAACTTGTTGAAAATTTGCTTCCTTACGAAACAAACTTTGATGAAAATTAGTCACATTCTCAAATCTACTATTTTGAAATTTAACTTCCCCCAAAAATTGCAGATGGTTCAACCTAGCTTTCTCAAAAAAGATACTATTTTCAAATAGCACTTTGCCACCAACAAATCCATCAGTAAAATTTACTATATCTCGAAATCTACTGCCAGAAAATTTAGCATCAGTAGCAATAATTATCCCTGTAGCTTCAACGCGATTTAGAAAAAAAGTATTAGTAAAATTAATAGCATCAGTAAATTTGACTTTTTCTAACTTCAAAAGACCCTGGAAAATTGTGATTTGTCTAGGAATGACTAACGAACTTTCCATAATAACTGGAAATTGTCTAAGTTGAGAAATCAGAACTTGGTCTTGTTGAAATTTTTCAAGTTCTGCTTGTGTGAATAAAGGTGATAATGAATCTCCGACTAAAGGGGCGCGTAATCCTAATTTACTGCCCATAAATTCTCCTTTAATTAGGGAGTTACTTAGGTCTAAACCAATAGTTTTTCCAGGTTGATTGAGAGTAGTTTGTAGTTGTTGATAAAATTGGTCTCTGAATTCCGAATTTTCAGGAGTTAAATCAATAATTAAATTTTGTAAGTCTACAGTAGGAATTCCATCACTATTTACAGGATATTTAAGGCGTTGTTGTAATAGTTATAGAGTTAAAGGTATTGCTTCTGGTGGGGTATCATTTGCTAATACAGGTTGGGGGATAAAAAGTAATAATAAACAAATAACTATACAAAAAAATCGATTCATTTTTCAGCAGGAAGAGAGAAGAATAAATAAAAAAAGAAATGATTGTAGGGGCGATTCGCGTAATTAGGAGCATTCCGGAACGGAAATCGCCCCTACAGAATTGATAATTTTAAAGGTTTTCAGTTACTGTTATCAAAATTTTCACAACCCATTTAGGATTGCTATATCTAAAAGGAATTATAAAAGCTATAGCGTTTTTCAGTCTGGTGAGGTACATCAACAATCCCCCGCGCATCCCCCTTCTCAAGGGGGACTTCCATTTCCCCCCCGCATATCCCCCTCCCGTCCCCCTTGGGAAGGGGGAAGCCAGAGGATACTGCGCTTTTTGTTAAACGGGGGTTAGGGGGGATCGAAAGCGGTGTACCTCACAAAAGGTGGGAAATGCTATATTGTTCACTAAACATTTAGACCTTTGCTTTTTATAGTATTCTTTTTTCAACATTAAATAGTTAAAACAATCTTACCAATCATCGAACCTGCTTCTAACATTCGATGCGCTTCTATTGCATCATCCAAAGCAAAACTTTTATTCACATGAATTTTCAAATTTCCTTGCTCAAATAACCGCCCACATTGCTGCAAAATCTTAGCTTGATCTACCTGAGCTTCTGTTAATCCTTTCATCATTGGAGTTAACATTAATTCTAATCCTATCCGCAGATTTCTTTGCCTCGCAACTTTTAAATTTCCCAAGCTAGTATCTGGTTCTAAAATTGTTACTATATCACCGTAAACTTTCACTGCTGGAATAGTATCATAAAAAACTTTTCCCCCAATAGTATCAAACGCTAAATCTACACCTTCTCCATTCGTCCAATCTAAGACAGCTTGCACAAAATCTGTATTTTTAAAAATTGCTAAATCTGCACCTAAACTTTTGACAAAATCTGCTTTTTCTTGGGAACTAATAGTAGTAGCAACCTCAGCACCTTGTAACTTTGCTAACTGAATAGCTACATGACCGACCCCACCTGCACCACCATGAATTAATACTTTCCTGCCAGCTTGTAAATTTCCTCGGTCATATAAAGATTCCCAAGCCGTAATTAAAACTAACGGTGCAGCAGCAGCTTCAACAAAGCTTAAAGAAATAGGTTTTTTGGCGACAAACTTTTCGTCAACTACAGCTAATTCTGCATAATTTCCAGGAGTATTTCCTATGCCACTATTACAAAAATAAACCTCATCTCCCACTTGAAAATTATGCACATTTTTACCAACAGCTTCCACAATACCTGCACCATCACATCCTAAAATAGCGGGCATTTTATCTGAGAAAAAAGTGCCTCGCGTGCGTAATTTTGTATCGATAGGATTAACTCCCGCAGCTTTCAAACGCACCAATATTTCTTGGTCATTTTCAATTATCGGGTCAGGAACTTGCTGTACTTGCAAAACTTCGGGCGCTCCTGGCGATGTCATTACAACTGCTTTCATAATTAATTTTTCCCTGATGGCGTTGGTGAATACATAATGCTTAGAGAATAACTTGCACAGTCTTGAATTTCAAGTAATGTAGCAGCAATTGGATAACCGTCACTGACATACCAAAAGCTATGCCAACACTGGATAACTTACCATAACCTCTCAACAGTTTGCCCAGGAGTGATAATGCTCCGCATCCCTATCGCGATCGCCAATTTCCCAAAGGATAATTCCCGGTTTCCAATGATTAACCAGACTCCAAAATCCCAACTTTCTGTTTTTTATTTCCCACAAACGTCTGTAGTTCATCAGTGGTTAATCTGATAACTGTTGTGCCGATTCTTTTACCCAATTGATAGTGGTAGTATAATCACTTTCTCTCACTCTTGCGATGGCTCAAAATCCTATACCGTTGAGATACATTTTGAGAGAGAGTTTTTTTACTTCTGGATGATCAGCCTTATTACTTGGAGATTCAACAAATTAATGGCCACAATTTTTACATTGATGGCATTGTTTCTCGCGACGAAAACCATTTTTTTTCAAGCGAGAGATGATAGACATTTGGGACAGTGGATTGCTGTAAGCAAACTTGTGACTCTTTAGATTTTACAGGAATCTGCACCCACCAACCCCAAAAAAAATAGTCCACCGCAACGCCGTCTTGCCTCAGCTTTTGACCTGGAAAATACCAGGTGGGTATCTCGGCCCAAGTTTTAAGTTTCCGGGTACAAGCCCGGTTTACTGCCACTCGAACATCTAAATTCCCATGTTTTTTGATTTGTAGGTCAAAAAAACATTTTTGGCAGTCACCAACGTCGTAGTGAACCTGTTGATCATTATAACGATTATTTTTTTTCTGTCACCCCTTTCTTGAAGTCAGAAGTCAGAAGTTAGAAGTTAGAAGTTTTTAAGCGAATTTTGACTGCTACAAAGTTACCAAGAGTATTTAATACTAATTAATTAGCCATACCAGATATTCTCAACTAGGTAGGCGATCGCCTCAGCCTCCTGACGACATTTGGCCGAATTTTCCTCGTCCACCAAAATCGTCACATGGCCTAATTTTCGTCCTGGCCGAGACTCAGTTTTGCCGTACCACCAAACTGAAGCATTGGAAATCTGGGCTAACTGTTGTCTTTTTGTCAAGTAGTTATTTTCTGCAAATTCATAACCCAATAAATTGACCATCACCGCACCTTTGGTTTTGAGAGCGGTACTACCCAAAGGTAAACCACAAACTGCCCGCAAATGCTGTTCAAATTGGGAAGTCTCACAAGCATCCAAAGTGTAATGACCAGAATTATGAGTTCTAGGGGCAATTTCATTAATTAAAACATTGTTCTCTTTAGTAATAAACATTTCAATTCCAAATACTCCCACTACTTCCAAACTGTTCAGAAGAGTTTGAGCGATCGCTTCTATTTGTTTCACTAATTCCCGATTTTCATCAGACACAAAAACCCGCCGACAAACTTGGTTTTCTTGTTGAGTTTCTACTACTGGATAAACTTTAATTTCACCAGCAAAAGAACGAGCAGCAATAACCGCAACTTCCCGCTCAAAGGGAATAAATTCTTGTACTAAAATATCCTTATTTCCATAATATTTTAAATTATCAATATCCTTAACAATAAAAGTTCCTTGCCCATCATAACCATGACGACGAGCTTTCAATACTAGAGGAAAAGATAAACCATCAATTTCTGTTTTCCACTCCCAAAACTTAGGAACTGGTAAACCCATATCTCGCAAATAACACAATTGCTGATATTTATCTAACAATGGTTTTAAGACAGATAAACTCGGACGAAAAATTACATCGTGTTGAGTCATAGATAATAACTCATCTATATTAATAAACTCATTCTCAAAAGTAATTACATCACAAATACTTGCCAACTGAACCGTTGCTTTTGCATCATCAATTTCTGCCAAAATAATCTCTTGAGCAATAGATACAGCCGGATCATTTTTCTGAGGAGTTTGAATAATTAAATCTACTCCTAATTTTTTCGCAGCATCCGCCATCATCCATGCTAACTGCCCGCCACCAATAACACCCACTCGCTGAATTTTATTTTGTTGTTTTTTTGTCTCTTCAGGAATGTTCATTTTTCTGATTTATTCAGTTTCAACTTTTGTATTTTACAACCCTTTGAGCCGTTTTAAATCTGTTCTTAATCTTTTCTCTGCTTCTATTTCATCAACTTTTGATTCTGTGATAAATTCATAAAATCTTGCTTTTTCTATCTGAGGAAATGTGGGGCTATTTTCCACTTCAACATATTCTTGATTTTGCAGTTGATAAATTTGTAAAACTTCTCCATTGTAGCGCCAAAATTCTGAAATTTTCATACTGGCATAGAGATTAATTTTATCAATATCGGTATGAGTAATATCAACTTCTACCACTAAATCTGGTGGTGGGTCTTTAGTTAAATCAATTTTTTTTCCTGCTACTTTTGATTGATTTTGAATGTAATAACAATTATCTGGTTCGGCACCTCTGTCTAATTCTGGATAATTCAAAGTTGTCGAACCCAAAGTTTTAATTTTCAGCCCCATTTCTAAAACTAAAATTCTGATAAATAAACCAATTATTTCTCTGGCAAATTCATGCTCTTCTAGAGGCATAGTAATTTCTAATACTCCGCGGTCATATATAATTCTAGCCAGGCGACTTTCTCCCAAAGCTTCGATAATTGTTTGGTATTTTTGCCAATTTAGATTATAAAAAACAATTCTTTTTTCCGGAATAGTTGGAGCAACAGTATTAATCATTTTTTTCTCCACGGCAATTTTGTTCCCATTTCAGTCATAGCTGAGAAGACTAAGTAAATAATCAAAAGACTTACACCAATCAGAAATGGGATTAAATCATCTGGCATTTTTTAGCCCCTAGTCAATTTTTACCTCAGATGATAACATAAACAGGGTTTGCGGACTGTTGCATCAGCAGTATAACTATCTACCACTCAGATTATAACTATGAATATTATCAATTTTATCCTGATTTTTATTGTGCCTCTAATTATTATTTGTTTGATTATTTTACGTTTCTATCTCGCACCTAAAATCACTATGTTTGATGATGATAAAAGGGTGAAAAATTTCCGCAGTATGGATAAGGTTTTTCCCAGTAAAGTTATTCATCGTCCTGTTAAACCTTATAATTTTCAGGAAAATTTACGAGACCTGAATATATCCTATAATTTTCAGGATGAAACTCGGAGGATGGCAGACTTTTTACAACGCACTGGCAATACGGGCTTTTTGATTGTTAAAAATGATATTATTGTTTATGAAAAATATTCTCTAGGCTATAAAAAATCTGATAAAAAAACTTCTTGGTCGGTAGCAAAAGGTTTTATTTCTGCGTTGATTGGGATTGCTGTTAATGAGGGTTATATTGAAAGTATTAACGACCCGATTACTAAATATATGCCAGAGTTAAAAGTATCGGGATATAACAATGTACCGATTAAACATATTCTACAAATGTCATCTGGGATAAATTTTAGTGAAGCTTATGAGGATAAAAGTTCTGATATTAACGAACTTTTATATAAATTATTTTTGTATATGCGACCGATGGAAAAAGTTATTTTAAATTATTCTGCTAAACGAGCTTCAGGAGAATATTTTGAATATGTTAGTTTAAATACTCAAATTTTAGGTTTATTGTTGAGACGAGTGACTGGAGAAGATATTGTCAGTTATTTAGAAAAGAAATTATGGCAACCAATGGGAGCCGAATCAGATGCTTATTGGTTGACAGATATGTATGGAACAGAAGTGACTTTTTGTGGCATGAATTGTACTTTAAGAGATTATGCCAAGTTTGGTTTAGTCTATCTACATAATGGCTATTTTAACGGCAAACAAATCATCCCTAAAAGTTGGGTAAAAGAGTCAATAATACCCGATAGTTCTTATTTACAACCTGGAGCAACAGATGAGATGTATTTTAGATGGGGTTATCAATATCATTGGTGGATTCCTGAAGGTTCAAATGGTGATTATTGTGCAACAGGAGCCTGGGGTCAATACATTTATATTAATCCTGAGAAAAATTTTGTTGGGGTAAAAACTGGTTCAAGTAATAGTATTTTGAGAAGTATAGATGATTTAGAAACTGTGGTTTTATTTAGAGCGATCGCTAATGAGTTAGATGAAAGTTAATTTGAATTGATGTGCAAAACTCAACAGATTAATTACATTGCCATTATTTCTATAGGACTTACACAACTTAACTGGCAAAAGCAGACTATAATACTTGTCAATTCAGGATGTTTGACATCAGAGAAACAACTCCTGCTGCTATGCACCCTTGCTTCAAAAGATGGTGTCAAAAGTTTGATGATTTTTGGAAGAATCAACCCCAAAAAACAGGTTTTAGACATTAAGGAAAAAAATGGGTTTAGCTTAAATACTTCCAAAAGCTTGGTAACGATAATTGGACTTTTGCGACTAATAGGGAAGGGAAAAACCCGATGACGCTCCTTTAAATATTTAAACAAAGAAGTTGGAAGAGGATACTTAATTTATACCAAATTCAATAAAGCTTGCCCCCACCTTCGCGGGGGATTATTACAGTAAAATCTGGGCAGAAAAGGAGCGGAATATTTACACTTCTTCTATTAATACCTACCACCTACCACCTACCACCTAAAACCTACAACCAAGCAATGTAGCAATATTTGATAAAAATGGTATTGTACCAGCGTCAAGATAGGAATTGTTTTTTTGGCCTGAATATACTTAAAATAATCAAATTCTCCTAAAGCAAATTTTAGATATTCAAAAATCAAAAGTAAACAAATATCAATAAACTGTTAAAATCTTGAAGGTTTATTTAACTTTGGTCAATGGGAACAATACCTACAATCGCAATAGACGCAATGGGTGGGGACCATGCCCCATCAGAAGTTGTTGAGGGGGCACTAAAAGCACAAGAAGCTTTTGGTGTCAAAGTAATACTAGTCGGAGACCCTCAGCAAATTAAAGCTTGTATCCATCAAAATTCACACCAACCTCTACCAGAGATAGTCTCTGCGGAGGACATAGTAGAAATGCACGAAGAACCTCTGACAGCCATCAGGCGCAAGTCCAAAGCATCAATTAACGTAGCGATGGACTTAGTAAAACAAAAGCAGGCTGATGCCGTAGTCTCTGCTGGTCACTCAGGAGCAGCTATGGCCTCAGCTTTGCTTCGTTTAGGACGACTCAAGGGTATAGACCGACCTGCTATAGGGGCAGTTTTACCCACTCTCATACCCAAAAAACCAGTTTTGATTCTTGATGTTGGGGCCAATGTAGACTGCCGTCCCAAATTTTTGGAACAGTTTGCAGTCATGGGGACAGTTTACAGTGAATATGTTTTAGGTATTTCTGAGCCAAAAGTGGGACTGCTGAATATTGGGGAAGAGCCATCTAAAGGTAATGATTTGGCAGTACGTACTCACCAAATGTTGCAAGACAATCATCAAATTAGATTTATTGGTAATGCAGAAGGTCGAGATGTCCTCTCAGGTAGATTTGATGTGATAGTCTGTGATGGTTTTGCCGGGAATATTTTGTTAAAGTTTGCTGAGGCGGTGGGTGATGTAGTCTTGCAAATGATGAAAGAAGAATTGACACCAGGGCTAACTGGCAAAATAGGTACTGCAATATTGCGACCAAATTTGAAACGGATGAAGCAAAGAATAGACCATGTTGAACATGGAGGGGGACTATTATTAGGCGTAGCAGGAGTTTGTATTATTAGTCATGGATCTTCCCAAGCTGCCACTATATATAATGCAGTTCGTTCGGCAAAAGAAGCGGTCGAAAATAGAGTGCTTGAACGAATTAGTTCTAATTATGCTGCTGACACAAAGGAGTCAACAGTTAGTGGTCAGTAGTAGTTCGTGGAAATTTATCGGTTGACTTACTGTCAGTGGGAAACAGTCATTCAGCAAAAAACCAATTGGCAGCAATATTTCTGAAATAATTAACCCAAATATTTTATTGATTCACGAATGGTGCATGAAAACTAAATAGTAGTAGGAAATAGATAAACTAAAACTGACATGACAAATATTGGTATTGCTATTACAGCAATTGGCTCGGCCACCCCAAAAGTTTCTCTAGATAATCAAGGATTATCTCAGATAGTAGAGACTTCCGACGAATGGATAAGTTCTCGCACCGGGATTCATCAACGAAAACTGGCAAATACAGCCGAATCATTATGCTCGATGGCGACTCAAGCATCCCTAGCAGCGCTCGCCCAAGCAAATATTACTGCTACAGATATTGACCTAATTATTCTAGCAACATCTACCCCAGATGACCTATTTGGCACTGCTAGTCAAATTCAAGGAGAATTAGGGGCCGTCAAAGCAGTGGCCTTTGATATGACTGCGGCTTGTTCTGGTTTTATATTTGGTTTGGTCACGGCAGCACAGTTTATCCGCACCGGAGTATATCAGAATATATTATTGATTGGGGCTGATATTCTCTCCAGGTGGGTAGATTGGGAAGACCGACGCACCTGTGTTTTATTTGGAGATGGAGCAGGTGCTGTAATTTTACAAGCATCAAATCGCGATCGCCTCTTAGGATTTGAACTTCGTAGTGATGGTAGTCAAAATGACTGTTTAAATTTGTCTTACCAACCTCAACCAAAACAAATAATAGAGGGAGTAACTGTTAGTCAAGGTACTTATAAACCGATTAGTATGAATGGAAAAGAAGTCTATCGTTTTGCTGTACAAAAAGTACCAGAAGTGATAGAAAAATCTTTGTTCAGAGCTAATATTGGAGTGGAAAAAGTTGACTGGTTACTACTACATCAAGCCAATCAAAGAATTATTGATGCTGTTGCCAAAAGATTAGAAATTCCCCCAGAAAAAGTAATCAGTAATCTTCGTAATTATGGCAATACTTCTGCTGCTTCTATACCCCTAGCTTTAGATGAAGCAGTTAGAGAAGGCAAAGTTAAACCAGGAGATATTATTGCTGCTTCTGGTTTTGGTGCTGGCTTAACTTGGGGAGCTGCAATTTTTGAGTGGGGGGTTTAGTTAAAGAAAGAGGAAGGAAAAAAAAGTTATCAAATCAATTTAGATTTTTCCGGCATTAAGGCATCATGTAAAAATAATTTGTACAAATGTTATCTTAAATAGATTCTGGAATTTAGCTTACCTAAAAAAACTGTTCAGTTTATTTTTACACGACTCCTAAATACTTTTTATATGTTAAAAGTTGTTATCCTAAAAATTTTTCCTCTACTTCCAAGAATAAATTTATAGCAAATTCAAAAAGTAACGCTACTCACCATAATTTCTGACTACTGTACGTGTGATTTCCGTTCCGGAATACTTCGTAAACGCGTTTGCAGAGCATTCAGTAGGAAATCACCCCTACTGGCTAATGACTATTCTAAACCTGAGTAACTAAACTACATGAAATTGGTATTAACTAATTTTAGATATAAAATTTTTCTTAGTAACAATTAAACCATTAAACAAACATTAGATTAGAAAAATCAAATAATAGAAAAATGACAAAAACAGCATGGGTGTTTCCGGGGCAAGGTTCTCAAAAAATTGGCATGGGAGTAGATTTATTAAACTTGCCATCTGCCAAAGCAAAAATTGAACAAGCAGACCAAATTTTAGGTTGGTCTGTAACAGAAATTTGCCAAAACGAAGCAGAAAAATTATCTCAAACTCTCTATACTCAACCCTGTTTATATACAGTAGAAAGTATCTTAGCAGACGAAATGTTTGCTCGTTCACTAGAACCAAATATTGTTGCAGGTCACAGTTTAGGAGAATATGTTGCTCTCTATGTGGCAGGAATATTTGACTTTGAAACAGGATTAAAATTAGTAAAAAAACGCGCCGAATTAATGAGTAAAACTGCGGGTGGTCAAATGGCAGCTTTAATTGGATTTGATCAAAAACAACTTCAAGAACAACTACAGCAAACTGCTGATGTAGTCCTAGCAAATGATAATAGTTCTGCTCAAGTTGTAATATCTGGAACACCAGAGTCAGTAGAAACTATTCTAAATACAGTAAAAGCTAAACGTGGAGTCAAACTAAATGTTTCTGGGGCGTTCCATTCTCGATTCATGCAGTCAGCATCTAGTGAATTTCAACAAATATTAGAATCAGTAAAATTTGCTGATGCAAAAGTTCCAGTTATTTCTAATTTTGAACCTACTCCTACTACTGATGCAGTTACAATCAAACAACGTCTTGCTCAACAAATGACAAACGGTGTACGGTGGCGAGAAACATCTTTAAAATTACCAGAAATGGGAATAGAAAAAGTTGTAGAAATTGGTCCTGGAAAAGTTTTGACAGGTTTAATTAAACGAACTTGCCCAGAATTAGAATTAAAAAATGTGAGTAGTATAGAGGAAATCTAGCAATCCTAAATCATTTGTAAAAAATCAAAAAACAGACAAAAATCCTGAAACTTTTACCTCTGTTACCTTTTTCTAGGATATTTTTTTCACAACTAAAATAGGAATGTTATTTATATAGGTATCCTAATTTATTCATTAATTGATAATTACCTCTGGTTAAAACCGTTACGGAATTGAATATCAGGAAATATTATTTCTTCTCTTGGTCGATTGGATATGGCGTTCGCGTAGCGTCCCGGAGGGAAAGGAGACCTCGCCATCCCTCGACCGCTTTTTTCCCCTTAAAAGGGTCGGCTTTCAACCAGAATTATTAATTATTAATAATTCGGTAAGTGCTTAGGTAGGGCTTGCTGATTAAGTCTCAAAAAAATTACAGATACAGCATATACAAGGCGTGAATTTGATGTCTTGTAGTGCAGGCATCTTTCCCGGTAGGTGTGTACCTTATAACATCGGAAAGCGCTGTAAAGATTCAAGCCTTTTGTATGGAAAAAAAAGTGCTATTTTTTAGCAACTAAGTTGGGAAAAATGTGAGTATTTTTTGCAGAGTAAGAGTGGAAAAATTGAGCGACATTTTTTTCGATTACCCCCTCTTTAATACCATTTATCCTACAAAAATACTCCCTATATCAAAGAGTGTTTGTAATTTCAGTTATTAGTTAGGCTCCTGCGGAGGAACTTTCCTCCGGAATGCTACGCAAACTTTAACAGTTATCAGTAAGTCTAACTCAAGTAAGAAGCTTGACATCAGGAATATTCTCTTTTTTTATCCCCTTAAAAGGCGAGGATTTAGACCAGAATTTTTTGGTAAAATAAGTATCAAGAGAAGGAATAGTTACTAAAATCCCAAAGTGATTATACTTCAAAGGATTAAAATCCTGTAGATAGAGAGATTTGAGGTAAATATATTCCTAGATTTTTAAGTGAGAAATAATTGTCTTGATTTCTTATTCCCTATTCCCTATTCCCTATTCCCTGTTGCCTATCTCATTTTTATATTTCCTTTACAAACAATCTGTCAGACACTATATCAGAAAAATTTTTAATCAAAACAAAACTTCAGTAATCATGGCTCAAAGTAATAGACCACCACTAATTGTTTTTATTATATTATTTCTGCTATTTGCTGGTGCAGGCTATTGGTTTTTCTTAAATAAAAATCAGCCAGAAAATACTACCAATAATATTCCCAATACACTTAATAACCAGAATAACCCACCCCCAAAACTCAGCTTGACAGAACAAGCGAATCAAATAGTTTCTAACCTTGATACTTCCCTACCAAATCCTAATGTATTAGCAATGGATGGTAGTGTAACAATGGTAAAATTGATCAAGCTTTTAGAAAATTCTTACCAACAAAAATATCCTAATATTCCCGTCACTTATGGAGTGCCAGAAGGTTTACCAAACGGTTCAAATCAAGGTATGAAAAACTTACTGGCAAATAAAGTACAAATAGCAGCAATATCTCGACCATTAGAACCAGAAGAAGCTGAAGCAGGAATCAAATTAATTCCAATTGCTCAAGATTCTCTAGCAATAGTTGTAGGGATAGAAAATCTTTATACAGGAGATTTAACTTTAGACCAACTTAAAGATATTTATCAGGGAAAAATTACTAACTGGTCAGAAATAGGAGGCCCTGATTTACCAATTAAAGTTATTAATCGCTCTCCTAAAAGTGGCACTTATAGTTTCTTCCAAGATGTTGTATTATTAGGAGAATCTTTTGCTCCTGATAGTTCTAATTTTATTACTTATGAAAGAGATGTTACTACCCCTATTTTACGAGAACTAAAGAGTAACGGAATTAGCTATACAACAGTAGCTCAAGCCAAAAATCAAACAACAGTAAGAATTATACCTATTAATGGAGTTTCACCTCTAGACCAAACTGCTATTAATAATCAGAATTATGTTCTGAGTCGGAATGTATTTTTAGCAGTGCAAAATCCAATCAGCCCAGCAGTACAAAATTTCCTAGAATTTGCTTTATCAAATCAAGGTCAGCAACTTATAGAACAAGCAGATTTTATATCAATAAACTAAGTATCTATGCCAAATAAATTGAACATTTTTAAGAAGGTAAAAACAAACTAAAAATACAACTGTTGACTAAGTTATGAGGTACAAATATTACAGCAGTTTTTATATGAGTAAACCACAGTTAAAAGTCTAGGTAGTAGGTATTATACCAAATCAAGAAATTTTGGCTACAAATATTATCAATCTTGGGTTTTGGCTGTGGGGTGTTGGGTGTGGTGAAATCAGAGGAAAAACAAAGAAAAAGGCTGGTTATCAAAAGGATAAAGTGGAAAAACTTGATTAATTAGTTAATAGTTGAAGTTTGCTCAAGCATCAAATTATTTTTTTTAATTGGTGTTAGGTTTTAGGTGAAACGAGGGCTGCGAATTCCAAGAAGGCTGAACTTGTGGTCTACTCAGGTTAAAAGCGCTCGATGGTGATGTGGTTCATCAATTTAAAAATCTGTGTAACATAAAACCTTTGTGGTGCAGTCATCTTGCTCGGCATAGGAGTGCCTCATTGAGATGAAATTTGCTGTATACTTGTGTAGTTTAGCAGTATATCTAAAAGTAATTTTGCTTATTTACTGATAACTGAATAACAGATAACAGATAACTCAATAATATCCTGTGACTAGAAATCGTGAACCTGTAGAAAGTTTAGTTCTCTACCGCTTACTAAAGTGGTCTGTCATAGTTCCTATTCTCCGCTTTTATTTTCGGTGTCGCGTCTACGGTCAAGAAAATGTCCCCTTAGAAGGCCCATTAGTTGTAGTTAGTAATCATGCTAGTGACCTAGATCCACCCATTGTATCTGTCTGTATGAGAAGACCTTTAGCTTTTATGGCCAAAGAAGAATTATTTCAGGTACCTTTTTTAAAGGAATTTATCTCTCTTTATGGTGCTTATCCAGTTAAAAGAGGTTCTGCAGACAGGAGCGCTATTCGATCAGCGCTAAATTCTTTGGCAGAGGGATGGGCAGCAGGTATATTTCTACAAGGAACTCGGACTCCAGATGGTAGAATTACAGAACCGAAATTGGGGGCAGCCTTAATTGCTGCCAAGGCAAAAGTACCATTATTGCCAGTATCGCTTTGGGGTACTCATGCAGTCAAACGTCAAGGTATAATACCTAATCCTGTACCTCTTACTGTCAGGATTGGAGAAATAATACCACCACCTGAATCGACAAATAAAAAAGAGTTAGAAACTGTTAGTCAAAAATGTGCCGATATAATAAACAAAATGCACGACTTAGGACGTTGAGAAATTAATTAATTTAAAGTAAAGATAATGGAAGATATTAGAGCACAATTAGCAGAAAATTTAGATGTAGCTGAATGGAATTGGCTAGTACCTCATGTGAAGCGTGATGCTGTAGTAATCATAGACCAAGAATTAGATTTGTTGGATGCGGGAGTTGCGATCGCTTCCGATCAGACATCTTCTGTACAAAACTGGATTAGCCGAGAACTTATTTCTAAGCCCTCAGCCGAACAGTTATCTATTTGGAATAGTGATGATAAGAAAAAATTTAATGCTTTAATAGTACAACCATTTGTATTAGTACAAGAATCTGCTGCTACTCAAGAAGAAAATTGATTGAGCAAATCTTCACCAGTATAACCAGTAGTTAACCACAAAATCGCTCTCGCACCATCCCGAATTGCTTTTTCAATTGGTTCAGGCGATCGCCCAGAAGGCACAGGTAGGGGCTTTAAATTAATGCCCCGACTGCCCAAAACAATCTCCCCAATTACTCTAGCGCGACGCATATGGTCATCAGAAGTAATCAGATAAATACTCGTAATCCCTTCAGACTGTAGTTTATCCACTATCGTAGTAAAATTAGTTACAGTATCCACTGCATCATAGTCCAAATGTAAGCGGTTCTGTGAAATGCCAGCCTCAGAAAATAACCACTCAGCATATTCTGGATTAGTACCAGAAGAGACCCAAATATGTAAATTAGGATGTTGGCGGGCAAATTCAGCAGCAAACGCCTCTCTTTCTATCGCCCCACCAAGTACCAATAAAGCTTGAGGTGGTTCAACACTACCTGCAAACTTCTGATAACCAACCCAAAAAGTTAGCATAAATCCCACTAAAAACCAGAAAATGCGGGAAATTTTGAGACCTTTATATAATTCCTTAGTTGAAACTATCCTCAACACCATATTTTTAAAAATAATCAAAAAACCATCCGTAGTCTTACAGATGGGAACAGCTTCAATTAAATATTCAGCAGGCACAACCCGCCATCCGGAGAAGGCGACCCCCCATACAAAATTACAGCAAAAATATTAGCATAAGTTATAAAAGTCAAATAGCTTTTATACTAAGCTTTTAGAGCTAGTGTCTGTACTTTATTAACTTTAAATCTGCTGTAGAAATAAACTTAAGCTGAAAAAAAAGCTTATGACTTTTGAATTCTCAACGGGACTGGCCGGATTCGAACCGGCGACCTAGCGCTTCAGATTTGTGTGAGTTTCCCCACTCTCTGGACTATCCCTTCACCATAGCTCCAATAGCTTTAGGTGGTGGCCTAATGTTTAAGGAGAACTTACTTGTCCCTTAAAACCTAGTCTCTGCACCTTCTTTACCAACTTTGTTGATAAAGCTTGGCTCAAGATTACCATATCCTTCAATATTAAGACTTAGGCTTCCTTGAGTTTGACCACATTCACTCACAGAGTTTCCTCACATGGTGCCCGACACTTCAGGAGGCGCTTGCTCTATCCATCTGAGCCACAGCCCCAAGGTTTTCTTAGTATAGCAACTGATAAATTCAGCACTGAACAATATTAAAATCCTGCACTAAGCATTACCCAGGATTTTAATATTAACTTAACAAGCTATCAGCGTTTCAGCGCTTCAGCTATTAGCTAAAATCGGTAGGTTTAAGTTGCCCCACTATAAATTAGAAAAATTAGTGGTGTACATTGATGAGGGATTAAAACCACCATCATAACCCTTGAAAGCTGATAGCTGATAGCTGACTACTGAGGTACTATTTCAATCAACACAAAAGTAATTTGTAACTTTTGACCCCTGCCTGAGACCTGCGGGGCATCCGCCTGCACGGGTACAAGGTTTATCCTCACATAGGTAGGGAAGGGCACAAGGTCTATCCTCGCTCTCGCCTACACGAGGGTAGACTACAACTGGGGCGGGGACAAGCTTTTGGTTTTTGACCAACAGCAAGTAAGTGAAGTACCCCACCTTCAACAAAGTAGGGTGGGGCTTCCTACCCTCAAGAACTAACGCTCTTAATACACTGAATTTCAACAGCTTGGTTAGGCGTATATTTGGACACTTCCTGCCCTATATATCCCTCAGAAAATTCAAGCAAATTATGAAAAGCGTTGATATCTCTGTCATAAATAGATATCTCCAATAATCAAAAATCAAATCAATTATTTCTCCCTGCTCCCTGCTCCCTGCTCCCTACTCCCTACTCTCTATTTTTCGGAGAGGTCTAATTTATTTAAGGTGCTAAAGCATTACCTCTGAGCAAACTACCAATAGTCTTAGCAGTAATCTTCATTTGAACCAAAGGATTAGCAGGCACAACAGTTTTGTACAAATAACTATCAAAAGTTAGCTTCTGTACATCCAGGTCAGCACACATTTCCACAAAAGCTTCGCGAGTAGCATCAGAACGATAGAACACTCTTTGCAAAATGTCTAACACTTTGTAAGTCATGCCATACTTCTTATCCCAGCGCTTCAAATAAAGCTTCAAATCTGCTTCCGTAGGGATAGTAGCACCATTATTAGAAGTCTCAACAATAGTCTCAGCACACATCCGAGCAGACTTAGCTGCAAAATATATACCCTCGCCAGAAGACTTAGTAACAGTACCAGCAGCATCTCCAACTAAAGCAACTCTACCGCGTACCCGACGAGGACGAGGATGTTCAGGAATTGGGTGAGCTTCTACCTTAATAATTTCTCCACCTTCAAGACGCTTCGCAGCACGGGCCCTTATACCTGCTTGTAACTGTTTAATTCTGGCCTGATTAGGTTTCATTGTACCAGTACCCACAGCAACGTGGTCATATTTAGGGAATACCCAAGCATAGAAATCTGGGGACACATCATCGCCCACATACATTTCTGCCAAGTCGTCGTAGTAGGCCATTAAATGGTCAGAGAGACGGATGCGTTCTTGGAAAGCGATCGCATAGTTATAATCTCCAGCATCAATAGCCTTGGCCACACGAGAGTTAGCCCCATCTGCCCCAATTACTAAATCCACTTTCAGAGTTTTAGCTATTCCCTGGACACCAGCTTCAGAATGGTCTGAGTAGTGAATAGTATAGGGGTCTCTATCATTATTAGGAATATCAAGTTTATAAACCGTGCCATTAATCAAGTTAGCTCCCAAAGAAGCTGCCCGATCTCTGAGGAAGCCATCTAAAACTTCCCGACGGCACATACCTATATATTCATCTTGTTTTTCTATATGAATATCTACCTCTACATTAGAGGGAGATATCATTTTCATATTTCTAACGCGGCGATCAATAATTTCTGGTGGCAAGTCAAACTCACTGACCATGCACAGTGGAATAGCTCCACCGCAAGGTTTAGCATTGTCGAGTTTGCGTTCAAATAAATAAGTTTCAATCCCTGCTTTTACTAGGGTCTCAGCAGCAGATGAGCCTGCTGGGCCAGAACCAACAACAGCAACCCTTAAAGTCAAAGGTTTTCTCCTAAATTTTTTCTATATACTTACAAAATGGGATGTTATCACGGACTTGGGTGTTGTGGTTGATTTTCTGAGGATATATGAAGAAATTGCAACAGAGCTTAACACTTCGATACTAAACCATGAATAAATGGACTTTTTTATTAAAAATCAAAACTCAAAAAAAAATTTTGTTTAAATGAATTAGGATTATTTGCTTTTTTTGGGAGCTTTTTTGGGGAGTTATCGCACAAAAAACAGTAAAATAATTACTATAGCAATCCTAAGTTGGTTGGGAAAATTGTGATTACAGTTAATAATAGTAACTAACAATCTCTAAGATACTCTTTGTAAAAGGAATATTAAATCCTACTTTAGGGTGTCTTATACCAATTAAAAAAAAGAATGTTACGAATGGTAAGGGGAATAAAAAGACTTTTAATAAGATGTCCCTTTGACAAAAAAGATTATTTATGACCTAAAACATGGTATTAAAGGAATTCCTATGCGACTCCTGACTCCTGACTCCTGACTCCTAAAAAATCCCCTATTTATTTGTAGCAAACATTTATCAAAATGGTATTAGGCGGCAATACTGATGCTGACTTACCACAATCTTAACTGTCCGCCGTAATCCACCGAACATACCGAATATTAATCACTCTAGGTGTCTTAATCTTTAGCTTTGCCGAATAATTAATAATTAATAATTAATTATTAATTATTAAGAGTCGATAGTTAATAATTATTAATTCAACAATTCAGGTTAAAAACCTCCCTTTTTAAGCTATGCTTTATAAACATCTTTATTAACATAAAATGTACACAGTTAGATAGAAGTTATGTATTTGCGATTTAATGGGTATTCAAAGGAGAGTAAACCTATTTAATTAGATGCTTTGCTCCCCCCACCTCCCCATCTCCCCACCCCCCTATCCACAGGGTTTCAGGAGTTGCTGATCAAGGATAGCTTTTTCAGGGGTAAAAATTCCAAATTTTCCTTTGAGTCAATGCACTTATTTTAAGAAGGGATCATGATTAATTAATTGCTGAAAAACACTATCTAAAATTATGACTCCAGACTACCACCAGAATATTACAACTGAAACAAGATTGCTATAGCTATTTTTAGCATTATCAAAATCTCTCTCATAAAATATCTGTAAAACAAATATTAAGAGATGGTTGAAGAAAAATTCTTGGTAAGTTACGGCAAGTTAGGAATAACCTATTCAGTTGAACAGCGCCTAACCCACCCTACTTGATTGACACATCGAAAATGCTGAGTTACGACAGATTACTCAATCTCTTTTTAATAGTCTGAATTTAAGCCGTCTAACGCACCCTAAAATTTTGCTAAACTAGGATTTAATATTTTATTTTATAGATATACTCTTAACCCCCTATAAACTGATTAAAAAATATGAGCAAAACCCTCGATATATACTACAGCTTTAGCAGTCCTTTTGCTTATTTAGCTCAAACCCAAATACCTGCTTTAGTAGAACGAACAAAATGCAACTTAAACTATCATTTAATTGACCTAAGAAAACTGTGGGAATTAACAGGTAATCCGGGGCCAGGAACTATCCCAAGCAAATTGAAATATTTGATCAAAGATATCGAAAATTGGCAGAAATATTATAATGTCACTTTAAATATGCCTTCCCGATTTCCTATGGATAATCGTCCGGCTAGTGCTGCAGGTATAGTTGCTAAAAAAGAAGGAAAATTAAGAGATTTTATTGACGCTGTAATGGAGGCTTATTACATTAATGACTTAGATATTGCTGATGCTGAAGTTTTGGGAAAAATTGCTCAGGAGATAGGGCTAAATGGTGAAAATATTATTGCTGCAATTAATGACCCGATTGTACTAAAAGAAGTAGATGCAGAAGCAGAAGCTGCTGCTAAAAGAGGAGTATTTGGAGTTCCTACATTTTTTGTTGGGGATAATATGTATTGGGGTAATGACCGTTTGATATTTGTTGAAGCAGCTCTCAAAGAATAACTTATTGTCAGCTTGTCACCATTCAGCTATTAGCGGTCAGTATCAGCAATTAGTTATGAATCATTACTTCTAAGGTTATGAAAGTTAACTTTAGCTGTAATTTTTTATTATTTCTCAATTACCGAAAAATTATTGTCTAAAGCCTCCCATTTTAAGCTATCTCTTAATAAGCAACTCCTGAAACCTTTTTCTGATAGAGAGATTGGGGTCGGTGGCAGGTTGTAGGTTGTAGGTTGTAGGTGAATATTATTTATTTCGCGTAGCAATTCCTATATTGGGTTTGCTATGCTCATTCCTTTGTTTTCGGGAACAACGCATCTGGGAATACAATAGAAATCAAGATATTTGTACCTCATTAGTCTGGGAAACTCTATAACTATTAACTGTTAATATTATGTCCGGATAATTAGTGATAAAAAAACTTTCTCATTTTCATTCTCTTCTTCCCTCCTGACTACTGACTCTTCGATCTTTATTTATAACTATTCAACCGGACATGATATAACTGATAACTGTTAACTGTTAACTGTTAACTGATAACTGTTAACTGATAACTGATAACTGATAACTGATAACTGAAATAACCTTCTACAAAAAGACTTTTTCCGCAAAGCCTAATGAATATAATTGCTAAAAAGCCTACATAAAAATCTAGTAGACCCTAATGAATAGACTTGCTAAACAGCCTACATAAACATCTATAAAAATACAGATATGAATAAAATTGCTGTGGTTTTAATTAGTGGGTATCAAAAATATATTTCGCAGAGAAAAGGATTTGCTTGTGCTTATAGAGTTTTGTATAATGGTGAATCTTGTTCTGAATACATAAAACGTATGTTTATAGAACAAGATTTATCAAGAGCAATTAAAGCAGCAAATCACAGATTTAAAGCTTGCAAAAAAGCTAATCAGATTATCAAATTACAGGCAATTAGTAATTCGGAAAAATCAGAAAAATCAGGCAAAAATCAACCCCGTAAAGTAAAAACAAAAAAAGTAAAAGATGCCTCTCAGAAGAGATTAAATTGTAATCGTACTATACAAAATATTGATTGTTGCTACTTAGAAATGCTGGAGTGTAGTGATTGTACTTTTCCAGAATTAGATTGTGGTAGTTGTCGATTAGATTCTACCCCAGACTGTGGTAGTTGCTGTGGATAATTTAGTCAGCGACTTGAAAAAAATTGGAGTGCTGCTGAGAATGAAGAAAATCTTAGCTTGGCACTCTCAAATTTAATCTTACAGCACTTCCCACTGTGATTAGATACACCTGATCGCTGGCCAAATGCCCGCACTAAAAGCAGAGTCTATTTATTGTCACGCTTAGAAAAAAGGAGGAGAGAGTGGGGAGTGTGGGAAGGGTGGGAAGAGTGGGAAGTATAGGACTCAAAAAATATAGGGTTGCAAATATTCTGTGACGACAAAGAATTAGCCCTGCCACTAAAAGGGTATTAATATTAACACCTTGTACATCATTTGTCCGAAATCTGCTGTAAATCCTAAACAATCGCCATATCTAGATGTTCAATTTTAGTTCCCAATACCTTCAAAAATTCTGCCAACCATTGGGGATGAGCTGGCCAAGCTGGAGCTGTGACAAAATTACCATCCACCACTGCTTGGTCTGGGGGAACTTCCACATATTTGCCACCAGACCTCAAAACATCAGGACTACAAGCAGGATAAGCAGTACAACGTTTTCCCTCCAAAACCCCAGCAGCAGCAAGCACCTGTAAACCATGACAGATAGAAGCGATCGCTTTATGATTGTCTGCAAAATGGCGACATATTTTCAGCACTTTGTCGTTGAGGCGAATATATTCGGGTGCACGTCCACCAGGAATAACTAAAGCATCATAGTCAGTGGGGTTAATTTGATCGAAAGTAGCATTTAAGACGAAGTTGTGACCTGGTTTTTCGCTGTAGGTTTGGTCACCTTCAAAATCGTGGACAGCCGTTTTGATGGTTTGGCCGGAAGTTTTGTCAGGGCAAACAGCGTGTACGGTGTGACCAACCATTTGCAGTGCTTGGAACGGCACCATTACTTCGTAGTCTTCCACATAGTCACCGACTAACATCAAAATTTTTTTGGCCGCCATATTGATCACTCCAATTTACATTTTATTTACTAATTGTATCTGCTAATACAGACGCGCGAGCAGGGTGGGCAAATGTGATTATTAAAATCAATGCTAAACAAAGGTAATATTTGCCCACCCTAGTTGGGTTAATACTACAGCGGTTTTCATTTCGATAGTAGGGAGGTTGCATGGAACGTTCTTACAAGGTTTGGTTGATGGCGATGTGGTTCATCAAGAGCGAAAAGCGCTAATTGACTGGAAATGATATTAGTGAGTGAGAATAACTTAATCGTGTAGCGATCGCTAACTTCAATTTTAGATCAAATCAAGAAAACTTTTAAAAGTAAGTTGAAAAAAAATGTTTTCTATTTACAGCTAAAACATTTGTATCCCATCAAAGGCGTTGGTGATTTTGGCTATGATTTTTATTGAAATGGGGATTGCCTAACTTCTAATTTAAAAGCATTTTATCTTTGACGCTATTTAGATTTCATAGCTTAATTCACCAACGCAATATCAAATATAATACCACTTAAAAAAAATAATGTGATGCTTGAGAAAACTTCAACTATTAACTAATTAATCAAGGTTTTCCACTTTATCCCTTTTATCAGCCTTTTTCTTTTTTTTTCCTATTATTTCACCACAGCCCACACCCTAAACCCAATATTGATAATATGTATAGCCAACATTTATCAATTTAGTATAAGTGGCTTTTGTTGAGAGAGAGTCGGTTAATCTGTCTCTTACCTAGAGCTATCTGCTCTAGGTTGTGCATAGAGAAGGAAAACTTTTCTGAAGCCACAACCTAAATAGGATTGCTATAAAATATTCAAGGAAGGAAGTTAAAGTTAGGAATAATCAAAATTCCTTCATCTATGATAATTTCAGCAAATTTAGCACAACTTAATTTTAGATTTGTTTAAGATTTTACTAGCAATAAAATATTCAAAAAAAAGTATATAAAATAACATAAACTCTGTAATCAAACCAACAATTAATCAATAATAAAAAATTTTATAAATAAATACAAACTTAGCATTATATGGCGTTTATAATTCCATAAAGGTTGAAGCAGAGCGCGACAAAATCTCATTGTGAATTTGCTCTCAACCTCATATAAAAAAGAACAGAATTGGGGAAAATGATAAATCTACTCTGGCTCCAAGGCGGAGCCTGTTCTGGCAATACTATCTCATTTCTCAATGCTGAAGAACCAAATATTTGTGACCTAATCACAGACTTCGGCATCAATATACTCTGGCATCCTTCTCTAGGATTTGAACTTGGTACAAACGTTAAACAACTATTAGAAGACTGTATTTCTGGAAAAATACATTTAGATGTTTTTGTATACGAAGGCACAGTAATTAACGCTCCTTATGGTACAGGAGAATGGAATCGTTTTGCCGATCGGCCGATGAAAGATTGGGTAACAGAATTAGCAGAAGTAGCGGGTTTTGTAGTAGCGGTGGGAGACTGCGCTACTTATGGTGGTATTCCAGCAATGGAACCAAATCCCAGTGAATCTCAAGGCTTGCAATTTTTGAAGCGGAAAAAAGGCGGACTTTTAGGAGACGACTACAAAAGTAAAGCCGGATATCCAGTCATCAATATTCCTGGTTGCCCCGCACACCCAGATTGGATTTCCCAAATATTAGTGGCGATCGCTATGGGGAGACTAGACGACATTACCTTAGACGAATTTCATCGCCCAGAAACATTCTTCAAAAGCTTTACTCAAACAGGTTGTACTCGCAACGTTCATTTTGCCTACAAAGCCTCAACATCAGATTTTGGGCAACGCAAAGGATGTCTATTCTATGACTTAGGTTGTCGCGGACCCATGACTCACTCCTCATGCAACCGAATTTTGTGGAATCGAGTTTCCTCAAAAACTCGTGCTGGAATGCCATGCTTAGGTTGTACAGAACCAGAATTTCCATTCCACGACCTCGTACCGGGAACAGTATTCAAAACTCAAACAGTAATGGGAGTTCCCAAAGAATTGCCAATCGGAGTCAACCGGAAAGATTATGCCTTGCTCAGTATCGTTGCCAAAGACTCGACTCCAGCTTGGGCAGAAGAAGACTTTTTTACAGTTTAAAACAAGGAAATAGCTTTGTCAATTGGGTTTTTGCGTTAGCGTTGCAAAGCATGGAAACGTAGCTTGCTTCCGATAGGGTAACCAAAAAAAATAAGTCCTCCGTCATTTCTGCTTTCTTCCCATTGATAATGACAATAATTGCTTTTCTAAGTCATCAGAAACATACATCCTCATTTGCTTTAGACATTTAATTACACCTAGCTACTTAGATATTGTTGTTGGGTTGCGCTTTCGCTTAACCCAACCTACTCAAGAAATTAAACTGTAGCTACTGATAACTGATAACTGATAACTGTATTATTCTGGAGCTTTAATAAAAAATGGTTCAAACTAGAGTACAAACATTAGATATTTCCCCAGTAGGTCGCGTAGAAGGAGACTTAGACGTAAGAGTTGATATTCAAGATGGACAAGTAATCAACGCTTGGACACAAGCGCAAATGTTTCGCGGTTTTGAAGTCATTCTACGAGGAAAAGACCCAAAAGCAGGACTCATTGTCACCCCCAGAATATGTGGTATTTGTGGCGCTTCTCACCTAACCTGTGCATCTTGGGCGTTAGATACAGCTTGGATGACAGAAGTACCGCGCAACGCTATCCTTGCTCGTAACCTCGGTCAACTAGTAGAAACCCTGCAAAGTCATCCGCGCTACTTTTATGGGTTATATGCAATCGACCTAACTAACAAAAAATATCAAAACAGCCCCTTCTACGAAGAAGCCTGCAAACGTTTCGCGCCATTCACAGGTAGTTCCTACGAACCAGGCATAACTGTTGCAGCCAAACCTGTAGAAATATACGCTCTATTCGGCGGTCAGTGGCCTCACTCTAGTTTCATGGTTCCTGGTGGAGTCATGTGTACTCCCACTCTTACAGATGTCACCCGCGCTTGGGCGATGTTAGAATATTATCGCACTAACTGGTTAGAACCGATATGGTTGGGTTGTTCTATTGACAGGTTTGAACAAATTCAAACTTATGAAGAATTCCTAGAATGGTTAGATGAAAATCCTAATCATGCTAACTCAGACCTTGGGTTTTATTGGCGCATGGGTCTCAATATTGGTTTGGATAAATATGGTGCGGGTGTAGACAAATATATGACTTGGGGATACTTGCCCCATGAAGACAGATATCAGTTTCCCACTATTGAAGGTCGGAATGCTGCCTTAATAATGAAGAGTGGAGTATACGATAGTGCTACAGATACTCATCATTTGATGGATCATAGTTTTGCACGGGAGAATACTAGTCACGCTTGGTATAACGAAGGTGAGGGCAATATACATCCTTTTAGTCGTTTTACTATTCCTACTCCGAATAACCACGTTGACTTTGATGGTGCTTATTCTTGGTCAACTGCTGTATCTCACCAAGATTTTGGTCGGATGGAAGTAGGTGCTTTGGCACGGGAATTGGTAGCAGGTGGCGACCATGGAGAAAGTTGGCAGCATAAAGACGGTTTAGTTTTAGATATGTTTAAGAAAATGGGCGGACCGAGCGTACATTTGCGCGTGTTTGCCAGGATGCACGAACTGACAAAGTTATATCGGCAAGTTGAACATTGTTTGCGGGAATTTAAACTGCGTGACCCTTGGTATATTAAGCCTCAAGAAAGAGATGGTCGGGGTTGGGGTGCCACTGATGCTAGTCGTGGTTCCCTTTGTCATTGGGTTGATATAGAGGATGGCAAAATTTATAACTATCAAGTTATTGCGCCGACTACTTGGAATGTCGGACCCCGCGACGGTGAGGGTGTGCGCGGACCAATTGAGGAAGCGTTAGTAGGTATTCCGATCGCTGATGTGAATGATCCTGTGGAGGTAGGTCATGTAGCTCGGTCTTTTGATTCTTGTTTGGTGTGTACTGTTCACGCTCACGATGCTAAGACTGGGGAAGAGTTAGTGCGGTTTAGGACTTCATAATTATTAGCTTTCAGCTATTAGCGGTCAGCAGTCAGCTAAAAAGGGACGTTGGATGCAGCGTCCCTAGTTTTTGTTCTATACTGTAAATACTTTTTACTTGAGTTAAGCGAGTAGCAAACTGCAAAGCAGCGAGGATATCGTCTTTTTCTAAATCATCGTAGTCTTCAAGAATTTCCTCAAAGGTTTTTCATCCTCAGAAATTTGGTTGATGATGGTTTGTATGTATTCAATTAGCTAATTTTGGACAGACTTTAAACTTGTAGGTGTCTAATAGTTTCCTAAACAGAGGTGTTGTAGTTTAATTGTAACGCAAGGTAATCTTGTGAGTACAAAATATTAAGAGCAAGTGAAGATACAGCGGTTTTCATTGCTTCCCAATGTTATGAGGTACACACCTAGCGGGCAATATTCACGCCTTGTACATAATCAGCCCAATATGCTGTAAGAGCGATCGCTAAGAGGTCTTCGGGACTATCGCTTACTAAGTCTCATATACTTAATTTTTGACATAATATTTTAAATATGGTAAGCTATAAATTTATCTTCAGACTCAAATACTACATCATTAATCCCACTATTTAAATATATTTTGACGAAAAGTATTGACAGTTTTGAAAAAAAATGGTAAATTAAATAGAAAAATATAAAAAAGTTGAGTAAATTAGGACAAATTCAGGGGTAGTTATACCTATAAATTTTTCAGTGCGATCGCCACTGATTAGCAAAACTGCTTGTCAACAGGTGTAAATTTTTGCTAATTTTAAGGTTCTCTATAACCTACTTAAATTTCATAAAAATTATTCAGGAAACAAATCAATAAATGTTTCTCAAAACTTACACTTATTAATCAAATTAATGAGAGTATAGTGATTAAATCTAAAAGCATTTATAGATAAGGCTATGCTATTTTTGATGTCAAAAAAGTACAAGTTTTTGGCGGCTAAAAGCTAAAAATAGCAGATGATTATTCTCCTTATTTCCGCTGTAATTGCCATGAATCCTGTACAGGCGATTTCGTGCTGTCGCAAACTCGTTTGCAGAGTATTCCGTAGAAAATAGTCCCTACTCTCCATAAAAACAGTTATTTGGCAAACCCTAATTAGGGTCTTCTGAAAAAATTGGTTGATAGGGGTAAGACACGGGGACGGGGGGACGCACCAGACGCGGAGATGGGGTTAACAGGCAATGGTTTCGGCCATTTTATGTGCAGAAATTTTCTTGAATTTCAGCAGAAGATTTTCGTATTTTGAGGCCAATAAGAGCCAATAACTAGGAGATAAATTGAAGATAAAAAGCTCTAAAAGCCTTAGCTATCCTAACTTATACCTTTATTCAGCAAACCCTAATTAGAAAACAAAAAAAACGATGTTTTTCATGCAAATACTAAAGCCCCAGAAACATTAACATAAACTAATTTTGGAGACAGCTAAAATGATAGGGCAGTCATTAGATTTAAACGACATAAAACAAATCAGTAGCCCGAAGCAAATAGTGGCTTTGTTTGAAAAACTTGGTTATAATTTCCAAGCCGAACAATTAAATATTGAACAATTAAAATTACCGACGGAGTGTGATGAAGCTATCTGTGATGCTTACAAAATTTATGATGACGAAAAAGATAATTTACAAGTATTACTATTCGAGTTACGACCAGAAAAATTTCAAAAAGATTGTAAACTTTACAACCTAATGAGAGGTATAGCTCACACTCTCTACGAAAGTACAGATAATTTTTTATTAATTGGCACAAAAAATTATCATCAATTAGTAATAGTTACCCCAGAGAAAATAAATAATAAATTAGACAATATTAATCTCAGAGCCAAATGGTGGTTAATTGACTGTAAAAATCCTAATTCTTACGATACTTATTGGCTAGAAACAGCAGCTCACACAAAACAATCAAAATCTCAGCAAATATTCACAAATCAGTATAATTATCAACCAGGCTATAACCTAGATGAAGAGCCACCAGAAGCAACATTTACTGAAGATTCAATTATATTTTATCAACAAGAAATTAATAAAATTTCCCGTTTACGTGCCGAAGAAGAAAGCAATTTAGCTTGTCAAATTGATGAATTATTAGTATTAATTAGAAGTCGTGAAAAACTAGAGAAAAAACTACAGCAAGAAGTTGATGAAGCAGAATGGGCAACAGCAGCAAAAATCAGTGTATCAGAATTAAGCGATCGCCTGCAAAAAGGCAGAAGAGCAAAAAATAAAATGGTCACAGCTAACCTGCGACTAGTAACATCAATTGCCAAACGATATCAGGGACGTGGGTTGGACTACCAAGACTTAATTCAAGAAGGAAGTTTAGGGCTAATTCGTGCCACAGAAAAATTTGATCGCACCAAAGGCTATAAATTTTCTACTTACGGCATTTGGTGGATTCGCCAAGCTATTACTAGAGCTATTTGCGACTATTCTCGCATCATTCGGTTGCCAGTTTACCTGTATGAAAGTGTTTCCCAAATTAAGAAAATAGTCAACCAGATATCAGTTGAATGTTGTCCTCTAACTGCAGAGGAAGTAGCTACACGCATGGAAATGACAACGGAAAAGTTGCGGTTTATTGTCGAATGCGCTCAAGGAACTTTATCTTTGGACTACCCTATCAGCAAAGGGAAACATCGCATCGAACAACAAGAAATTGAATTTCAAGGGGAAACACCAGCAGAATATGTATTTAAAAATTGTTTAAAAGAAGATATAGAAACTGTATTGAAAACTTTAACTGATCGGGAAAGAAATGTTTTGCGAATGCGATTTGGTTTAGATGATGGTCAGGAAAAAACTCTTAAAGAAATTGGTGAGACATTTAATTTAACCAGGGAAAGAATTCGCCAAATAGAGGTTAAAGCTTTGAAGAAGTTAGAAGACCCAAAACGTCATCGTATTTTGAAAGGATATATTCATTAGAAAATGATGTGGTGTCGGCGCTGCAACACCAGAATTATTACTATTTTTTGGCTGAATATCTATCAGCTTTACTATCAGTTTGAGTAGACTTTTTTGTTTCCATTAAACCGGAACCTTGCCAAAGAAGACTAACAAGCATGACTTTAGTTAAGGCGTTTAACTGCTCTAATTTTTCCTGATTAATTTTTTCACTTATTTGATTAGATTTCATAATTTTTTATCGGCTATTTTAGACACTAATATACCTTTCAGCAAATCTACTTCTAAATCCGGTTAGGGTAATTACTTAATTGAGAAGATCGGTGTTGGGTTTTGGTAGACAAAGAATTTATATCAAGTCCTATACATTCTAAGTGTTGTAGGTCAGGAATTTGGATAGATATTGCACTAGTGTTTACACAAATGAGACTAATGGACATGATTCTTACTGATTACCTATAATATTGTGCTTCACTATGGGAACTGAAAATTTCGGATTACTGTCAAATTTATGGTTATATTTTTCTGTACTTTTGCAGTTATAGCAGTAATTTTAATTATCGGGTCATTTCAGTTAACAGTTATCAGTTATCACTTATCAGTTATCAGTACCTCTGCAATAAGGAGGCTTGAAATTTGGAATATTCTCTTTTCTCTTGGTCGATTGGATATGGCCATGCTTTGGAGCGGCTCTGCAAGAGTGGGAAACCTTTCCCTCTGGGACGCTTTTCTTGCGGAATGCTGTCGCAAACGGGTTTAGGGAAGCTTTGCGATAGCATTCCGCCATCCCACCCTACGGGAAACTTTCCTAACGGAATGCTCTGCAAACGTTAACGACTGCTTTTTATCCCCTTAAAATGTGAGGCGCATACCCATAATTTTTCGGCAAATGTAATTCATACTATCAAGTATATGTGATTTAAGACGAATCATCGTACAAAATGTATAATATTTGGTATAATGTTTTTTTAAAAAACTCAAAAGCCCCGTATTTTTCACAGGAGTGAGACAGCAACATCAAAAATCAAGGATGATAAAAGGATAGTAAAAAGTCAGAAAGATGTCTTACTAATTTCTTTTTAAATCAATGACTAAATATCTGCATCACTAATGTCAAAAAAACGGGTTTTGGATTTTTTGTGTTGATTTATAACTACAAGTAAAGATAACTATAAATAATCAGATAAATTCTAGATTAAGAGCCAAAATATTTACCATATAAAGCTGGATATTTTTCTTTAATCCAAGTACCTAATCCTTTTCTAGGGTCTCCTTCAAGCTGACGTTCTAGAGCAGCGATAATACCCTCATCCATAACTTCATCTATTAAATCAAAGATAAAGATATTACAATCTTCTCCCCGTCTAGATTGAAACTTATTCGCATTCAAATCAATTCCTAAGTAAAAATCTATCGATCCTTCTGTTTCAATATCACTTCCTACACCAATCATTAAAATTTTAATTTCCTCTTGACTATTTATACTAGAACAAGTTTTACCAATAACATTAATAAATTCTTTACTATCATCAATTTGCCCATCAGTATAAATAATTATAAAAGCACCTTTATCATCAGTTCTATTGGAAAACCACTGAGAGATTGCTTCATTTAAAGTAGGTGCAATATAAGTCGCTCCACCTGGTTTATTTTCCTTAAAAGCACCTTGCACTTGAACAGCATCTCTCAGATAAATAGTTTTAGTCGGTTGTTGATTTCGATTGAAAAAATATAGAGTTACTTCATCACAAATTATACCATAATCATCATCTTGTTCAGATAGAATTTCAAATACATGACCTTGTACAGTTTCTTGAAGATATTGCCAACGATTTTTGTTTCCTGTAGTGCTATCAGATATTGTCATCGAACCACTACGGTCTATCAGAATAAAAACATCCCGATTATAAATTTGTGGAATAGGCATTTTTTCTTTCCTTTTTGAGATTAATTCAACAGATTTGTAGTTGAATATATTTTTGCATATTTTGTCTACAATATCTAATATTTTACTAGACTTTGCCACTAAGAAAGATATGATCATAACTCACAAGTTGAAATAGCACTTCCTGATGGAATGCTCCGCAAACAGCGGTCAGCCATCAGCTCTTAAGACGTATAATGGTGGATATTCAAGACAAGGCACTTCAGGTCGCGCTTTTTCAAATCAGCGTGGGTGACTTAAATCCGCCGATTTTAGCTAATAATTAATAGTTTTAACTTTTAGTTAAATAATCAAAAATTGCAGGTTTTAACCAATAAAGAAACTGTACCAATAATTCCCAGAATAATCATTAAACGATTAAAATAGTTGGAAAATTTATTCGACTGATTATTCTCTGATAAATTATGCGGAATAATCTGCCAATCTTCAGATATAACTAAACTAGATAAACCGCGCCATATACCAGCATTTATTAAAGTTTCTGCTTTTTTAATTCCCGTCACAACTACTATTAAACCCTTTTGAGTAGGTAAGCGATATTGTAGGAGTTCAGACACTAATTCTACTTGGCGCTTTGGTGAAAGTTTGGCAATTTTTTTACTTGTACTTGGCAAGTTATTTTGCACTGAATTTTTTGCTTTATTAACATCAGTTAATCTGTGTATATGCTCAAAATTAACTTGAAAGCCCGTTTCACCTCCGAAACTAACAGCTTGACTCATTTCTGCTGCTAAATATTGTCTTGATTCTGGATTTAAAGCAGTAGTAGCTAACATTCGTAAAACTATTTCATTATCCAGACAATCTGCAATTAACCAAGCAGCAGCAATCCGAATTTGACGGTCGGCAAAATCAACTCTTCCGACAGCCTTAATCCCTGTTATTAATAATAGCAATTTATTATTATTCCTAGCTAAAACTACCGACTCAGACTCAGTATCAATTAATTGATTAGCCTTTTGGATAATGCCTGGCAAATCTTCTTTATCTATCCTAGTTTGACTTTGTTCAGTAACCTTTAACCAACGGTAATCATCATCTTGAGAAAAACCTCGACTTTCAATATATATTTCCACAGTAATCTCCTTTGTGAATTTTTCACATTTTTACAAATCATTTCTAATTGCTATATCTACCAAGGAATAGCAAATTCAAAAATATTATTACAGTAAAATTCAGAAGCTCAATAGAATCGGAATATTTACACTTCTTCTATTAAGACCTAATACCTACCACCTACCACCTAAAACCTATAACCAAGCAATGTAAGAATATTTTATAAAAATGGTATTAGACCAAAACCTAACAGCTTATTCATAATAAATCTTGACCCTGTAATACTGCAAAACCTCCTGTATTTTTACAACCCTTAGCAAACTGACTTACGGCATTTTTCAGATGAGCATCTAAACCCATCCAACCCACCACAGCTTGTAAAAATTTAGGTGTGCGTTGCTCCTGGTGAATTTTCAATAAAAACCGCAATAAATAACGTAAAGGTTGGTCATTATCCTGGGGATTATATTCAGCATCGCGACTAATTTTCCTAAACCCAAAAGTAGGTAAATAATCTTTTTTTGGCTCTGAAATCATTGTACAAACTACACATCCTAAAGTTTGCACCGGAGTAATAGCTACAGCAACTTGAGAATTTAAAGATGGAGATGATAAAAAGTTTAGTAAATCAGCATATTCTTTTTTTATCTGTTCTAATAATTGTTTCGCTGCTCTCTCTCCTTTTCTCATTTCCATCTCACATTTAACTGGAGCAAATATTACTAAACGAGGTTCAGCTATATTAGTATAAGCTTCCTTAAACATCGCCGTAATTTGTTTTGGTTTATTCACATATTCATTAAATTTTCCCTTAGACATCATCAAAGCTGGCGTATCAATAGCAATCACAACTGTAGCAGCATCATTCATTAATTCCCTCACAAATTTTCTTTCTTTGGGGCTAGCTTTATCAGAAATATAACCTCCTGGGTAGTCATAAAAATTAAGTCTTAAAAAAGGCTTTTTTTCTCGTTCAGCTAAATCAAAAATAAACGAACGTACCTCAGAAGAACCCGGAATTCCTGCTCCGGGTTGCACTTTAAAAGTTTCTGTGATGCTTTTTAATTCCTGGAGACGTTTATTCAGAATAGCCTGACTTTCTGGCTCTGGAATTAATTGCAAATTTCCCTGAAAACTGATTCTTTTAAACTGTTCATACATAGAAGTTAATAGGCTAGTTTTACCCACAGCACTAGGGCCTAAAAGTGTAATTTTTAGTTCATTCATAGTAGTAATAATTCCTCGATTTTTGTGTCAATCTTTTTTGTCAATGATAATAATACCAGGTGTGAAAAAATCCATGCCCTCATCCCCGTATACACGAAGATAAACCTTGTACCCGCGCGGGTATCCGGCGAGAGAATGTTACAAATAAACTAATTAGTAAATAATCAATAATATACAGCGCTTTCCGATGTTATACCAATAAAAAAAAAGAATGTTATGCTTAATCAAACTTCAACTATTAACTAATTAATAATTTTTTTCCATTTTATCCCTTTGATAACCAGCCTTTTTCTTTGTTTTTCCTATGATTTAACCACACTCTATACCCCACACCCGACACCTAAGATTGATAATATTTGTAGCAAACATTTATCAATTCGGTATTATGAGGTACATACTTTGCGGGCAAGATACCCGCACTACAAGATTTTCAATTCACGCCTTGTACATCATCAGCGCGAAATATGCTGTAATTATTAATTATTAATTATTAATTATTAATTATTAATTCACCTACCACCTTCTTCAATAATTGATAAATTGTAGAAATTCTAATTGATTAGTTTGAGCAACTATTTCCACTAATTTTTGCCATTCCCTAATAGTATCAGAACCCTCTCCCATTGGTTTAAAATTAGCAGGCCAAACTTGCGATCGCACCTCATATAAAAACACGGGCCATTCATTTTTTACTTCCTCAGCTCGCAAAACTTGATCGACAAATTCCTCCACTGCAGCAAACACAGCTAACTTAGGTTCAGCATATAAATCTTCTAAAGCTTCTTGACATTTATAAACAGTTTCTTGGTGCAGTTGCTCCAAATTTTCCAGCACTTCTTCAGCAGTAGGTTTAGAAGATAAACGTAGAGAAGTATCATCAGGAGTCAAGTCATCCAAATGCTGTCTAATTCGATAATGAAAATTCACCTCATAAGACATTTCAAAATCCCATAAATTCCCAAAAGCTTTCTGTAAATTACCTTGTTCTTGCGAAACCTTATTCTCAGCCATAACCTTCAAAAATTTAGAACCCCGTGCAGCAGTCAAACCACCTAAATTTCCTGCTTCAACCAACACCTGAGTTACCTGATACTTAGCGTCATCTATTACTTGCTTCAAACCACTATCCATTGAACTAAAATGCCGAGTTAAATGAGTTCTAATCTTATGCAAATATTCAGCATAAACAATTTCCCAAGAACCTTTTTCCCGATGCCTAATCTTAACCTCTTGTAAACAAGGAATTCCTGTATTCTCTTTGCAAGCTGCAATAGCTGCCTCAACCTGGGGTTTAAAAAAGTCCTCATCTACCTCATTCCGCTGCTGTTTAAAATTATCCAACACCTCCATCAACCCCACCGACAAATTACTCATAAACTGATTATATAAAGGTAGAAAAACCCCCATTTCATTTTGACTAGAAGCAGTACCAACCAAAACTAAACGAGCTTTTTCTATCTCTGTTTGCACAATTTTTTGCAGTTGTACCATCCTCTCCTGACAAGAAGAAGCATATTCTCTATCTAAGCTTTGAATTTTAGTTGCCAAATAATCCAAAACCCGATCTAATATTTTTGTATTAGCTCCTTCCAAATCCGCACAATTAGCAATAATACAATCCACCAACTTAAGATGTTTTTTCCCAATCTCATTCGCCAAATCTTGGCAATTATTCAAATTATCACCATTGGCAGAATTAATATTAGTTTGATTCAAAATCATAAACGACCATAAATCCAAAGGCAAATCTACAATTGCCGCCCTAGCCATATCATAAAGTCGCACATCAACATCTGCCCAATAGTCACCCTTCCCGCTTGGCATTCTCACAAATAAAACCGCATCAATATCCTGACCTAATGTTTTAATTAATCGCTCCTCATCCCCAATTCCAGTATCACCTAATCCCGGCATATCAACTAAAGCAATTTGCCCCACTTCAGTATTAGGAAAAGTGCAAGTAATTTTAACTTCTTTAACTGCCAAATAATTAAAAAATATTCGCTGACCGTCCGGCGTATCTTGAGCAACATATTCCCGAATTTCATTACTAGAAATACGCCGTGGAGGTGAATTTAATAACCCCACATATTTATCAATATTTGTGTGATATCGACTCAAATGTTCGTACATCGCACCCGGTTCAGCATATCCAGGCAATTCTGGCGGTAGGGACGGTAACTTTTGAGAAGCAAACTCAGCCAAAGTCTTTGGTTTAGCCCCTAGACGTAGCTTTTCATAATAAGGGGCAATAACCTCATCCATAAACGATCGCTCCGAATGAAACCAGACCTCCCCATAAGTTGTAACGCCAGGGTTATGACGAATAGTGCTACGGACACCCGTACAATGTTGGCGATCGCCGTCTGGAATTTCTGTAGTTGTTAGGCCCGTTAAGCTTTGTAACAGACGACTTTTACCTTGCCTAGCACGCCCCACAACGCCAATATTCAGAGTATCGCGGGAAAAACGCACCTTAAGTTTTGCCAACGCCTCCGACTCAGTGGCAATTTTCAGGTGTAGGGTCAAAAAATCTATTTCGGCCAACTTACCCCGAAGCGTTGGTTCTTCAAGCTTTGTGATTAATTGATTGCGCTGAGATTCGAGGGCCTGTAGGGCTGAGGTAAGCTCCCTAAGACTTGCTTCCGTAGTTTCAATATTTTGGGCAAGGGGGCGACGCTTTTCAATAATATCTTTGATAGTTTCAGCTCTATTAGCCATGGCAGAATTCCTCTGTAAAATTTAGGGATCTGATAAATTCATGGTATCTCATACCGTTTCACAAAAGCTTGTCCCCGCCTCCGCGGGAGTTAAAAGTTAGATTTTATGGCATCAAATAGTAATTGCCAGCAATTATTTTACATCATTAGGAACGTCACTATTTGTGACATCTGCAACAGTGAATTAGTATTAGATAGTTATGAAAAATACCATCGATCTTAAAGTATGACTACAAATTATCTATTCCCATTTCCGGTTTAGTTGGAGATAAATAAATAGGAACCCAATAATGATTGAGTTCCCAATTTATTCACTATTTATGCACTCTATCTTACACCGAACTCAAAAAATCTTGTTACAAATTATCTGCCCTTCGGATCGGAACATTTACACTTCTTCTATTAAGACCTACCACCTAAAACCTATAACCAAGCAATGTAGCATTTTATAAAAATGGTATTACACCCATTAAATCATAAATTTATTTGAATTATTTGCCGATTTATCCATTCGTAATTTTCTGCATTTTTTTGTTAGATAAGCGCCGACGAATAGAAGCAACTGCTCTTATAGGAATATCTGCAAATTGACCTATAATTAAATTCCAAATATAGCCGTATTGAGGGTTATTTTTCAGTAACAAAAGTTCCGCAAATACATAAAATCTTTTAGTTCTTCTATATTCAGGCGGATTATCTTCAATTCTAATTTGTTCTGGCTTAGGCAACTTATGACCGATGATTTTTCCTGGCTCATAATACTTTGCTTGAATCGAAAGCCCTAATAACCTATCCAGACACCAAAAAGGAAAATATTTGAACGGTCCAGACAAAATCATCGCATCTCTAATATCTGCCAAAGTTGCTTGTACCATTTCATTTTTCCAAACCTTTTTATCAAAATTTTCTGTATGCCATCCTTGATGATCTTTTCTGCCTCTCACCATACATAACGGGTCGAATTTATTATGTAAAGGAGCTATCGGTATTTCCACCATATAATTTGGCTGGTTTTGTAAGTTTTGGTCGCCCGTCCTGACACCACAAGTATTCATTTCATCAACATGATAAACTGATTTCCAAGGCGATTTTAAACTAGCTTCATCACCATATTTAACATCTTTTCGATTAAGTCTTAAAACCCAACTATCAGGAAACTTAGTAAAATATTTTCGAGTAATTTCAGCAATATCCGGATGTAGAAGTTCATCACAATTTACTGTCAAAACATATTCTCCCGAAGCATTCATTAGCCCCGTCATTCTTTGAATAATTTCCCCTCGAAAAGAACTATTTATTTGCTGTAGTCGAGGGTCGCTAATTGGGATTTTTTTCATTCCTGGAGGATGAGCTAAAATTAACTCCACATCTCCATTAATTTTTAAAAAACTTTCGAGCCAATATTCAGGAATTCCTTCCCTTGTGGGTACTACAATTGATAATATTGGTTGAGTCATGTTAACTATATAATCTAGATATTTAATACTGCATTATATCAAACTTTCCAAACCAAAGTTAGAAGCTTTAAGGTTTAGCCTCCAGTCTAGGCGAGAGGTTAGAGGTAAAATTTAACTATGTCCAAACCGATCATAAATCTAATTCTATCAACCATTTCTTGTCGATAAAATATCCAAATTTTATTGAGTTTTAGTGGCTATCTCTGAACTACTTTATATATTTTATTGACAAAACTTGACAACGCTTTAGCTAGAGACACGAAGCTTATATTTCCGCCTTCTTATATGAAGATTTGATGAAGTTGACTGTTTACCATTGACATCAAAATAGAAAGCGATCAACAATCTGACTAAAATATTTGCAGTCAGTTCACTAAAGTTTTCTATGCTCAAAAAATTTGTTCCCAATGTGCTTGCCATTGCAGGTACTTTTTTAGTTTCAGGTACGGCAGCTACTGCTATAGAATTAGCTCCAGACCTCGTTAGTGACTCAGATTTGAACGTTAAACTAGATTATGTGGGCACGATGCCATTTGTACTTGGGCCTGGTTTCTTTGGCGATGTTCCCAATTTAGGGTCGCCAGTACCTGTGGGAGAGGAGCTATTCTTGCTGGATCAGAACGATGCTATTTATCGCGTTGATACCAATAACATATCTGAGGTTCTTCAAATTGATGAGGCACCAGCAGGACTCACACTGGATAATAGACAATCAATTCTCAACGTCGCTGCCAATGCTGCTGGTAACAAAGTTTTTGTAGTCTATACATCCTCTACAGTCCCAGCCGAATTAGTCGGCCAAAATTCTACATATACCCTCCCAGACCCGCTTCCTGGGGAAACACCTGATGGGCCAGTACCTGACGTGTATCGGCTCATACCGTCACACTTCCAGGTGATGTACGAATACGATTTTGATGGGGAGAAGCTCTTGAACCCGCAAGCGATCGCTGCCTTTGAAACCCAAATTATCGGCGGTCATGTTGGGGGAGCATTAGAAGTATTACCAGATGGTCGTTTATTGTTTGCGACTGGAGATGCGCTTCCCTTTGGTTTGGATGGCAGATTCGCCCCACAAGATGATGACTCTCACCTGAGCAAAATTCTGATTGTGAACCCTGACAACGGATCGTTTGAAGTTGCCGCAAAAGGTGTGAGGAATGTCCAGCACTTCCAAATTATTGATTCAACGCTAGATGAACCCAGTTTACTTGGCTTTGCTGATATCGGTAGCTTTATTGCTGAGGAAGTTAACTTTGTATCTTTTTTGGACTTGTACAATACAGACGAAATTGAGAACTTTGGCTGGGGACGTAATCCTGATGGGTTAGCCCGCGAAGGTACTTTCTACATAGGTTCAGGTCTTGCCCTGGATCTACCAGCGCCGATAGCAGTTGCAAATGCTCCAGAACCCGAATCAGGTTTTCTACAACCCTTTGCCCAATTTGGGCGAGAAGGGGCAAACTTTGCTGCTGTTAGTGGCCCTGTTGTTAGTTCATTATCTTTTGATTTGATATCTTCACTATTCGGCGATCTTTCCCGGAGTGAAGTGTTTGCAACAACTGCACCACTTACAGATAAAAATGTTCCAGTTTTTCGGGTTAATCTTTTTGATTCGATGTTAAATGAAACATCGCTATTGGAATTGGCGGGCGGACGAGCCGATCCACGTTTCTTCACCTTTTCTGATGGAACTGCGGGAGTTTTGCTAGAAGCGACTGGAGATTTTTATCGATTAACTGAACTAACTGACTTACCAACTAAATCAGTTCCTGAACCTGCCTCAACAGCAAGCATTGCTATTTTAGGTTTGTTTGGTTTAGTCTCTAGATTAAAGCGTAACAGTAAATAGGGTCTGCTGAAAAAATTGGTTGGTAGGGGCAGGACACGGGGACGCACCAGACGCACCAGACGCGGAGATGGTGGGAAGAGGCGACAGTTTCGGGCATTTTATGTGCATCAATTTTCTGGAATTTCAGCAGCAAATTTCACTATTTTGAGGCCAATAACTAGTAGATAAATTGAAGATAAAAAGCTCTGAAGCCTTAGCTATCCTAACTCCTGGCTTTATTCAGCTAACCTTAAATAGAGATTATCGTTGAGTTTTGACTAACCCAGTCGCTATCAAACTAGGGTTGATACCAGGGCAAACGCATCTTAGTTTAAAGTCCTGACAGAACAAGGATGTCAAGCGTTTGATCATTTATCATATACTTCGGGATTATGATGTACAAGGCATGAATTGAATCTCTTGTAGTGCGGGCATCTTGACCGCTAGCTGTGTGCCTCATAATACCAAATTGATCAATGTTTGCTACAAATATTATCAATCTTGGGTGTGGGGTGTGGGGTGTGGGGTGTGGGGTGTGGTTAAATCATCGGAAAAACAAAGAAATAGATTTTTGTTTCTAGTAGACCGACACAGCTAAAACTGTGCAGCTGTTTTTGTATAACTGACACCGCATCCCCCCATCTCCCCATCTCCCCATCTCCCCATTTTCTAATGCACCATTTAAGGAAGGTGTGTCAGTCCACTACAATTTTTTGTCGATAAAATATCCAGGTTTTATTGGATTTGAGTGGGTATCTCTGAGCTACTTTTTCTCTTCAACCGACGATGCAAAGCTTTCACGGCCGATAAAAGTAACCCGATTACCAAAATTACAATTAAAGCAGCTAATACTGGCACAGATATTGCTAAAATAGACAATACTGTAGAACTCAGTAGCTCCATTGTCGAAACCCCAGGATTTGCCAATCCTCCTGTAAGACTTGTCGAAGCTAACCGAGTCATATCTGTCAACCCCTGAACTGTTCCCGCAGCACCCCCACCTAAAATTACCCCAATAGTCCACTGTAACATTGGGCTCAGATCGCTGACAAAAGAACCTGTAATTATACTTCCGGCAATAACTGCTGTGGGAGTTGCAATAATATCCAGAAGCTCATCTACCCAAGGAATATAATAACCAGCAACCTCCACAGCAGCGCCCACTCCAAAAGCCACTGTTGCTACTGGAGTCCCCATCCAAGTAAAATCCTGTGATAATTCTAAATGTCCAGATTGAGCAGCAATACTCATCACCAGTGGGGGCACAAATATCCGAAAGCCACAAGCTGCACTTAAGCCGATACCTAAACAAACGCCTAATAGGGTTTCCATTTTTTTCGCCTTTGATTTTAAATAATCAATAACCTGAAGTTATTAGAACTCTCCCGAAAAGAGGGAGCAGGAAGCAGGGAGAAATAATTGATATTTTCTTTATGATAATTGATTTGATTTTTTATTATTGGAGATGTCTATTGTAGAATACCTGCCAATAGAAAAAAAGAGCATCAATATTATCTAAAATCAAAACAAACCCGATCTTACCAGCAAAAGTTAACCCATTCTCTGAACATAAGGCAATGGATCGCTTAACCCCAAATCCTGAAAAGCAGCCAACCGCAACCGACAAGAATCACAAACACCACAAGCTTTTTCTCCCCCTGCATAACATGACCAAGTTTCCTCCCAAGGTACCCCCAAACTATTCCCCAATTGAATAATTTCAGTTTTTTTCATCTCTATCAGTGGAGAAATAATAGCGATCGCCTCTCCCTGTCTCCCCTGTTTTGTTCCCAGTCTATACACTTCCTGCATTGCCTGAATATAGTCACTACGACAGTCAGGATAACCAGAATAATCTAGAGCATTTACCCCAATATAAACTCGACTCGCATTTAATGCTTCCGCATAAGCGAGGGCAAAACTCATAAAAATAGTATTCCGCGCCGGAACATAAGTTATTGGAATATTTTCCGACATTTCTGCCAGGGAGCGATCGCTTGGTAAATCAATTTGATTATCAGTCAAAGCAGATCCACCCCAAAGTCTCAGATCGAAATTCACCACATGATGTTCCGCTACTCCCCCACTCTCAGCAATTTTTTTTGCTGAGTCTAACTCTCGACGATGACGTTGTTGGTAGTCAAAAGAAATCGCATAACATTCGCAACCATCAGCCTTTGCCTGATACAAAACCGTTGAGGAATCTAATCCTCCTGATAATAAAATAACTGCTTTCACTTTTCTCTTTATCGTTTATCTATTTACCAAATATAAAGCTTAATCGTAATGATCGGAACCATCATAAAAATGTAGTCTACCATAACCAAGAAAATGACCGTGAGATTTTTCTCCCGCCGGAAAAGCAGTCACCCCAAACAAATAAATACCACCATATTTAGGAGTACGCACCGGACGTAAACCAATTGTCACCGTTTGTCCCGGAGCTAATGGTGGGTTGAAGGTAACTGAGACTGTATCTGCATCCTCAGCGATCGCCACTTCCCCTACTGTCAACTTTTGACCTTTATCTCGATGAGTTCCTTCAAAAGCTATTGTTTGATCTGGGTTATACCGAATCTTGCCCCCGCCCTCAGTTTTGGTAATACTCACCCGTTCGAGTGGGACTCCCGCATCAGGGGATAAACTCAGAGTAAAATAATAAGTTGCGCTCCAGACATAGGTTTCGCTACGGGTAGTAACCGCTTTGACTAGGCGTGGCGGTTCGGCAAAATATACAGTGCCATCCTGTAACTCAATTGCTAATGTCTGATTATTGACAAATATCTGCTTATATGGTAATAACAATCCTACAAATAGTAGAATACCACCATACAATAATTTTCTGACTTTAAAACTTAACATAATTTTGCTTGCTATGCCAAAAATTTTATCTGCAATTATCTAATCTTAAATTCAAGATTAAGTCAGATAATTTAATAGCAAAATTATATTTAAACCATCAAATGAACACCATTTTCAGTACAAACCCCATTTAAAGGTTTATCCCAAGAATCTATAGGTAACTGTTGTAAATAAGCAAATTCAAACACAATTCCTATAGTTGGTTTTGATGCCCATTCTGTAGAATTTAGCATTCGGTCATAAAAGCCCCCACCATAACCTAATCTATAACCATTTACGTCACAAGCCACAGCCGGAACTAAGATTAAATCTACTGCTGATGATTCTAATATTGGTGAATTAACATCTGGTTCTAAAATACCATAAGCACCTTTTTGTAAAGGATTGCCCCATTGCCAAATATGCCAAGATAAAGATTTTCCCACACACCGGGGAAAACCCCAAGCTTTATTATAAAAAAAAGAATTTTCTCCAGGATTTGTAAATAGTAATTGTAGGTCTGGTTCTTGACGAAAACTAAAGTAAGCCAAGACAGTTTTTGCTGTTTGGAAGTGGGAGAAATTTTGCAAATGGTGGCAAATAAGATTACTTTTTGCTTTCCATTCTGCCTCAGACATAGATTGACGTTTTTGCAAAAGTGCGAGTCTTAGCTCTTTTTTATTCATTAATAGTTTTAAAAACAACAAGCAATGGGGTCCCGATAAAATCGTTTCAGTTTTTTATCTATATTTGATTAGTAATTTTTTATAAGTCACGAACGAATTTCTATATTGTCAAATTTAACCATGAAATTTATCAAGCAAAAGACCTTAAATAACTATAGCAATCCTAAATATATTGTGACAAATTTCAGAACAGCTAATTTTAACTAAAAAACTCTAAAATTATGACGACTAACTCCTGTGAGAGAAATGGCCATTCGTCCCTACGACCAGAATATGACAACTGAAATAGGATTGTTTACTCATTAGACATCTTTAATAAGAAAACATCAAATCAATTATCATAAATAAAACATAAATTCTTAATCCCTGCTCCCTGCTCCCTGCTCCCTGCTCTCTGCTCCCTACTCTCTCTTTTCCGGAGATGTATATTTATAGACTCCCACAATGGCAAAATTCAAGCTGTATCCGAATGCTCATTTTCATCTTCAGCAGCCAAATTATTAAAATTAAGTGATAATTGATGGGGAAGTTGGTCTAGTTGGAAATATTGGTGAAATTTATCTGTAACCTGTAGCCAATAAGAACGAGCTTCCCGTTGACGACGTTTACGCACAAACCCCAGATCCACCAGTTCATGGACGTGCTGATAAGCTCCCGAACCACGGATATCTATTAATTCTGGTTGGGCAATACCTCCTTTAAGAGCGATCGCTGCTAAAGTCCTCAACGCCCCTACTCCCAACTCCGGTTGAATTAAACTTTCGCTCAATTCAGCAAAAATTTCTTTCAGTTGCAGGTTGTAGCCTTTTTCTGTTTCAACAACTTCCAAAGCAGTTTCCCGATGGGCATACTCAGACATTAACTCAATTAAAGCATCTTTTACTTCAGCGCGATCGCATTTGGCAATCTCAGCAATCTCAGAAATAGAAAGAGGTTGTCCCTTAAGGTATAAAATTGCCTCGATTTTGCTAGGAAGACTAAACATTTAGTACAATTACCCTATAGTGATTTTAATTTCAAGAACTTCACCCATTAATCAAGAGCGAAGCGGTCTAGCCGGATTTTGTATCACAAGGTTGTCGCCACGTCAAAGTTCAAAGTCCCAGGCTAATATTATATACTCCAAGAATAATGGCATAAGGCTTAACTCTGTTTGCCAGAGGTTTAATCTTAATTATATTTTTATAGTTATAGGAAGATATAAACTCAAAGTTTTGATTATACCAAAAATTGTGGTATTATAAAAGCTTGTGTCGAATTACTAAAAGTCCATGCCAAAACTGAAAACTCGCAAATCAGCAGCTAGGCGCTTTAAAGCCACAGGCAGTGGTAAAATTAAACGTCGCAAGGCATTCAAGAGTCATTTGTTACAGCACAAAGGCTCCGAGCGTAAAAGTCGTCTCTCTAAAATGGCTCTTGTCCACGAGACTAACGAAGAAAATGTACGCTTAATGCTGCCATATATGTAAATTATATGTAAATCAATATTTTAGAGGAAAAAAAATGAGAGTAAAACGAGGTAATGTAGCCCGTAAACGCCGTAAAAAAATTCTCAAACTAGCAAAAGGGATGAGAGGTGCGCAGTCAAAACTGTTTCGGGTCGCTAACCAAAGAGTAATGCAAGCTTTACGCAATGCTTATTGCGATCGCCGGAAACGCAAACGGGACTTTCGTCGTTTGTGGATTACCCGGATCAATGCTGCATCTCGCCAACAGGGTATGAGCTATAGTCAATTGATTGGCAATATGAAAAAGGCCAATATTGTAATTAACCGCAAAATGTTGGCACAGCTAGCAGTCTTAGATCCAGAAACTTTTGCGAAAGTGGTAGAATTGGCAGGTCAAGCCAAAGGATGATCAAACTAGAGGATGTAGGGAGTACACGAAGCAAAGAAAAACTATGACTTTTAATAGCATCTTAGGTACTAGAGAGAGCTTAAAAAAAATAGTTTTGCCACTGCCACTGGCTCCTTAATCCCCTAATTTTCTGTATATTCAAAGATGTGTTATCTTAAGCGTATTTTTTGACTTAGTAACATTGAGTATTTTAAACGATGGCAATTTATATTTATGGAAACTGATTAGGGTAGATTTAGTTAGTTAAACTTGGTTCCAACTTTAGTAGTATTTATTCTCTACCTAAAGTGACAAAATAGAGATATTCAAATATATTTATTAGATTAGACAGAACTGTTAGATGCAGCGATTTTTTATCAAAATGGTATTAGTTTTATGGCTTCGTGGGACTAGTTGACAAATTATAAGTTTCACAAAAAGATTGTAAGTAAATAGACAATAATCAATAAACCTTTGTCATATAAATAAAGATTATTTTAGTTCCAGTAATAATTTAATTATTGGAGCTAATTTACAGTGAAAACAGCTTCACTGAAATCGACTCAATTTGTTTGAGAAAAACAATATAGCGTTTCTCAAGCTCGTGAGGTATATTTATCTTTATTGTCTTTTATTCCCTGTTTCCTTTTCCCGTTCCGCGTTCCCTGTTCCCTCAAACAAACGAATGAGTGTACCTCACCTAATATGGGAATTGCTATACCTTAATTTTGATTCTCAAGCTATCTAATTCTCAAGCTATCTAAAGTTGAGAATAGTAATTAATCAGTTTCTTACCATAGGAAGAGTGCTAACTGAGAAAGATTGCTACTATAGATAATTTTGTTGGCTCCAATTATTTTACTAAGGTACAAACTCTGTTATTCTAGAGATAAAACTTGAACTAAATCTAGGCTCTAGGAAAAGATTATGAGTGAAAATCTACCAATTGTTTACCTGTTAATATTGCTACTTTTATTGTCTGGAACCGCTATATTCGTAATTCTCCAAATTACCAAGACCAGAAAAACAGAAACCAAGCTTTCTCGGTTAAAAAACAAATTGACCAAAGAAAAAGGAACAGTAAAAGAATATTATGACCTTGGTAGTATTTATTTAGAAAAAAAATTATATGTTCAAGCAGTTGAACTGTTGCAAAAAGCTATCAGAGTAAAAGATTCAGAAAGCGGGGAATATATTTCCAAAATATATAACGCCCTTGGTTTTGCTTACTTTGCTCAAGAACAATACGACATTTCTATTAGGCAATACAAAGAGGCTTTAAAAGCAGAGCCAAACTATGTAACTGCTTATAACAATTTAGGCCACGCTTATGAACGGAAAAAATTAACCGCTCAGGCATTAGAAGCTTATGAGTCAGCTCTAAAATATGACCCCGAAAATGACACTGCCAAAAGACGCGCTGAATCTATGAGAAAACGGTTAACAACCTCTTCATAGATACTTAATTCCAAAATCAATCATACTTACATTAAATAAATATACTTTTTCAGGAGATTACACAGAGTAATCTTCTGTAACTTTTTATAATCTTTAAGAAGGCTAATAAAATGTGTTTTCCCAACAACTCTATTCTATCAAAAACCTTGAAAATATAGAAGTTAGTAAGTATATACCGATTTACTTAAAAAATGGCGTTGCTGAATGGTAATGATTTTTAGATTAAGTATCAACGTCAAACATAAGTTTTTCAATTTTACCTTCAGCTACTTACCATTACATTTCAGCAACGCCTAAAAAATTAAATTGACTGTGTTTTTAAAGATTTAGTAAAGATATGATATTGGGACTCTAATAATCTTGGCAATTTCAAAAAAACTGTGCCAATATGGATGCATAACTATAGTATTAGTACGTAGTTAAAACTGCAAATAAAAACTTACTTAGTGTTAACAATAAAATTTTCACTCTTACTTTAGGTATAAATTTACGAAAAACCCTAACAAGTTTTTATTTTAACAGACAATTAATCAGCCACATCTACATTTGGAGACCTCTACCATGTATACAGTAAGTAATATCAGGGATAGATCTACTTGTCAATCCAGGAAAATATCTAACTTCTTTACTAAGAAATTTAAAAAACAACAACAAATTGTATTTATTGACTCCAAAGTAAAAGATTATCAAATCCTTGCTAATGGAGTGTTGTCAGAAATAGAATTAGTCATTATTAAAGCCGATAGAGATGGTATTGAGCAAATTACAGAAACCTTAGAAAAATACACTACTATCTCCTCTATACACATTGTTTCTCATGGTTCACCAGGTTGCCTATATTTAGGCAATAGTAAACTGAACCTGAATACAATTAAAAATTACGCAAAACAACTACAAAATTGGTCAGTTTCTCATCTGCTTTTGTATGGATGTCATGTTGCCCAGGGTAATGAAGGGGCTGAGTTCATCACACAACTACACCAACTAACTAGAGCAGAAATAGCAGCTTCAGCCAAACCGATAGGTAATAGTGCTTTAGGTGGAGATTGGCATCTAGAAATTACAACAAGCAAATTTGATCTGCCTCCTGTATTTGAAATGGAGGCAATAGAGAGATATAAGTATGTGTTGATAGCAGTCATAGATTGGGCCGAGTTAGATTGGCCTGATGAATATTCCGGTCTAGCTACAAGTGCAGATTCACCCTATCCAAATCCCCCAGTAATATTTCAGAATTTAGATAATAGTGGAATTGATCTCACCTTTCAGTTTGAAATTGAGCCTGGTGTAAAACTGGTAGAAGTTAATGACTCCAAAAAATTCACTGGTGGCAAGGAAGAAGAAAATTTATTTGTCAATATATTGACAGAAGATGCAACAACAAGACCTGAAATTAGCCTAGTTATAGAATTTAGTAAACCTATTGCCTATAGTGCATTTTCTATATTTGATGTCGATGGGTCGCCTGTGATCGGAAACTGGCAGGACGATATCAAAGTTCAAAGTTTTTTTAACAATGAGTTGATATTGCCTACCAGTTTTACAAATGGTAACGACGATGATCCAGAAAATTCAACATTTAATTTATTAGATGGTTATATTGCTAAAGGTATAGTTGGAAAAGATGCTAACAATAATAGCAATAATGGTAATGTAAACATTGTATTTGACACAATTATTGATACTTTAAAGATATCCTACCGTGATGGAGAAGATGCTAAACCTAAAGGGAATGAAACATCTTTGGGAGTACATGGTTCTGGTCTTTTGAGTGGTTTTCAGTTTGACTCAGCTCCTGAAATTTCTATTAACGATGTCACCGTTAATGAAAGTGAAGGACTTGCTACATTTACAGTAACTTTAGATAAGTCTAGAAGTGTCGATGGAGATATTACCGTAGAATATACTACTAACAATGATATTGCAATAGCAGGTAGTGACTATTTAGCAAGCAGTGGTATTGTGACTATACCAACAGGGCAAACTGAAGCCACTGTTACCATAGCGATAGAAGAAGATGAAATTTATGAAGGAGATGAAAGTTTCATCGTTCAATTATTTAATCCTACCAAAGCACTAATTAATGATGGAGAAGCAGAAGGCACCATCATCGACAACGACAACCCCCCCAACATCAGCATCAACGACACCCAAGTCACCGAAGGACAACCAGCAGTCTTCACACTCAGCCTCGACCAACCATCAGAACAA